>CALEJW010000223.1 GCA_937898635.1 uncultured Pseudomonadota bacterium | reverse complement strand
TTGAGCCCCCGGATCGCCTCGTTCACCTGGCGCTCGCGCTGCACGTCCAGCGCGCTCGTCGCCTCGTCGAGGAAGAGGATGCGCGGCTGCTTGTAGAGCGCGCGGGCGAGGAGGATGCGCTGGCGCTGGCCGCCGGAGAGCGCGGCGCCCATGTCGCCGATGAGCGTGTGGTAGCCCATGGGCATCGCGAGGATGTCCTCGTGCACCGCGGCGAGCCTCGTGCAGCGCTCGATCGCCTCCTGGCTGGGCGCCGGATCGAAGAAGCTCACGTTGTCCGCGATGGAGCCGGCGAAGAGGAGGTCGTCCTGCATGACCGTTCCCACGAGGCGGCGGTAGGCGTCCACGCCGAGGCGCTGCAGGTCGACGCCGCCCACCAGGACCTGCCCATCGGTCGGCGAGAGGAGCCCCAGCATCAGCTTCACGAGGGTGGTCTTGCCGCCGCCCGATGCGCCGACGATCGCGACCGACTCCCCGGGCTCGATGCGAAAGGCGCAGTTCTTCAGCACGAAGGGCTCCGTGTCGGAATAGCGGAAGGAAAGGTCGCGCACCTCGAGGGAGGCCTCGGCCACGCAGGGCGCGGGCGAAACGGCCTCTTCCTCCGCGGGCGTGAGCACGATGTCGGCGAGCCGCTCGCCCTGGAGCTGCAGCATCTTGAGCTCGATCAGCTTGTCGATGAGCCCCGCCACGCGCGCCGAGAACTGCTCCTTGTAGGCCATGAACGCGAAGAGCATGCCCACCGAGAACGCGGAATCGAGGACGAGGAGCGCGCCGACCCAGACGACCGCGATCCGCTCGGCGCCGAAGACGAGGCCGTTCGCGCTGCGGAAGCCGAGGGTGAGCTTCTGGACCACGAGGTCGCGGTTCATCGCGTCGACCACGAGGTTCAGCCAGCCTGAGCGGCGTTCCTCCTGCCGCCCGAAGAGCTTGATCGACTGCACGCCCCGCACCGTCTCGAGGAAGTGGCTCTGCTGGCGCGCGGCCTGCACGATGTGCTCCTCGGTCGCGCGGCGCAGCGGCGCGTAGAAGGCGGCGCGGGAGGCCGCGTAGGCCGCCACCGCCGCCGCCGCGATCGCCGTGAGCGCGCCGCTGTAGACGAGCATCATGGCGAGCGTGGCGAGCGCCATCACCCCGTCGATCACGGCCTCGACGAAGCTCGAGGTGAGGGTGCGCTGGATCGTCGTCACCGCGCCGAAGCGCGACACCACGTCGCCCAGGTGGCGCTTCTCGAACCACGCGACGGGAAGCTTCAGCAGGTGGGAGAAGACGTTCGCGAGCCACTGGAGGTTCAGCGTCGTGCCGAGGTAGAGCACGACCCAGGAGCGCAGCGCCCCCACGGCCACCTGGATCGCCGCGAGCAGGAGGAAGCCCAGGCCCAGCACGGCGAGGAGGTCCCGGTCGGCGGAGACGACCGCGCCGTCCACGACCCACTGCATGTAGAAGGGCGCGAGGATCGCGAAGGCCTGCAGCGCGAGTGCGAGGAGCAGCACCTGCGCGAGCGAGCGCGCGAGCCCGGTGACGGGCCCCGTGAGGTCGGCCAGGCGCACGCGGCGGCGTTCGTCCGCGGGACGGAACTGCGCCGTGGGCACGAGCTCGAGCGCGACGCCGGTGAAATGCTTCGACACCTCCGCCATCGACAATCGCCGCACGCCGAAGGCGGGGTCGTGGACGACCGCCTCGCGGGGGCCCGCGGCGCGCAGCACCACGAAGTGGTTGAGGTCCCAGTGCAGGATGCAGGGCGTGCGCAGCTTCGCGAGCTCGTCCAGCTCCAGCCGCAGGGGACGCGGCGCGAGGTGGAGCCGCCCGGCCACCTGCATCAGGTAGGCGAGGGTCGCGCCCTTGAGCGAGAGCGTGAAGCGCCGCCGCAGGCCCGCGAGGTCGATGCGGTGCCCGTGGTAGCTCGCAACCATGCCGAGGCTCGCGAGCCCGCACTCGGCCGCCTCGGTCTGCAGGAAGACGGGCAGGCGCCGCCCGCCGCCGAAGTCCAGGCGCGTCACCTCACGCCTTTCCGGCGAGACCGAGGAGCGGCTCGAACACCCACTCGACGAGGCGGCGCCGGTCGAGCAGCACGTCGGCCTCCACCTGCATGCCCGCCTGCAGCGGCTCGGCGCGCCCGTAGGCGAGAACCGTCTGGGAGTCGAGCGCGACCTTGACGCGATAGAGCGGCTCGCGCGCTCCCTCCGGCGGCAGCATCCCCAGTTCCGACGGTGCGATCGCGCTGCGCGAGATCGAGAGCACGCGCGCGCGGTGGTTGCCGAACTTCTGGTAGGGAAAGGCGGGGAAGCGCAGGCGCACCTCCTGGCCGGCGCGGATGAAGCCGACGGCGCGCGAAGGCGCGAAGAGGTGCGCCTGCAGCGGAGAGCCTTCCGGCAGCAGCGTGAGGAGGCTCGTCCCCGGGCCGACCACCTGCCCGGGCTCGACGAGGACGGCGGCCACCGTCCCCGCGGCGGGCGCGTTGACCACGACGTCGGATTGCGCGCGCCGCTCCACCTGCTCCCGCTCGAGGGCGGCGAGCTGGGCCTCCAGCGCGGCGGCCTGGGCGCGCGAACGGGAGCGGGACTCGGCCAATGCGATGCCGAGGGACGCGATCTCGCGCTCGATCGCGAGCCGCGCGCGCGTCCCGGCATGGCGCCGCGAGCGGTGATCGAGGAAGTCCTCCTCCTTCTGCTGGCGCTGCGCGGGGGAGACGAAGCCGCGCCGCTCGAGGCTCGCGTAGCGGTCGAGCGAGCGGCTCGCGAGCGCCTCCCGTGCGGCGATCGCCTCGAGCTCGCCTTCGATCTGCGCCCGCTCGGCCTCGAGCCCGGCTATGCGGCGGCGCAGCGACTCGCGCTCGCTCACGGCGGCGGCAAGGACCTCGTCGCGTTGCCCGCGGAGCCTCGCCGCGCTTTCCTCGGCTAGGCGTGTCGTGGCGGCGCGCAAGGATTGCCCGCCGGCGGTCGCGCGCTCGTCGACGAGGCGAAGGAGCGCCTCCCCGGCAGCCACGCGCTCGCCTTCGCGGACGCGCCGCTCGCGGACGAGCCCGGCCTGCGGGGCGAGCACGCGGATCGCGCCGGAGGCGGGGACGAGCGCGCCGGCGAGGGAGGCCTTCTTCGCGTAGGTGGCGAGAAAGAGGTAGGTCACGACCAGGACGGACGCGGCCACGGCCGCGGCGGTGAGGAACGCGAACGAAAGGGGCCGGATGAGCACGATCCGCCCGAAGCGCCGCCCTTCCGCGGCGAGCCTCACCTCCTCGCGGAACCTGCTGCCGGATTCCATGGCGGGGTGCGGCTCAACCCGGGCGGAAGCGGCGCCAGAAGAGGTAGGCCAGCGGGAAGAACGCGGCCGTGAGCGCGATCTCCGTGGTCCAGGCCGTCCAGGAGGTGATTTCGGAGCGGGCTTTCTCCTGCGTGAACGAGATCAGTCCCGGCGTGACCTGCAGGACGTTGTGCACGCCGTGGACGATGATCCCGGGCCAGAGGCTGCGGTAGCGGATGAAGAGCAGGGCGAAGACGATGCCGAAGCCGAAGGCTAGGACCGTCGTGCGGCCGTGGATGATCCCGAAAACGAAGGAAGAGAGCAGGACCGAGGCGATGAGCGAGCGCCGGGCGCGCCAGGCGCCGAGGAGCATCCCGCGAAAGAAGAACTCCTCGAGCACGGGGGTCAGCACGCCCATGCTGAAGGCGAGCAGGACCCAGTGTCCGGGGTCCCAGGCCGGCGCGGTTTCCCGGTAGCCCCAGAAGGAATAGTAGTAGGCCGCATCGAGATGCATGGTCGGCATGGCGATCGCGACCATGTGCACGCCGAGGGACCACGAGTAGCCCACCGCGAGGGCGAGGAGGATGTCGGTCCATCGCAAGGGGATCGAGGGCGCGCGGAACATCGCGACGATGGCTTCGCGGATCGCGCGGATGCAGGAGAACATTCCCAGGGCGATCGCGATCGCGCCGATCCGCACGAGGAGGTCTCTCTCGTGTCCCACCCTCGGCCACCACCCGGCGTTGGCCCCCGTCCTCACCGCGAATTCCATCGCGAAGATGCAGAAGACGAGGACGACGAGGATGTGGGCGGGCTTCAGGCCGGACCGCTCGAACGACTGGCTGACGGGATCGCTCATGGGCTCTGCTCCCGGGAAAGGTGGGGCTGGGCGGGCGGAGGTGTGTCCGACGCCTGCCCAGCCGGGCGGGATGCTACTTGAGGGAGCCCGCGATCCGCTCGATCGCGTACGAGGTGGCGTCGATGATGCCTTCGTAGGTCTTGATGATGTCGCTGCCGAGTGATTCGACGGAGCCCGTGACGCTCACTCCGCCGGTGCCCGCGGTCACGGTGGTGCCGCAGCTGTTTCCGCCCGCCACCTCCTCCACCTGGTCGAGGCCCAGTTCGTTGCCGGCCAGCGCGTTCGTGTCTTCCTTGTCGCTCATGTCGTTCTCCTTTGTCGAGGGGGGCTACTGCATCGGGCCGAAGGACACCGGGTCGATCGGGCGGGGCACCGGCTCCGGGTAGGGCTTGGCCGGGTACAGCGGGTCTTCGAGGGGATTGGGGATCTTCGGCAGGCAGCCGCCGTCGTCGGGCGCGTAGCCTCCCGAGACGCCGGGCGCTTCCTTGGGGTCGATTTCCTTCATGGGCTCTCCTTGGGGGATTCGGTCGCGAACAGGACGGCGCGGCGCGACGGCGACCGGACGCGCGCGCGGCGCCCCGGGTCAGCCCGAGGCCGCCTTCGGGTGCTCCTCGGCGGCGAGTTCCGCGAAGGCCATCGGGTCGCGAAGCGCCTCGGCGGGCGCGCGGTAGGAAATCTCGTCCAGCGCGGCGCAGGGCGGCAGGCCGCCTGCGATGGCGAGGACTTCTTGATCGGTCAACTCTTTCATGGGCATCTCCCGGACCGGCCGCCGGGAAGGCGCGACCGGATGGAGCCCATGCTAGGAACGCGGCGCTGCGCGCGCGCGGGAGAATCGCCAAAACAATTGGCACCATTTAGGCGCCGCGGGCGCGAGGCCCGGCGCCGCGTGCTAGGCTGCCGCAGCCCTCCCGTGGGCCGCGAAGAACCGCCTCGCCGACTTCACGAACCACGCGATGTGCCTGAGCCCCTTCGACGCCGCGCCCCCGCCGTGGTGCACGATCTTCACGGTCGGGCAGTAGGCCACCGTCGTCACCTTCGAGAGCCTGAGCGTGAGGTCGAAGTCCTCGAAGTAAAGGAAGTAGCCCGGGTCGAAGCCCCGCACCGCCTCCAGGGCGGAGGCGCGGCAGAAGAGGAAGCAGCCGCTCGCGAGCGCGATGGGCGATTGCTCCCGCCCCCAGTCCACGTGCCGCAGCTCGTAGGCGTCGAGCCGCTTGCGGAATGGCGCGTGAAGGAAGCGCGGGACGAAACCGCGGATGAGGAGCACGCCCCACGTGGGGAATGCCTTCACGAGGTACTCGGGCTCGCCCCCCGGCCCGCGCGCGGCGGGCGTGAGGGCGCCCACCTCGGGATGCGCGTCCAGGTAGCGCAGCGCCGCGCCGATCGCCTCGGGCGCCATCTCCACGTCCGGGTTGAGGATCAGGTGGAAGTCGCTCGTGGCATTGGCCAGCGCGAGGTTGTGCCCGCGCCCGAAGCCCACGTTGCCGTGGCCCGTGATCACCTCCAGCGCCACGCTCCCCGCCCGGGCGAGCGCGGCCTCGGCGAGATTGCGCAGCATCGGCGCGAGTCCCTCGGGGCCGTTGTCCACCACCTGCACGTAGGCCTGGCCGAGGCTCCCGCTCTCCCGGGCGAAGGCGATGGCGCCGGCCGTCGCGGCGAGCGTGCGCGCGAGCAGGCGCTCGTCCGGGGCGTAGGTGACGATCGCGATGCTGAGGGAGACAGGCGCCATGGCTCGCATTATGCGCGGGCCGTGGCGGGGGCTAGAACGCCTGGCGGGTGATCACCTTGGTGCCCTGCACGCCGTCCACCACCCAGGTGAAGGTGCCGTTGTTCGCGTCCGTGAAGTTGAAGGTGATCGAGCCCACGGTGGTCCGGGTGACGGCGTTCGGGTTGAAGGGCAGTTGCGCGTAGCTCGGGCCGCTCGTGCGCTGGAGGTCGCCGGTGAAGGTGCGCGCCGTGGTCCAGGTTCCGCCCGACATCACCAGCCACAGCGGGCCCGCGTCGGCCGCGTAGGTGTACCAGACGGCGAAGACCTGCCCGCTCGGGTGCTGCGTGAGGTTGATGCCCCAGCCGTTCTCCAGCGGGTTCCACCAGAGGTCCGTCACGTCGAAGTCGGGCAGCGCCGTCGCTTCCAGCCACTGCTTGAGGAAGGGATAGGCCACGTCGAAGCGCGAGTAGTAGTCCGGGGCCGTGAGCGCGGTGCAGCCCGCCTCGCCGCCCCACAGCCCGCCGCGCAAGAGGTACTCGCCGTTGGCGAAGCTCAGGATCCCCGCGCCGCTCGAGCCCGGCTCCGCGGTGCCCTGGTTGTAGGTGACGCGCGTGTAGCCCGTGGCCGCGTTGTTGGGGCTCGGCAGCGAGAAGATGCCGCCCGTCGTGCCGGTGGAGAATTTCTTGAGGTCACCCCACGGGTGGTGGATCAGCGTGACGGCCGTGCTGGAGCCGATCGCGTTCGGGTCCCAGCCGTTGAGGAAGGCCCCTGCCGGCGCCCACTCGTTCAGCCGCACGAAGAGCACGTCCGTCGAGAGGTTGCTGTAGAGGTAGGTCGAGCCCCCGAAGCGCTGCACGAAGGGCGGCACCTGGAAGCTCCCGCAGGCCACCGCGTCGAAGAAGAAGAAGGTGTTGAGGGAGCTTGCCACCTGCTGCATCTGGGAGGTGCCGTTGTAGGGCGCGCTCGACTGGTCGAAGCAGTGGTTGGCGGAGTAGAGGTAGGGGATCTGCGTGCCGGCGTGGGTGTCGTTGAGCAGCGTGCCCGTGCACAGGGCGGAGCCGCCGGTGGCCCGCGTGAAGAGCATCTGCACCACGGCGCTGGCGGAATTGCGCAGCGCCTGCGAGGGGTTCGGGACGCAGGCGTAGTCGATGTTGCAGGAGCCCGCGTTGCCGATGCTCGCGACGGTCTTCGCGAAGCGCGAGGAGGGGCCGGAGACGAGGTGCGAGATCGTCGCGATCGCGACTTTCGGCTCGGGCTGGCTCGCGGGGGAGGCGAGCTCGATCACCTGCGCGTCGCCTTCCGTGAGCGGCGTCCAGTGCAGTTCCGATTGCCCCAGGGGGCCGGCGAGCCGCATCGGGCCGAGGGCCTTCGACTCGTCGTCGCTGCCGGCCACGCGCAATTCCCACGGCTCCCGCGTGGCGCCGATGCGAAGGCCCACGCGCATCGCCGCCGCACCCGGCGACTGCACGCGGATCTTGGCGATGCGCCACTGGCCCACGCGGCTCCAGGCGATCGCGTCGCCCCGGCCTTCCTCGGCGTGCTCCGCGACCTCGCGGCCGAAGCCGATGGTGACCCGCTTGGCCTGGGAATCGGCCGCGTCCAGGGCGCGGAACTCCCGCTCGGCCGGCGGCGCGAGTCGCAGGCGGCGCGCGGGCATCTCCTCTTCCGTGGTGAGGAGGAAGGCGCTCGCGGCGGCCTTGGGCTCGCCCACGACCAGCTCGCCCTTCACCACGGGCAGGCCTTGGGCCCCCGCGGAAAGCGCCGCCGCGGCGGCGAGCGCGGCGAGGAGGCGGGTGACGGCCGGCAGGAGAGGGAAGGCGCGGTTCATGGGGTTTCCGGAGTGTTTCCTGGCTGGAATTCTATCAGCGCGCCCCTGGCCCGCCCGAAAGCGGCGGCGCGGAAGTTGGGACCGCGCGCCCGGGCCGCGGTTCCCGCGCCCGCCCTAGGCCGTGCGCCGGGCGAGGAACTCGTCGGCGGCCGCGACGACGGCGGCGACGGGGATCGCGTGCAGGCAGCGCGGCGCGGGGCACTCGGCGAGCCCGCGCGAGCAGCGTCGCACCCAGGCGACGTCGCGCCGGAAGAGCTTCGCCTGGTCGCGGCAGGGGAACTCCGGCTCGCCCAGCGCGCGCCACGGCGCCTCGCGCCAGAACGGCCCGCCGCAGAGCACGGCGGACCCGGGACCGAAGAGCGTGAGGGTGGGCGCGAATGCGGCGCGGGCAAGGTGCGCGACACCCGTGTCGGGAGCGACGACGAGCGCCGCCCCCGCAACGAGGCGCCAGAGCTGCGCGAGGTCGAGGCGCCCCGCGGTGGTGGCGTGGCGATGGCCGGGGTCGCAGGCCGCGACGAGGGCTTCCTCGCCCGGGCCGGCGCTCCACACCACGGCGAGGCCGCGTGCCGAGAGCGCCTCGGCGAGCGCCGTCCAGCGCTCCGCGGGCCAGAGCTTGAGCGGGCTGCTCGCGCCCACGTGCAGCAC
>CALEJW010000222.1 GCA_937898635.1 uncultured Pseudomonadota bacterium | reverse complement strand
CGCGTGCTGGCGGCGGTGTCGAAGGACACGCCGCCGGAATTCGCGCTCGCCCGCGACAAGGCCATGTGCTGCGGGGCCGGGGGAGGGCGCATGTGGATGGAGGAGCACACCGGCAAGCGCATCAACGTGCTGCGCGCGGAGCAGGCCCTCGAGCGCTCGCCGAAGGCCATCGCGACCGCCTGCCCCTACTGCGCGATCATGCTGCGCGACGGCGTGGCGCAGCTCGGGCGCGACGAGCTGCCGACCCGCGACATCGCCGAACTGGTGGCCGAGGCCCTCGAAACCCCCGCCTGAGCGTGCTATTAATCGGGGAACGTCCCCGATGCCGATGGGGACGCTCCCCCAAATCCGGAGCGACACGGTGCTTCCGCTGCAGGACATCCGCGTGCTCGACTTCAGCACGCTGCTTCCCGGGCCCCTCGCGAGCCTGATCCTCGCGGAGGCGGGCGCCGAGGTTATCAAGGTCGAGCGGCCCGGCGCCGGCGAGGACATGCGCGGCTACGCGCCCCATGTCGGCGGCGAGAGCGCGCCCTTCGCGATGCTCAACCGGGGAAAGCGCGCGATCGCGCTCGACCTTCGCGCGCCCGGCGCCGCGGCCTCCCTCCTCGCGCTCGCGCCGAAGATCGACGTGGTGCTCGAGCAGTTCCGGCCCGGCGTCATGGACCGGCTGGGCCTGGGCTACGAGGCCTGGCGCGCGGTGAAGCCCTCGATCGTCTATTGCGCCATCACCGGCTACGGCCAGGACGGGCCCCGCGCGAAGGAGGCGGGCCACGACCTCAACTACGCGGCGCGCACGGGGCTGCTCGCGCTCACCGCGGGCGCCGACGGCTCGCCGGGCGTGCCCGCGACGCTCGCCGGGGACATCGCCGGCGGCACCTACCCGGCGGTGATGAACATCCTCCTCGCGCTTCGCCGCCGCGACCGCTCGGGCGAGGGCTGCTTCCTCGACATCGCCATGGCGGAGAACCTCTTCCCCTTCCAGTTCCTCGGCCTGGCCCAGGGCCACGGGGAAGGCCGCTGGCCGAAGCCCGGCGAGGGGACGCTCACCGGCGGCTCGCCCCGCTACCGCCTCTACCGCACGGCCGACGGGCGGTATCTCGCGGTCGCGGCCCTCGAGGACAAGTTCTGGCAGGCCTTCTGCGCGATCGCGGAAGTGCCCGAGGCGCTGCGCGACGACGCGCGCGATCCCGCCGCCACGAGCGCCGCCGTCGCCAAGCGCGTGGCCTCGCGGGACGCCGCCCACTGGGAGGCGGCTCTCGCCTCGTCCGACACCTGCTGCACGGTCGTGCGCACGCTCGAGGAGGCGGTGCGCGACCCGCACTTCGCCGCCCGCGGCGTCTTCGCGCGGCAGGTCGAGGTCCCGGGCCACGTGCTCGCGGCGTTGCCCGTGCCCGTGGTGAAGGCCCTGCGCACGCCCGAGGCGAGCGCGCCGGCGCCGCTCGTGGGACAAGACAACGAATCGCTGGGAGGCTCACAACCATGAACGCGATCAACCACGCCGCGACCGCCCTCCTCGTGAACCGCAAGTGGCCGGGCGTGCCCATCGTGGCCGTCCTCGTGGCGGTGCAACTGGTGGAGTTCCTGTGGGTGGCGCTGAACCTGCTGGGCGTGGAGCTCACGACCACGGAGCCGCAGGTGCGTGCCCTGGACGACATCCACCTCGTCCACATGCCCTGGTCCCATTCGATCGCCGCGACGGTGGTGCTCGCGGCCGCTGCCTGGATCCTCGTCGCGAAAGTGCTGCGCCGTCCGAACTGGGCCCTTGCGGTGGCGGCCGCCATCTCCTCGCACATCGTGCTGGACCTCGCCACCCACGCCCCCGACATCGCGCTGGCCCCCGGCATCGCCTCGCCGTTGCTGGGGTCGGGACTCTACGCCGTGCCGCTCGTCGCGCTGGCCGTCGAGACGGCCTACGGCATCGGCTGCTGGTGGGCCTTCGGAGGCTCCCGGGAGCTGCTCGCCGCGATCGTCCTCTTCAACCTCGGCGCGCTTTCCTTCTACGCCCCGGGCATCGCCGGCCCGGAGCAGTTTCTCGCGGGGCAACCGAAGCTCTTCGCCGCCGCCATCGGGGTGCACGTCGTCCTGGGGCTCATGGCCGTCGGCTTCCTCGCCCGCGGGCGCTGGCGTACGGTAGCCGCCGGCGCGGGCCGTGGCGCTCCGGCGGAGCGCCCGTGAACGGACCGGCCTCGCGCCTGGGCGATAATCGGCGCCAGGCCACCTGAACTTCGACACGCGATGAGCAATCCCCCGCCTCGACTGCTGCACTCCCTCAAGCTCCAGGTCCGCTGGGGCGACATGGACGCCCTCGGGCACGTGAACAACGCCGAGTACCTGCGCTACTTCGAGCAGTCGCGGGTGCAGTGGCTCGAGGGGCTGGGCTACCCCACCAACGGCCAGGGCTGCGGCCCCATCCTCGCGAAGATGACGGTCACCTACCTCAAGCCCGTGGTCTATCCGAGCGAGCTGGAAGTGCGGATCTTCCCGGCGCGGCTGGGCAACACGAGCTTCACGCTCGCGAGCGAGATCGTGAACGGCCGCGACGCCGCCGAGCGCTTCACCGAGGGCGAGTTCGTGATCGTCTGGCTCGACTACGCCGCGAACAGGTCCGTGCCCGTGCCCGACAAGCTCCGCGCTCTCCTCGGCGGGGCGCCATGAACCACCTCGCCGGTGGCTTCCTCGCCGTAGGCGCGGGCGCCGCGCTCGGCGCCTGGATCCGCTGGGGACTCGGCATGTGGCTTAACGCGCGCACGCCCTCGCTTCCCCTGGGCACGCTCGCCGCGAACCTCGTCGGCGGCTACCTCGTGGGCATCGCCATCGCCTGGATCAGCCACCGGCCCGAGGTGCCCCCCGAGTGGCGGCTCTTCATCGTGACCGGATTCCTCGGCGGGCTCACCACCTTCTCCACCTTCTCCGCGGAATCCGTGGGCATGCTCATGCGCGGCGACTACGGCTGGGCGCTCTTCCACACGACCTGGCACCTCGTGGGCGCGATCGTCATGACCGCGCTCGGCATCGTCACCTACCGGGCGATCGCGTAGGGACGCGGGCTGGGCATCCGGGCTCGACGGAGGGGAAACGAAGCGGGGCGCATCTGAACGCCACCGGCGGGGAACGAAGCCGGAGAGTGTCCGTGGGAGCGAGGTGGGTAGGGTTTGTTTTTTGGTTTTGGCCAGGTCAAATTGCCTCGGGCGTCACGGCTCGAACCGTCCGCGCGATCTCCCCGAAGTCGACGCCAGCAGCAATTTCATCTGGCCAAAACCAAAAAACAAACCCTACCCA
>CALEJW010000221.1 GCA_937898635.1 uncultured Pseudomonadota bacterium | reverse complement strand
TCGGCCCAGTGCCAGATGAACGAGGAGTGCCCGCCGACCTGCGCCGTGAGCTGCATGGCCTCGGTCGCGTCGAAGCCCGTGCTGTTCGGGAAGTTCGCGGGGATCCACTCCATCCCGAGGATCGTGTCCTTGGCCTGCGCGAAGGGGGCCGAGAAGGCGAGCGCGGCGCAGAGCGCCCACCGGGCGAGGGCCGGGAAGAGCGGGCGGGTCGCGGTCGCGGCGGTCTGCTCGTTCATGTGCTGCCCTTCGATCGGGTGGAGGGACGCTTCCGGCGATCAGGCCCGGGCCACCTTGCCGCCCGCGTGAAACGCGATCACCTCGTCGATGCGTCCCGCCAGGGTGGCGGCCGGGCGGTAGCCCAGGGCGGCCGTGATGCGTCGGATGTCGGCGATAGAGTACCTCAATTCGCCCGGGTGGGCCCCTTGATGCTCGGGGCGGCACCCCGGGGCGAGCCTTTCGCACAGGAGCGCGGCGATCTCGTTCACGGAGGTCGCCCGGCCCGTGCCCACGTTGAAGACCCCACTCGTCATGGGGCCTTTCAGGGCGAGGAGGTTCGCCGCCACCACGTCGTCCACGTGGACGAAGTCCCGCCGCTGCTCGCCGTCGCCGAGGATGACGGGCGGCTGCCCCTCGAGGAGCCGGCGGATGAAGATCGTGATCACGCCGACGTAGGGCGTGAACGCCTGGCCCGGCCCGAAAGTGTTGAAGTAGCGCAGCACCTGGCAGCCGATCCCCAGGTCGCGGCAGACGAGCAGGCAGTACTTCTCGGCCGCGAGCTTGGCGATCCCGTAGGGCGAGATCGGCTCGGTCGCGTGGTCTTCCGCCACGGGCTCGGGCGTGGCGCTGTCGGCGTAGACCGCCATGGACGAGGCGAAGACCAGGCGGCGCACCCCGGTCCCGGCCAGGCAGCGCAGCAGGTTCAGCGTGCCCATGAAGTTCGTGTCCGCGTCGTCGTGGAACTGCGCGATGGAGGCGCGGATGCTCACGCGCGCGGCCTCGTGGAAGACGACGCTGGCGCCCTCGAGGGCGCGGCGGACGTCCTCGGCGGAGCGGACGTCGCCTTCCACGAAACGCGCCTGCGGCGGCACGTTCTCGCGCCTGCCCATGGAGAGGTCGTCCAGGACCGTGACTTCGAGGCCCTCGGCGAGGAGCGCGCGCACGAGCCTCGAGCCGATGAAGCCCGCGCCCCCGGTGACCAGCGCCCTGCCCGCCATCTAGGCGATCCGGCCGGCCGCGAACGCGCGGCAGTCGATCTGCACCTCCGGGGTCACGATGAAGCGCTCGAAGTCGGCCTCGGAGGTCACCACGGTGTCGGGAAAGATGACGCTGTCGGTGATGGAGATCCCGTGCGCGATCGTCGCGCGGTCGCCCACCACCACGTTCTTCAGGCGCGCCTGCGGGTGGATCGACACGTCGCGGCCGACGAGACGGTCCAGCCCGCGGCGCCCGAGCTCGAAGAGGTTGCAGGTGAGGACGTCGGCCGGCGCGGTGAGGTTCACGTCCCACCGGACCACGTCCGCGGTGAAGACGGGGAGCCCGTCGTCGACCATGATCTGGATGGTGTCGGTGATCTCGTACTCGTCGCGCATCGCGGTGCGCGGCGTGCGGCGGATCGCGTCGAAGACCGGGAGGTCGAAGAGGTAGAGCCCGCAGCCCTTGATCGAGGAGTGCACGTAGCGGGGCTTCTCGATGACCCGCTGCACGCGGCCCTCGGCGTCCTGGTGCACGGTGAAGTTGCGCCGGATCGACTCCGGGTCGGTCTCGTGCTTCACCGCGAGCACCGCGCCGGCCTTGCGCGCCTCCATCATCGAGACCATCGCGGACACGTTCTCGGCCTGGAAGAAGATGTCGCCCAGGACCACGAACATGGGCGAGTCGACGAGGGGCTCGAGCTGCCCCAGCGCCGAGGCGATGCCGAGGAGCTTCGCCTGCTCGATGTAGCGCAGCTTCACGCCGAGCGAGGAGCCGTTGCCGAGCGCCTGCGCGAGCTCGTGGCCGAGGTGGCCGATGACCACGAAGATCTCGCGGATGCCCAGCTCGCGGAACGATTCGATAGAATACTGGATGAGGGGCTTGTTGCAGACCGGCAGCCCCGGCTTGGGGTAGTAGTTGCTGAAGGGATGCATCCGCGTTCCCTTCCCGGCCGCCAGGATAACCGCAACGAGTTTTTCCATGACTGAAGGATTGTCGGACTGCGAGTGGGTCGAGGTCTGGCGGCGCCGCGGGGCGCCCGGCCGCGGCCCGGTTTCCGCCGGGGCCGGTGAGCCGCCGCGCGAAGGGCTCGGCGCATTATACCCGGCGCCGCCGCGGGGACGGCCGCTTGCCGCGCGTTCGCGGGGCCGCGCGCGATGAGCGGGGAGCTCACGGTCCTCATCGTCACCTGGAACTCCTGGGGCGACCTGAAGCGCTGCCTCGAGTCGCTGCGGCGGGCCTCGCTCCCGCCCGGCGAGATCCTCGTGATCGACAACGGCTCCGCGGACGGCACGCCGGACAAGCTCCGCGAGGCGTTCCCGGAGGTTCGCCTCGAGTGCAACGCCACGAACCTCGGCCTGCCGGCCGCGGTGAACCGCGGCCTTCGCGCCGCGCGCGGCGACTTCGTGATGCTCCTCGACGTGGACACGGAGGTGAAGCCCGGGACGCCGCGGCTCCTCCTCGACTACCTTCGCGCGCACCCCGAGGTCTCGCTCGCGGCCCCGCGGATCTACACGCCCGAGGGCACGATCGAGCAGACCGCGAGGAACCTGCCGTCGGTCATGAGCGGGCTCTTCGGCCGCCAGGCGATCCTCACGCGGCTCTTTCCCGGCAACCCCTTCACGCGGCGCTACCTCCTGCCCGAGAACCTCGGGCGCACGCAACCCTTCGCGGTGGGCCAGGTCTCGGCCGCCTGCATGTTCATGCGCCGCGAGCTCATCGAGGAGGCGGGCCCGTGGGACGAGGGCTACCGCTGCTACTGGGTGGACAGCGACTGGTGCGCGCAGGTGCAGGCCGCGGGCAAGGCGATCCACTGCGTCCCCGCGGCGGGCATCGTGCACTACGAGAACAACCGCGCGCACAAGAAGAAGAGCCCGTGGCGGATCCGCCACTTCCACATCGGCGCCTACCGCTTCTACCGCAAGCACCGGACGCTGGGCTATCTCGACCCGCGCGCGATCTTCGCGGCCGTGGCCCTGTCGCTGCGCGCCGTGCTGATGATGGTGCTGAACGAGGTGAAGGGCGACTCCCCCGCGCCACCCCGCGCGCCGGCCGGGCCGGCGCCCTGAGGCGCTCCCCCGCCGCGGTCCCGCCCGAAGGACGCTAGGACCGCCCGAACAGCCGGCGCAGCCAGCGCAGGAAGGCGCGGCGCTTGAAGTTCAGCCAGATGAGGAAGGGCTGGACCTTGAGCCCCAGGCGCACGTAGGGATGGCTCATGATCGCCATGAGCTGCGCCCGGTTGGTCTCGAGCTGCTCCTGCAGCATGACGATCCTGCGCGCGTCGGTCGCCTCCGCCATCGGGACGGCGATGCCGGGGTGGTGG
>CALEJW010000220.1 GCA_937898635.1 uncultured Pseudomonadota bacterium | reverse complement strand
ACCTTCATGGGGGGGCTCGCGAAGATCGCCCGCGAGGCGGGTCACGCCGTGACGGGCTGCGACGCGCAGGTCTACCCGCCCATGAGCGAGCAGCTTCGCGCGCTCGGCATCGCGCTGCACGAGGGCTACGACGCGGCGCAGCTCGCGAGCCACCCCGCGGACCTCTACGTGGTCGGCAACGCCATGACGCGCGGCAAGCCCGTGGTGGAGGAGATCCTCGACCGCGGTCTCCCCTACGTCTCGGGCCCGCAGTGGCTCGCCGACAACGTCCTCGCCGGCAAGTGGGTCCTCGCCGTCGCCGGCACCCACGGCAAGACCACGACCTCGGCGATGCTCGCGTGGATCCTCGAGGACGCGGGACTCGACCCGGGGTTCCTCATCGGCGGCGTGCCGGGCAACTTCGGGGTCTCGGCCCGGCTCACCGGCTCGCCCTTCTTCGTGATCGAGGCGGACGAGTACGACACCGCCTTCTTCGACAAGCGCTCGAAGTTCGTCTGGTACCGGCCGCGCACGGCGGTCCTGAACAACCTGGAATTCGACCACGCCGACATCTTCGCCGACCTCGCCGCCATCGAGACGCAGTTCCACCACCTGGTGCGCACGATCCCCGCGAGCGGGCTCGTGGTGGCCAACGGCGCCGAAGCCTCGCTCGAGCGCGTGCTGGCGCAGGGCTGCTGGACGAAGGTCGAGCGCTTCGGGCCGGGCGGGGCCTGGCGCGTGGGCGCGGTGGGCGCGGACGACCATTTCGAGGTCCTCCTGGACGGCGCGCCCCAGGGCGTCGTGCGCTGGGACGCGACGGGGGAGCACAACCGCCTGAACGCGCTGGCCGCGCTCGCCGCGGCGCGCCACGCGGGTGTGCCGCCGGCCGCGGGCATCGACGCCCTCTCGCGTTTTCGCGGCGTGAAGCGGCGCATGGAAGTGCGCGGCACGGTGGGCGGCGTCACCGTGTACGACGACTTCGCGCACCACCCCACGGCGTTCGAGGCGACGGTCGCCGGGCTGCGCAAGCGGGTGGGAGGCGCGCGCATCGTGGCCGTCTTCGAGCCCCGCTCCAACACCATGAAGCAGGGCGCGATGCGCGCGCGGCTCGCGGCGAGCCTCGCGGGCGCCGACCTGGTCCGCTGCTACGCGAGGGACCTCGGCTGGGATGCCGCGAAGGCGCTGGCGCCCCTCGGCGAGCGCGCGGCCGTGCACGAGGATCTCGACGCGCTGCTGGAAGACCTCGCGCGCTCGGCGCGTCCCGGCGACCACGTTCTCGTCATGTCCAACGGCGGCTTCGGCGGCGTGCACGCCCGCCTGCTCGAGCGCCTCGCCCGGAAAGGAGCCACGCAATGAGCACTCTTGCCTACCGGATCGTCAACGTCTTCACGCGGGGCGGGCGCCTCACGGGCAACCCGCTGTGCGTCTTCGAGGACGGAAGCGGCGTCGACGACGCGCGGATGCAGGCGCTCGCGCGCCAGTTCAACCTGTCGGAGACGACCTTCATCCTGCCCTCGTCGCGGGCCACGGCGCGCGTGCGGATCTTCACGCCGTCCTACGAGATGCCCTTCGCGGGGCACCCGACCCTGGGCACGGCGCACGTGGTGCGCTCGCTCCTGCGCGCGGGCGACGCCGTCACGCTCGAGATGAAGGCCGGGATCATCCCGGTGTCGGCCGTCGCGGACCGCTGGACGCTGGAAGCCAACGCGCCGCGCTGGCGCGAGGTGGAGGAGCCTCGCGAGGCGATCGCCGCGATGCTCGGCCTCGAGGCATCCGACATCGCTGAGCGCCCGCTCTGGGTGAGCACCGGCAAGGAGCAGCTCATGGTGCCCGTCACGGGCGCGGGCGCGGTGCGCCGCGCGAGCCCCCGGGCCGAGGCCTTCCGGCGCCTGGAGAGCGAGGACGGGCAGAGCATGGCCTACGTCTTCGCCGACGGGGGCGAGGCGCGCGGCGTGGTCTCGCGCTTCTTCTTCCCGAACGGCGACGCGATCCTCGAGGATCCGGCGACGGGCTCGGCCTGCGCCAACCTGGGCGGGTGGTTCGCGGCGCTGCGCCCGGGCGAGGACCTCACGCGCACCGTCACGCAGGGCGACGAGGTCGGGCGTCCCTCGACGCTGTACCTCGCCGTGCGCGCCGGGCGCGCGAGCGTGGGCGGCGAGGTGGTCGAGCTCGGCCGCGGCGTCGTCGAGACCGGGGACGGGAATTGACGACGCTCGTGTACCTGCACGGCTTCGTGAGCTCGCCCGCCTCGCGCAAGGCGACGATGCTCGCCGCGTACCTGCGCCGCGAGGCGCCGGAGATCGAGCTCGTGGTGCCCGCGCTCCACCACCGTCCCGCGCAGGCGGTCTCGCAGGTGCAGTGGCATTGCCTCGGCAAGCGCCCCTCGGAACTGGTCCTCGTGGGCAGCTCCCTGGGCGGCTTCTACGCGACCGTCGTCGCCGAGAAGACCGGGTGCCGGGCGGCGCTCGTCAATCCCGCGGTCCACCCGCAGCGCCACTTCGCGCGCTACCTGGGGCCCCAGGAGAACCTCTACACGGGCGAGCGCTTCGAGCTCACGCGCGAGCACGTGGCGGAACTCGAGGCGCTGGACCCGCCCGCGATCACCCGGCCCGGGCGCTACTGGCTGCTGGTCGAGAGCGCCGACGAGGTGCTCGATTGCCGCGAGGCGATCGCCTATTACGCGGGCGCGCGGCAGTCGATCGTGCCCGGCGGCGACCACGCCTTCTCGAGCTTCCCGGACTTCCTGCCCGCGATCGCCGCGTGGGCGCGACAGGGCGGCGAGGCGGCCGCGGCCGGGGCCGCGCCGTGAAGCAGGTGCTCTTCGAGGAGGACGGGGCCTTCCGCGTCGGCACGATCCTCGCGGAAGCCGGGGCGTCCTTCCAGGTCGAGGCGGCGCACGGCAAGCGCTCCAAGGTGAAGGCGAGCGCGGTGCTCCTGCGCTTCGACGGGCAGTCCCTCCCGGGCTTCCTCGCCGAGGCCCAGGCGAGAGCGAAGGAGATCGACCCGGGATTCCTCCGGGAGGTGTGCGGCGCGCAGGAGTTCGGCTTCGCCGATCTCGCCCGCGACTACTACGGCCACGCGCCGGCGCCGCTGGAGGCGAGCGCCGTCGTGCTGGCGCTGCACGCGAGCCCCATGTACTTCTACCGCCGCGGCAAGGGGCGCTACCAGGCGGCGCCGGAGGAGAACCTGCGCGCCGCGCTCGCGGGGCTGGAGAAGAAGCGCCGCCAGCAGGAGCAGGTCGACGCCTGGGCCGCGTCGCTCGCCGCCGGGAGCGCCCCGCCCGAGATCGCCGCGAAGCTCGATCCTCTCCTTTTCCGGCCCGACAAGATGTCGCTCGAGTGGCGCGCGCTCGACCAGGCCGCCACCCAGGCGGGAATGTCCCCGCCGAAGCTCCTCGCGCGGATGGGCGTGCTCGCGGGGCCCGAGGACTACTTCCTGCGCCGCTTCGCCTTCGAGTTCTTCCCCGGCGGCACGGGCTTTCCCGCGGTGCCGGCGGTGGCCCCGCCGCGCGGGCTCCCGCTCGCCGCGATTCCCGCCTTCTCGATCGACGACCACGAGACCACCGAGATCGACGACGCCTTCTCCGTCGAGCGCCTGGCGGGCGGGGTGCTGCGCGTGGGCGTGCACATCGCCGCGCCCGCGCTCTTCTTCGGGCGCGACCACCCGCTCGAGGCGCTGGCCCGCGAGCGCCTGTCCACGGTGTACTTCCCCGGCGGCAAGATCACGATGCTCCCCGAGGCGGCCATCGCCGAGGCCACGCTCGCCGAGGGGCGCGAGGTCGCCGCCGCCTCGCTCTACCTCGACCTGGACCCGGACACCCTCGCGATCACGGACGCGCGCTCCTGCCTCGAGCGCGTGCCGATCGCGACCAACCTGCGCATCGCCGAGCTCGAGACGCGCCTCAGCGACGCCTCGCTCGCCGCGGGCGCGGTCGCGGGCGCGCACGGCGAGGACCTCCTCGTGCTGTGGCGCCTCGCGAGGAAGCTGCGCGCGGCCCGCGGCGCGGGCGGGGACGAGGTCGAGGAACGAGCCGGCAAGCCCAAAGCCGAGAAGCTCGACTACACCTTCCGCGTCGAGGGCGGACGCGTGACGATCGAGCCGCGCCGCCGCGGCACGCCCGTGGACCTCCTCGTCTCCGAGCTCATGATCCACCTGAACGCGACCTGGGGGCGGCTCCTCGCCACGGCGGGCGTTCCCGCGATCTACCGCAACCAGCGCGGCATCAAGACCCGCATGGAGGTCGAGCCCGGGGCGCACGAGTGGCTGGGCGTCACGCACTACGCCTGGTCGAGCTCGCCGCTGCGGCGCTTCACCGACCTCGCCAACCAGCGCCAGCTGGCGGCCTGCCTGCGCGGCGAGGAGGCGCCCTACGCCGCCGAAGAGCTCTCCGCCGTCGCGCGCGAGTTCGAGGCGGCCCACGAGGCCTACGCCGAGCACCAGCGCCACCTCGAGCGCTACTGGTGCCTGCGCTGGGTGTCCCAGGAGGGCCTCGAGGGCTGCAACGCGACCGTGGTGCGCGACGAGCTCGTGCGCCTCGAGGCGATCCCGCTGGTGTGCCGCGCGACCGGCCTGCCGCCCCTGGCGCCGGGCGAGCGCGTCCGGGTGGCCTTCGGCGAGCCCGACCCGTGGGAGGTGAACCTCCCTTGCCGCTACGCGGGAAGGCCCGAGGCGGGGTAGGCGCTGCTATCATCCGGGCTCATGTTCCGCCCGATCGTGCGCCCGCGCGCCTGCCGATGCAGTTGAGGCAGACTCCCCCCGACGCGCTCGTCCATTTTTCCGACTACCTGCTGGAGCGGTTCGGGCTGGTGGTCTCCATGCAGGTGGCGGTGGTCGCCTCCGTCGCCTTCCACGCCTTCGCGATCGTCGGCCTCGGCTTCAAGGTGCCGGACCCGCGCGGCTTCGACGCGCCGCACAACGTGCTCGACGTGGTGCTGGTGAACGCGAAGTCCGCCTCTCGCCCCGAGAAGGCCGACGCGCTCGCCCAGGCGAACCTCGACGGCGGCGGCAACACCGACCTCAAGCGCCGCGCCTCGAGCCCCTTTCCGGTGATCGACGCGCGGGAGAGCGTGCCGGAGCTCAAGCAGGCGCAGAGCCGCGTCAAGCAGCTCGAGCGCGAGGCCCAGGTGCTCATGACGCAGCTGAAGTCCGGGGCCGCCGTGCCCGTGCCGGACCCGGCCG
This sequence comes from uncultured Pseudomonadota bacterium, assembly GCA_937898635.1. Lineage (GTDB taxonomy): Bacteria > Pseudomonadota > Gammaproteobacteria > Burkholderiales > Usitatibacteraceae > FEB-7. The sequence continues at coordinate 1,687 of CALEJW010000220.1, read as the reverse complement.
CGGAGCTGCGCGAGAAATCCGACCAGACCGCCCGCGACCTGATCGAGAAGAGCCTCGAGATCCAGCGGCTGGAGGCGCAGATCCGGCGCGACTACCAGGCCTACCAGGAGCGCCCGCGCAAGAAGTTCGTGGGCGCCCGCGCCTCCGAGTACCGCTTCGCGGTGTACGTGGACAACTGGCGCCTGAAGATCGAGCGCATCGGCAACCTCAACTATCCCGAGGAGGCCCGGCGCCGCAAGCTCTACGGCTCGCTGCAGCTCACCGTGGGCGTGAAGACCGACGGCGAGGTGGAGTCGGTCGAGATCAACCGCTCCTCGGGCCACAAGGTGCTCGACCAGGCCGCGATCCGGATCGTGCGGCTCGCCTCGCCCTTCGACCGCTTCCCCGACGCGATCCGCTCCGACACCGACATCCTCTACATCACGCGGACCTGGACCTTCACCCGCTCCGACCAGCTCTCGGCGGAGTAGGGCTCCCGGTCCGCAGGACGCGCGCCGCCACCTCGGCGAGGCGCGCGCAGCGGCCCTCCCCGCCGGGGCCGCGCCAGGCAGCCGCCACGCGCACCGCGAGGTCGCCGCCCTCGGCAAGCGCCCGGTAGGCGATGCCCCGCACGCGCGTCTCCACCGAGGCGCCGTTGGGAATGGTCCAACCCTCGCCCTGGGCGATGCGCTGGAGCGTCTGCAGCTGGCCGGGCTCCACGACGATCATCTCCGGGCGGTAGCCGATCCGGCGGAAGTGGCGCAGGCAGAAGTCGTGGTAGGCGGGATTGTGGGAGCGCGGGATCCAGAAGAGCGGCAGGTCCCCGGCGTCGAGGAGCGACACCTGGCGGCGGCGGGCCAGGCGGTGGCGCGCGGGAAGGGCCGCGACGAGCGGGCTCGCCCACACCTCGCGCGTCTCGAGGCCCGCGGTGTTGCCCGGCAGGCCGACGAGGGCGAAGTCCAGCCGCCCCGCCTTCAGCGCGGGAATGAGGTCGCGGCTGTAGCCGGGTTCCAGGGCGAAGGCGACGCCTGGGATGGCGCGCCGCCACGCCCGCGCGAGCCTCGCCCGGTCCGCGACCGTGATCGCCGCGGTGATGCCGATGCGAAGGGGCTCCCCCGGCCGCGCGGCGAAATGCGCGCCGAGGGCCTCGGCTTGCGCGAGGAGCGCCACCGCCCGCGCGAGGGCGTCGCGCCCGGCGGGCGTGAGGGCGACGCCGGAGGCTCGCCGGTCGAGGAGCCGGGCGCCGAGCGTACGCTCGAGGGCCTGCACTTGCCGGCTGAGCGGCGGCTGGGAGACGTGCAGCGCCTCGGCCGCCGCGCGGAAGCTGCCCGACTGCGCCACGGCGACGAAGTAGCGGAGCTGGCGCAGGTCGAAGCTCGGGCCCATGCCGAAAAGGTATCACGCGAAAGGTACTGGCGCCCCGCGCCCGGCGCGGGCGAAATGGCGCCCTTCGCGGCACCCCGTCGCCTGCGCTTCGGGCGGCCCTTCGCGCGTTTCGTCGCAAACCGCGGGCGCTCGCGCCGGGGTCGGGGCAAGCTGCCGTGCCATTCGTCCTGGAGGGAGAAAGCATGTCCAAGTTGCAGAAAGCGGTGGCGGCCCTTTGCTCGGCCGCCGCCTTCGCCGCCCACGCCGGGGAGTACACCGACCTGTGGTGGAACCCGCAGGAGTCCGGCTGGGGCGCCAACATCGTCCACCAGGGGGAGACGGC
>CALEJW010000219.1 GCA_937898635.1 uncultured Pseudomonadota bacterium | reverse complement strand
AGCGCGCCCGTGGCCATCGCGAGGAGCACGTCGTTGATGGAGCAGCCCAGCGCCTTGCCCATCACCTTCACTTCCTCCAGCGGCAGCGGCTCGGCCCAGGCCACGCGCTTGCGCACGCCCAGGCGGCCCTTGAAGCGGGTGGAGGAGTCGCTTCCCATCAAGGCGAGGCGGGCGAACTCCCCCGCGAAGTCCATGCCCTTGCGGGTGACGTCCTCGAGCGCTTCCTGGGCGATCGCGGGGTTCGAGGCGATCTCGCGCCCCTGCTCGAGGAGGTTTCGCCCCACCCGCGTGGCGCCCTCCAGCGCGCCCGTGACCGGGCGCAGCACCTGCTCCCAGAAGTCGGCCTCGGCGCCGCCGGCGGTCTCGATCTCCTCGGCCGGAAGGGCGAGGCTCGCCTTCGCGGTCTTCTCCGTCATGGAGAGCATCACCTGCACCAGCGCGATCCCGTCGGCGTAGCAGTGGTGGATGCGCATGACCAGCGCGCTGCCGGCGTCGTAGTTGTCCACGAGGTGGAATTGCCAGAGGGGCTTGGTCGCGTCGAGCGGAGTCGAGGCGAGGTCGCTCACGAAGGCCTGAAGCTCCTCCTTGCCGGCCTTGCCGGGGAGCGCGATGCGGTGCACGTGGGAGTCGAGGTCGAAGTCCTCGTCGTCCTCCCACCAGGCGCCGGTCGCGTCCTGCACCGCCTTCTGCCGCAGGCGCCGGAAGGCGAGGAAGCGCTTCTCGATCGTGCGCTTGACGCGGGAGAGCTCCAGCCGGCCCTCGAACATCATCACGCCGACGATCACCATCAGGTTGGTCGGCAGGTCCATCCGCAGCCAGGCGGTATCGACGCCGGAGACTCGTTCTCTTCGTGCCCGGGACATCGTCGGTCGGCTCCTCGTTCTTCGCTGCGGGGGGTGCGCCATTGCGGCCGGATGGCGGTTTCGGCTAACTTTAGCACCAACCCCAAGGGGGGCCTCGCGCGAGGAGAGACGGGATGGCGGACGTGAAGAAGCAGTTCGAGGCGGCCGCGGCCGCGGTGCTGAAGGCCGGGAAGGACCCCGGAAACGACCTGAAGCTCAAGCTCTACGCCCACTACAAGCAGGCGACCGAAGGCGACGTGTCGGGCGAGAAGCCGGGCTTCACCGACTTCGTGAACCGCGCGAAGTACGAGGCCTGGGCGAAGCTGAAGGGCGTGAGCGCCGAGGAGGCGATGAAGGCCTACGTGAAGCTCGCCGACCGCGTGACGCGCGCGTAGCAAAAGAAAAGGCCCGCGGACATCGCGGGCCTTGAACATCCTTCGGTCCCCGGCAGGCGCCGGGGCGCGGACAAGGATGGAGGAGGAGCCTGTTGCCGGGGGGCCGCGGCCTCCCGTCCTACTTCGCGGCGCGGCGCACGGTTTTCTTCTTCGCGCGCGCGGTCTTGCGTTTCGCCGGGGCCTTGCGCGAGCGCTTGGCCGCCCCGCCGCCCATCAGGGAGCGCACGCTCTCGTTCAGGTCGGAAACCTGGCGCGCGAGCGCGTCGACGTCCTTGCTCGTGAGGACGCCCAGGCGGTTGAGCGAACGCGACACGCGGTCCTCGAACACCTGCTCGAGCTTGTCCCACTTGCCCTGCGCGGTGTGCAGGGTGGCGTCGGCCTGGGAGCGGACGGTCTTCAGCGCCTGGTCGGCCGCGCGCTCGCTCTTCGAGCGGATCGCCTTGCCCTGCTCCACGAGCAGGTCGAAGAGCTTGTCGCCTTCGGTGCGGGCGCGGGCGAACGCGCCGAGCCCGGCGAGCCAGATCTTCTGCGCCGACTGCGTGACGGCCTGGGCGAGCTGGTTGTCGACCGCGGACTTGCCCTTCCTGGCGGTCTTGGCGCGAGCCTTCGTCTTCCGGGTAACCATGTCGTTTCCTCCTGTGAGTCGGGCGCCGCGCCCCCACCGGGCCGGCCGCCATGATCGTGAGGGCCATTCTAGGCGGCAGGATTAGAGCAATCACACTATTCTTCGCGCCCCGACGCCCTGAGGTAGACTTGCACCGCCGACGCCGGCGCGAAGGGCGCACCGGGCGCACGAGGTGGCGGCATCCAAAGGCACCGGGGACGACGAGCCCCGGGCCAGCGAGGAGAACATGGAACGACCCTGGCTCAAGTCCTACCCTCCCGGGGTAGGCGCCGACATCGACCTCGGCACCTACGCGAGCGTCCGCGACATCCTGGAGACGAGCTGCAGCCGGTTCGCCGACCTTCCGGCGTTCTGCTGCATGGGCGCGACGCTCTCCTACCGCGACCTCGACCGCCTGTCCACGGACTTCGGCGCATGGCTGCAGAACGGGGCGGGGCTGGGCAAGGGCACGCGGGTCGCGCTGATGATGCCCAACCTCCTGCAGTACCCGGTCGCGATCTTCGGCCTGCTCCGCGCGGGACTCGTCGGGGTGAACTGCAATCCCCTCTACACGCCGCGGGAGCTGGAGCACCAGTTGAACGACTCCGGCGCCGAGGCGATCGTGATCCTGGAGAACTTCGCGGGGACGCTCGCGGAGGTGATCGGGCGCACCAAGGTGAAGACGGTGGTCACCACGCAGGTCGGCGACATGCTCGGATTCCCCAAGTCCCTGCTGGTGAACTTCGTGGTCAAGCGCGTGAAGAAGCTGGTGCCGCCGTTCCGGCTTCCGGGCGCCGTGGCCTTTCCGGAGGCGCTCGCCGCGGGACGGGACCAGCGGCTCGCGCCGCCGCCCCTCGGTCACGACGACATCGCCTTCCTCCAGTACACGGGCGGAACGACGGGAGTGTCCAAGGGCGCGATGCTCACCCACCGCAACCTCGTGGCGAACCTCCTGCAGGTCTCCACCTGGGTGGGCACGGGCCTCGAGGACGGGCGCGAGACGGTGATCACGGCGCTCCCGCTGTACCACATCTTCGCGCTCACCGGGAACTGCCTCACCTTCATGAAGTTCGGGGCGAAGAACGTCCTCATCCCGAACCCGCGAGACCTCCCGGCCTTCGTCGCGGAACTCGGGCGCCACCGCTTCACCGCGATCACGGGCGTCAACACGCTCTTCAACGCCCTCATGAACACGCCGGGCTTTTCGGACCTGGACTTCTCGGGCCTGAAGATGACGCTCGGCGGCGGCATGGCGGTGCAGCGCGCCGTGGCGGAACGCTGGCTCGAGGTGACGAAGACGCCCCTCATCGAGGCCTACGGGCTCACGGAGACCTCGCCCGGCGCCTGCATCAACCCGCTGGTGAAGGATGCCCGCTACAACGGCACGGCCGGCCTTCCGCTCCCCTCCACGATCGTCACCATCCGGGACGAGGAGGGCGCGATCCTGCCCATCGGCGAAACCGGGGAGATCTGCATCGCCGGCCCGCAGGTGATGAAGGGCTACTGGAACCGGCCGGACGAGACCGCCAAGGTGATGTTTCCCGACGGCGCCTTCCGCACCGGGGACATCGGCCTGATGGACGAGCGCGGCTACGTGAAGATCGTCGACCGCAAGAAGGACATGATCCTCGTCTCCGGGTTCAACGTGTACCCGAACGAGGTGGAGGACGTCGTGGCGCTGTTGCCGGGCGTCCTCGAGGTGTGCGCCGTGGCGGCGCCGGACGAGAAGTCCGGCGAGGTGGTGCGCCTGGTGATCGTGCGCAAGGATCCCGCGCTCACCAAGGAGGCGGTGCTCGAGCACTGCCGCAAGCAGCTCACCGGCTACAAGCTGCCGAAGATCATCGAGTTCTGGAAGGAGCTCCCCAAGACGAACGTCGGCAAGGTGCTGCGCCGCGAGGTCAAGAACGCGCCGGTGCAGGGGTCGTAACGGCCTCGCGGAGCGCCTCGCGCACGCGCGGCAGGGCCCAGGCGAGCTGGGCTGCGTCGATGACCAGGGGCGGGGCGAAGCGGACGACCGTCCCGCGCGTGTCCTTGCTGAGGACCCCGCGGGCGAGCAGGGCGTCGACGACCCGCCGCGCGGTCGTGAGCGCGGGGTCCACCTCCAGCCCCACCAGCAGGCCACGGCCGCGCACCTCGCGCACCGCCGGGGAGTCGATCGCGCGAAGCCCCGCGAGGAGCGTCTCGCCGAGGCTCGCGGCGCGCTCGCAGAGCCTTTCTTCCACCAGCAGGTCGAGCGCCTCGTGGGCCACCGCGGCCGCGAGGGGATTGCCGCCGAAGGTGCTGCCGTGGTCGCCGGGGCGCAGCACGCCCATGACTTCCTCCCGCGCGAGGAAGGCCGACACCGGCAGCAGGCCGCCGCCGAGGGCCTTGCCCAGCACCAGCCCGTCGGGCCGCACGCCCTCGTGCTCGCAGGCGAGCATGCGCCCGGTGCGGCCGAGCCCCGTCTGCACCTCGTCCGCGACGAGGAGGACCCGGTGGCGGCGGCAAATCTCCGCGCACGCGGCGAGGTAGCCCGCGGGCGGCACCACGATCCCGCCTTCTCCCTGGATCGGCTCGACGAGGAAGGCGGCGGTATGCGGGCCGATCGCCGCTTCGAGCGCGCCCGCGTCGCCGAACGGAATGCTCGCGAAGCCGGGCCCGAAGGGACCGAACCCGCGCCAGTACTGGGGCTCCGAGGAGAAACCGACGATCGTCGAGGTGCGCCCGTGGAAGTTTCCCTCGCAGACCACGATCTGCGCCGACCCGTCGGGGACGCCCTTGACCTCGTGCGCCCACTTCCTCGCGCACTTGATCGCCGTCTCGACGGCCTCGGCGCCGGTGTTCATCGGCAGGGCGCGATCCATGCCCGTGAGCTCGCACAGGCGCGCGAGGAACGGCGGCAGGCGGTCGTTGTGGATCACCCGCGAGGTGACCGAGAGCCGGGCGGCCTGCCGGGCGAGGGCCGCGACCAGCCGCGGGTGCGCGTGCCCGAAGCTCGTGGCCGAGTAGGCCGAGAGCATGTCCAGGTAGCGGCGGCCCTGCTCGTCCCGGAGCCAGGCGCCCGAGCCATCCGTGAGGACCACGGGAAACGGGTCGTAGTTGCGCGCCGCATAGCGCGTTTCGAGAGCGATCATGTCGCCCATGGCGGTTCCCCTTCTCGCTCGTGGCAAGCGTGGAATCGGCGGCCCGGGGGCCGGCACGGGAACAGTATATCGGGGCCGGCGCGGGCGCTTTCCCGCGGCTCGCCGGTCAGGCGGCGCTGCCGCCGAGGTCGCGGGCGAGCTCCGTGGCCATCCGCGCGGCCTGGGCGTAGATGGAGAGCTGCGGGTTGGCGCCGATGCTCGTGGGAAAGAGCGAGCCGTCGTGCACCGAGAGGTTGCCGACGTGGTGGTGGCGTCCGCGCTCGTCGACCACCGCGCGGCTCGCGTCGGGCCCCATGGCGCAGCCTCCCATCACGTGCGCGCTCACGACGCGGGCGCGAAGCGCGGCCATCGGCAGTTCCGCGATAGCCGCCTTCGCCTGCGCCCAGCTGGAGGCGGGCCGCGCGTCCTCGTGCAGCGGCATCACGGACTTCGCGCCGGCCGCGAACTGGATCTCCGCCATGCTGAGGTAGGCGCGGCGCACGCCGTCCCGGATCGCCTCGCCGATCGGATAGTCGAGCAGCGGCGAGCCGTCGTCGCGCAGGCGCACGCTCCCGCCGGCGCTCGCCGGGTGGAAGCCGTCGCGCAGCAGGGCGATCACCACGTGCAGGTTCGCGAACTCCCGCATCCAGCGGCCGTGGTCCGCGCCATGGCCCGGGAGCGTGATGCCGGCGAGGATCGGGTGCAGGGGCGGGGCCTCGAGCTTGTAGCCCACCGGCCCGTCGAGCGCGAAGGCGTCGAGGAAGTGGTCCGAGTAGATGGTCTGCGGCGCGCCCTCGTAGCCCTTCACGGGCGCGGGCATCAGTGCCGCCGAAACCACCGTCGGGTGAAGGAAGGTGCGCGTGCCCACGAGTCCCCGGGGGTCGGGCACGCCGCTGCGCAGCAGGATCGCCGGCGTGCCGATCGCCCCGGCGGCCAGCACGAAGTGGCGCGCGGAAAGGCGGATCCGGTGCGGCCCGGGCGCCTTCCCGTTGCCCTCGACGCCCCGGGCGCCGGCTTCGACGACCCGGTCTCCCGCGAGGATGAGCTGGTCGAGCCGCGCGCGGTGCAGCAGGGTCGCGCCGCGGTCGAGCGCCCCCGGGATCGTGGTCACCAGCATCGACTGCTTCGCGTTCGTGGGGCAGCCCATGCCGCAGTAGCCGAGGTTCCAGCAACCCCGGACGTTGCGCCGGATCGCCGCCGCGGCGATGCCCAGCTTCTCGCAGCCGCGCCGCAGGAGGTCGTTGTTCTCGTTCGGGGCCACCGGCCAGGGCGCGATGGACAGGCGCTCCTCCATCTTCGCGAACCACGGCGCGAGTTCCTCGTCCCCGGCGCGGGCGAGCCCGTGCGCGTCGCGCCAGTGCGCGAGGGTCCGCGGCGGCGTGCGGAAGCTCGAGGTCCAGTTGACGGTGGTCGAGCCGCCGACGCTTCGTCCCTGGAAGATCGTGATCGCCTTGTCCCGCGTCTGCCGACCGGCGGATTCCTGGTAGAGCTGCGGGTAGGCCTCGCGCTCGCGCATGCGGAAGTCGCCGGAGCTCTTGAGCGGGCCTTCCTCCACCAGGAGCACCTTGAGCCCGGCCTGGGCGAGGATCTCGGCGGTGACGCCGCCGCCCGCGCCGCTCCCGGCGATGACCACGTCGGCCTCGAGGGCGAGGTCGCGCTCGAGCGAGGCGCCGTCGATCACCTTCCAGCCGCCGGCGATTCCCTCGCGGATGGGATCGGCGATCATGTCGCGCGCCCTTCCAGCGCGGGCGGGCCGGGGTAGGCGATCCGCGCCCAGGACTTCGCGTTGCCGTACCAGGCGGCCACGACGAGCTGCGTGAGCGCCTGGTAGCCGGCCCGCAGGAGCTCGAAGCGGCTCTCGCGCCAGCGCGCGAGGAAGGCGGCGACCTCCTCGGGCGTGGCCTCGGCCCACGCGGAGCGTACCCCGGCGACGATGAAGCGGCCCGCCCCCAGGCCCAGCAGCGCGAAGAGCTCGGAGATCTCGTCCTGCACGGCGGGCGCGAGCCCCGCGACCGCGCGGTCGAAGGCCTCCACCACTTCCCGCCGCGCCTCCACTCGTTCCGCGGGATCCTCGGGAAGCATGCCCTCGAGGATCGCGGGCGCGAGCGCCGCGACGATCGAGGCACTGCGCTCGTCGAGCCACTGGCGGCCCCGGGCGGGCACATGGCGCTGGAAACGGTACGCGAGCCAGCCGGCCCCGGCCAGCAGCGCGCCGGAGGCGAGCCCGACCTTGAGGAACTGGCGCCGGTTCGGCATCGCGGGCTAGCGCAGCAGCAGGCGCACGAAGCGCTCGAAGCGCGCGCCATAGGGCGCCCGGAAGAGCTTGAGCCCGTTGAGCCGCGACTGGCGGAAGACCGCCTTCGACTGGGAGAAGGTCGCGAATCCCTCGCGGCCGTGGTACCGGCCCATGCCCGATTCGCCCACGCCTCCGAAGGGAAGCTCGTCCTGGGCGATGTGCAGGAAGGTCTCGTTCACGGTGACGCCGCCGGATACGGTCTCGCGGATCACCCGGTCCGCGCTCTCGCGGTCGTGCTCGAAGACGTAGAGCGCGAGCGGCCGCGGGCGGGCGTTCACGAAATCGATCGCCTCCTCCAGGTCCCCGTAGGCGACGACGGGCAGGATCGGGCCGAAGATCTCCTCGCGCATGACGGCCATGGCGTCGCTCACGCCGGTGAGGAGTGTCGGGGCCACCTTGCCCGAACCCGCGAGGCTCTCGCCTGCCGGGTTGATCTCGATCGCGCGCGCGCCCTTGTCCGTCGCGTCCCGCAGCAGCCGCGCGAGGCGCTCGCGGTGCCTCGCGTCCACGATCGCCGTGTAGTCGGGATTCGCGGCGAGGCTGGGGTAGAGCGAGGCCACGGTGCGCCGCGCGGCGTCCACGAAGGCCTCGACGCTCCCGGCGGGCACCAGCGCGTAATCCGGCGCGATGCAGGTCTGTCCCGCGTTGAGGCACTTCCCGTACAGGATGCGGCTCGCCGCCTCGGCCGGATCGAATCCGGCGCCGACGATGGCCGGGGACTTGCCGCCGAGTTCCAGGGTGACCGGCGTGAGGTTCTCCGCCGCGGCCTTCATCACCTGGCGCCCGATGGCCGTCGAGCCGGTGAAGAGCAGGTGATCGAAAGGCAGGCGGCAGAAGGCCTGCGCGAGGTCGGGCCCCCCGTTCACCACCGCGAGTTCGCCCGCGTCGAAGTGGCGCGCGGCGAGGCTCGCGAGGAGTTCCCCGGTGGCGGGCGTGGCCTCCGACATCTTCACCATCGCGCGGTTGCCCGCGGCGAGCGCGGCCACGAGCGGGCCGATCGCGAGGTAGAGCGGGTAGTTCCAGGGCACCACGATGCCGACCACGCCCAGGGGTTGCGGGAAGACCTCCGAGGTGCCGGGGAGGAACCAGAGGCTGGTGGCGCGGCGTTCCGGACGCATCCAGCGTCGCACGTGGCGCCGCGCGTGGCGGATCGCCTCGAGGCTGGGGAAGATCTCGAGCAGTTGCGATTCGTGACGCGAGCGGCTGCCGAAGTCGCGAGAGATCGCGGCGGCCCATTCGTCGGCGCTCTCGCGGACCAGCGTCTCAAGGCGGCGCAGGCGGTCGATCCGCGTGGCGGCATCGGGGAACGGCTGCCGCCCGAAGGCCTGGCGCTGGCCGGCGAAGAGGGCTTCCAGGAGGACTGGCACGTCGAAATCCTTGCTAATAAGAAACTTCAAGAAAGCATTTCAAACCTATGAAACGCATGAATAAGCCATACAAATGAACTTGGCTTGACGAGGATTCAAACGAGCGTTTCAATCGCTCGTTAGAATAGCTCTCGTACCCCCTCGGAGCAACCGGAGAACCATGCCCGTTCCGACCGAAGACAGCGCCCCGGATTCCCTGCGCCGGCACCTCGAGATGCTTCGCGAGTTGCGGGGCCGGGAGGCGAGGGGGGCTGCGCCGCCGCGGCTTGCGGAAGTGAAGGCCTGGCAGGCGGCGCGGCTCGCGCGCACCTACGCCGACCTCGCCGCGAGCCCCCGCTACGGCAAGGCGACGGCGTTCTTCCTGGGCGACCTTTACGGGGCGAAGGATTTCAGCGCCCGCGACGAGGCGATGCTGCGCATCTACCCGCTGATGGTGCGCACGCTCCCCCGCGGCGCCGTCGAGACCGCGGCGCTCGCGATCGAGGTGGACGCGCTCTCGGAGGTGCTCGACCGGAGGGTGACCGGTTGCCTCGCGCCGGGGCCCGTGGGCGAGGCGAGCTATGCGCGCGCCTACCGCGAGGCGGGCACGCGGGCCGAGCGCCTGCGGCAGATCGAGCTCATCGACGAAGTGGGCAGGCGCCTGGACGTGCTGGTGACGAAACCGATGGTCTACGCGACCCTCAAGCTCATGCGCCGCCCGGCGCGGCTGGCTGGAATGGGAGACCTGCAGAGCTTCCTCGAGCGCGGCTTCGAGGCTTTCCGGCACATGGCGGGGGCGAAGGAGTTCCTCGCGACGGTCGCGAGCCGGGAGACGCAGATCCTCAACCGGCTTTTTTCCGGCCACCCGAGCCCGTTTTCGGGCTGACGGGCTTCTTCGCCGGCGCCTTCGCGAGCCGCGTGACGGCACGGTCCCGGTCCGCGAACAGGGCATCCAGTTCGCGCACGATCGCCGCCTCGAGGGGGCCCCGCATCGCCTTCAGCAGGAAGCCCAGCTTCACGGTGAGGTGCAGGTCCTTGTCCGTGAGGTGGAGGCTGCCGGTGACGCCGGGCCGGTCGAAGTGGTGCGTGCTGCCGGTCCAGCCCCCGCTCAGGCCGAACTTGCGGCCGAGGTCCTCGGCCATCCGGTCGGCGGCCTCCCGGGCGGCCTTCATGCCGAGGTTGTGGGCGCGCTTGATGTCGATGTCGGCCATGGCGGGACTCCTCGCGGGAAAGGGTGCCTCAGTGGCCCGGCCCCATCAGCTTGTCCGGGAGCCAGGTCGCGATGCCGGGGACGAAGCACAGCAGCACCATGAAGGCGATCATGATGACCACGTAGGGGACGGACCCCCGAAGCACGGCCGAGAGCGGCACGTCCGGGGCCACGCCGCGCAGGACGTAGAGGTTGAGCCCCACCGGCGGCGTGATGAGTCCCACCTCCAGGTTGATCGTGAGGAGCACCGCGAACCAGATGAGGTCGAAGTTGTTCGCCTCCAGGACCGGGGTGAGGATCGGCATCAGCATCAGGATGATGGCCACCGGCGGCAGGAAGCAGCCCATGAGGAGCAGGAACACGTTGATCGCGAAGAGCAGCACCCAGCGGTTCAGCTCGATCGCCACCAGCCACTCGGCGGAGGCCTGCGAGACGTAGAGCAGCGACATCATGTAGGAGAAGAGCGCGGCGGCGGCGATGATCATGAGGATCATGCTCGACTCGCGCACGGTGTCGCGGAAGATGTGCCACAGGTCCTTCAGGCGCCAGGTGCGGTAGATCGCGACCACGAGGACCATGGCGAGGAAGGCGCCGATGGCGGCGATCTCGGAAGGGGTGGCGAGGCCGCTGTACATGAAGTAGGCGATCGCGGCGATGATCAGGAGGAAAGGCCCCACGCGCACCATGCCGTCCATCTTCTCGCGCAGCGTGAAGTGCTCGTCGACCACGATGAGCTCCTTCCTCGCGACCAGGGTCGCGATCCAGGCCCAGGCCGAGAAGAGGGAGACGAGCAGGATTCCCGGCACCACGCCCGAGAGGAAGAGGCGGCCGATCGAGGTCTCCGTGGCGAGCCCGTAGAGGATCATCGTGATGGACGGCGGGATGAGGATGCCCAGCGTCCCGCCCGCGCAGATCGCGCCGGTCGCGAGCGAGGGCGGCACGCCCCGCTTGATCATCTCCGGAACGCCCGCCTTGCCGATCGCCGCCGCCGTGGCCGGCGAGGAGCCGCAGACGGCCGAGAACATGCCGCAGGCGAGGATGTTGGCGATGATGAGCCCGCCGGGCACGCGCGCGAGCCAGCGGTAGAGGGAGTTGTAGATGTCCTTGCCCGCGGCCGAGACCCCGATGGCGGCGCCCAGCAGGATGAAGAGCGGGATCGTGAGGAGCGCGAAGGAGTTCAGCTCGTCCATGAACTGCGTCGCGATCACCGCGAGGCTCGTCGGCCCCTTGAAGAGGAAGAGGAAGGAGACCGCCACCAGCGCGAGGCCCCAGGCGATGGGAAAGCCGGAAAAGAGCACCGTCGTCGTGACGACGAGGACCAGGAGGCCGATCTGCAGCTCGCTCATGCCCTAGGCTCCCTGCCCGGAGATCGCCTTCGCGCTCGCGTCGGGCTCGTCGTCCCGGCGCAGGAAGTCCGCCACGTACTGGAGCGCCGTGAGGCCGAGCCCCAGGGGCATCGTGGCGAAGAAGGGCCAGCGCGGCGGGTCCCACGCCGTGCCGCTGGTTTCCTGCGAGCGCCAGGCCTCGAGCGTGAGCTCGAACCCCACCCAGGTGAGGTAGACGCAGACCACGAAGCCCAGCACCGCGAGGACGCGCAGCAGGACCCGGCGCCCGCGGGGCGGCAGCCACTCGGAAACGAGGTCCACGCCGATGTGGCCCCGCGTCTTCAGGCAGAAGGGGGAGCCGACGAGGACCGCGGCCACGATGAGGTAGGTGGCGAGCTCGATCTCCCAGAAGGTGGAGTTGCCGAGCGCGCGGTAGGCGACCATCCAGCACACGATCAGGGTGGCGGAGACGAGCATGACCGCCGCGGCGACGGCACAGGCGTCGGAGAGGCGGTCGACGAAGCGGACGAACTGGCGCACGTGATTCCCCGGCGGCGCGAGGCCGCCTGCAGCCCGAGATTGGACGACGGCGGGGCGGCCGAAGCCGCCCCGCGCGGGACTACTTCACCGCGGTGATGAGCTTGAGGAGCTCCTTCGCGTCGGCGCTCTTGGCCTCGTACTCGGGCCAGGAGGTCTTCTTGGCCAGCTCGATCCAGGCGTCGAACTCGGACTTGGTGAGCGCGCGCACCTTCGCGCCGGCCTTCGTGTAGGCGTCGACCATCTTGGTGACCGCCTCGCGCTGCCCGTCGGCGAAGAAGGCGTCGCTCTTGTCGGCGGCCTCCTGGAAGATCTTCTGCTGGGCGGGCGTGAGCTTGTCCCAGGCGGCCTTGGACATGACCAGCGGCTGAAGCAGCCACCAGAGCGTGTAGTCGCCGCCAACCGTGGCGAACTTGGTCTGCTCGTAGATGCGCATGCTCACGAAGGTCTCGGCCGACGTGAGGGTCGAGGTGAGCACGCCGGACTGGAGCGACGGGTAGATCTCGGTGGAGGGGATGTTGATGACGGAGGAGCCCGCGGCCTTGAGCATGCTCTCGAAGGTCGGGTCCGCCGCGCGCATCTTCTCGCCCTTCACGGTGTCCGGGCCGCCGATCTCGCGCTCCTTGGAGGCGAAGCCGCCGGGCGTCCACCACCAGGTGACGATGTGCACGCCGTTCTTGTGCGCGAGGTCCTGGAGCTTCCTGTGGAAGGGCGTGCCCTTCAGGCGCATCGCGTGGTCCACGCTCGTGATCGTGCCGGGCATGATCGTGATGGAGAACTCCGGGACCTTGCCGACGGCGTAGGACATCGGGAAGACCGCCATCTCGAGGCTGCCGGCCTGGAGCGCGTCGAACTGCGCCGCGGGCTTGATGTTGAGCGAGCTTCCGGGGTAGATGCGGAACTTGAGGTTCGCGTCCTTCTTGTTCACCTCGGCGACGAAGACGCGCGTGGCCTTGTCGCGCCCGTCGGTGTTGGCCTTCCACTGGTGCGAGATCTTGATTTCCTGCGCGGCTGCCGGCAGGGCCATGGCGGCCAGGGCGGCGAGGGCGAGCGCGCCCTTCAGGATGCGTCTGTACATGGGGTCTCCTCGGTTTCGGTTTGTGAAGATGCCGTCTGATGCGGCGCTCGCCCGCAACCTACGCGATGCGGGCTCGACTTGTAAACCGCCGCGGTCAAGCGGCCTTGGCCGCCCCCGCCGAGGAAGCCGCGCCCGCGGCCAGGCAATCCATGGCGGCCCGCACCCCGCCCTTGCGGTGCGGGACGCCGGCGATCTCGAGCCCCATCTCCACGCCCGCGAGCGTGCCCATGAGGGTGAGATCGTTGAAGTCGCCCAGGTGGCCGATGCGAAAGACCTTGCCCGAGAGGCGGCCGAGCCCCATGCCCAGGGACATGTCGAAGCGCTCGAGGATCGCCGAGCGCAGCCGGTCCGCGTCGTGGCCCGCGGGCATCATGAGGGCCGTGAGCGAGGAGCTATACTCCTCGGGGACGGCGCAGAGCACCTCGAGCCCCCAGGCCGCGGCGGCGCGCCGGGTGGCTTCCGCGTGGCGGTCGTGGCGCGCGAACACGTTCGCGAGGCCTTCCTCCTCGAGCATCGCGAGGGCCTCGCGCAGGCCGTAGAGGAGGTTCGTCGCCGGCGTGTAGGGAAAGAACCCCTTCTCGTTGGGGCCGAGCATCTCGTCCCAGGCCCAGTAGGAACGCGGCAGCTTCGCCGACTTCGAGGCCGCGAGGGCCTTGTCCGAGAGCGCGTTGAAGGAGAGCCCCGGGGGAAGCATGAGGCCCTTCTGCGAGCCCCCGACGGTCACGTCCACGCCCCATTCGTCGTGCCGGTAGTCGATGGAGGCGAGCGAGGAGATGGTGTCCACGAGGAGGAGGGCGGGGTGGCCCGCGTCGTCGATGGCCTTGCGCACGAGGGGAACGCGCGTCGTGGCCCCTGTCGAGGTCTCGTTGTGGACCACGCAGACCGCCTTGATGGCGTGCGCCTTGTCCGCGGCGAGGCGATCGTGGATCGCCGGGGCCTCGGCGCCGCGGCGCCAGTCGCCGGGGATCAGCTCGACCACGAGGCCGAGCCGCTTCGCGAGCCGGTTCCAGAGCGAGGCGAAGTGCCCCGACTCGTACATGAGGACCTTGTCGCCCGGCGAGAGCGTGTTCACGAGGGCCGCCTCCCAGGCCCCGGTCCCCGAGGCGGGGTAGATCACCACCGGATGGCGGGTGCCGAAGATCCGCTTGATGCCCGCGAGGACCTCCTTGCCGAGGATCTCGAACTCGGGGCCGCGGTGGTCGATGGTCGGGCGGTCGATGGCGCGAAGGACCCGGTCCGGCACGTTGGTCGGTCCGGGGATCTGCAGGAAATGGCGGCCGGCGGGCATGGGCTTCCTCCGAGTGTGTCGCGGTCCGGGCCGCACGCGTCATTGCGGGAGGCCGGGGTTTTCTGCCCATAATGCCGCAGGCAGCCGCCGGACTCCATGCCGACCCGGTAACAACCCTGATGACCGCAAAGCAAGCCATCCGCCTCACTCCCGCCCGCGACGATTCCTCCCATCCCCTGGCCGGCCGCCTGCGCCGCGAGGTCGACGGCGAAGTGCTCTTCGACCGCGCGAGCCGCGGGCGCTATTCGACCGACGCGTCCATCTACCAGATCGAGCCCGTCGGGGTGGTCGTGCCGAGGACCGCGGAGGCCGCGGCCACCGCGATGGCGATCGCCGTGGAGGCCGGCGTCCCGGTCCTTCCCCGCGGGGGCGCCACCTCGCAGTGCGGCCAGACGGTCGGGGCGGCGCTCGTGATCGACGCGAGCAAGCATCTCGACGGGCTGGTGGCGCTGGACCCGGCGGCGCGCACCGCGACGGTGGAGCCGGGCATGGTGCTCGACCGCCTGAACGCGCTGCTGCGCCCGCACGGCCTGTGGTTCCCGGTGGACGTCTCCACCGCCGCCCAGGCCACGCTGGGCGGCATGGCGGGCAACAACTCCTGCGGATCGCGCTCCATCGCGTACGGCTACATGGTCCACCGCGTCCTCGCCATCGATGCCTGCCTTGCGGACGGCACGCGCGGGCGCTTCGGTCCCGCCGCGGAAATCTCGCACCCGGCGATCCGCGCCATCGCGGACAAGGCCGCGGCCCTCTGGAACCGGGAACGCGACGAGATCGCGGCGCGATTCCCGAAGGTGGCGAGGCGGGTGGCGGGCTACAACCTCGACTGCCTCGCCCCCGAGGGGCAGAACCTCGCGAAGCTCCTGGTCGGCAGCGAAGGCACGCTCGCGTGGTTCGAGCGCCTCACGCTGGAGCTGGCGGAGCTTCCGCGCCACAAGGCCCTGGGCGTGGCGCACTTCCCGCGCTTCTACGACGCCATGGACGCCGCACAGCACATCGTGAAGCTCGGCCCCTGCGCGGTCGAGCTGGTGGACCGCACGATGATCGAGCTCTCGCGGGCCATCCCCGCCTTCGCGCCCACGATCGAGGCCTTCGTGCGCGGCAGCCCCGACGCGATCCTGCTCGTGGAGTTCGCCGGCGAGGACCGCGCGGCGCAGGTCCAGGGCGTGAAGCGCCTGGGCGAGCTGATGGCGGACCTCGGTTTCCCGGGCGGCGTCGTGGAGCTCCTGGATGCGGGCGAGCAGAAGGCGCTCTGGGAGGTGCGGAAGGCCGGCCTCAACATCATGATGTCGATGAAGGGGGACGGGAAGCCCGTCTCCTTCATCGAGGACTGCGCGGTGCCGCTCGAGCACCTCGCCGACTACACGGCGAGCCTCACCGAGGTCTTCCGCAAGCACGGCACCGAGGGCACCTGGTACGCGCACGCCTCGGTGGGCTGCCTGCACGTGCGCCCCATCCTCAACATGAAGGGCGACGGGACGATGCGCATGCGCGCCATCGCCGAGGAGGCCGCCGACCTCGTGCGCCGCTACAAGGGCGCCTATTCCGGCGAGCACGGCGACGGGCTGGTGCGCTCCGAGTGGATCGCGCCCTTCTTCGGCCCGCGCCTCACGGCCGCGCTCGCCGAGATCAAGGGCTGGTTCGACCCGAAGGGGCTCATGAACCCCGGCAAGATCGTGAACCCGCCGCGGCAGGACGACCGCTCGCTCCTGCGCTACGCGCCGGGCTACCGCAGCGAGGCGCCGCCCACCGCGCTCGACTGGAGCGCCTGGGGCGGGCTGCCGGGCGCGGTCGAGATGTGCAACAACAACGGCCACTGCCGCAAGTTCGACGCGGGAACGATGTGCCCCAGCTACCGCGTGACGCGGGACGAGGCGCACCTCACGCGCGGGAGGGCCAACACGCTTCGCCTCGCCCTGTCCGGGCAACTCGGGGAAGAGGGCTTCGTTTCCGCCGAGGTGCGCGAGGCCTTCGAGCTCTGCGTCTCCTGCAAGGGCTGCCGGCGCGAGTGCCCGACGGGCGTGGACATGGCGCGCATGAAGGTGGAGTTCCTGCACCAGGACCGGGCGCGGCACGGCCACAGCTTTCGCGACCGGCTCGTCGGCCTGCTCCCGGCCTACGCGCCATGGGCGTCGCGGTTCGCGCCGCTCGTGAACGTGGCGCAGCGCCTGCCCGGCCTCTCCCACGCGATCCGCGCGCTCGCGGGCTTCGACGCCCGGCGCGCTCTGCCCGCCTTCAGCGGCAAGCCCTGGCTCGCGGCCCAGCCCGCGCACGAGGCGAGGGGAGGGCGGCTGGCGGTCCTGCTCGCGGACACCTTCAACAACTGGTTCGAGCCGGAGAACCTCGCCGCGGCCCGGCGCGTGATGGAGGCCGCGGGATTCGAGGTCGTTCCCGCCCGTGGCGACGATGCGCGGCCCCTTTGCTGCGGGCGAACCTACCTGTCGGCGGGCATGGTCGATCGCGCGAAGGCCGAGTCGCGGCGGATGATCGACGCGCTGTGGCCGTGGGTGGAGCGCGGCGTCCCGGTGGTGGGACTGGAGCCCTCCTGCCTCTACTCGCTGCACGACGAGTTCCTCGCGATGCACCCCGGCGACCCGCGCGCCGCCGCGCTCGCCGGGCGCGCCGTCACCTTCGAGAGTTTCCTCGCCGGCGCCCTGCGCGACGGCGCGCGGATCGCCTGGGGCGATCCGGGGTCGCCGGAATTCCTCGTGCACGGCCATTGCCACCAGAAGGCCTTCGGGCGCTTCGAGGACACGCTCGAGGTCCTGCGCGCGATTCCCGGCGCGCGGGTGAACGCCGTCGAGTCGAGTTGCTGCGGCATGGCCGGCTCCTTCGGCTACGAGCGAGCCCACTACGACGTGTCCCTCGCGATGGCGGAGGCTTCGCTCCTGCCCGCGGTGAGGGGCGCCGGCGAGGCCACGCTCGTCGTGGCGGCCGGCACGAGCTGCCGGCACCAGATCGAGGACGGCGCGTCGCGGGACGCGGTCCACCCGGCCGTGGCGCTGGCCCGGGCGCTCGCCCCATGAGCGCGGCGCCCGCGCCCGCGACGCTCGCCGACGCCCTGCGCGCCGCGCTCGACTTCGAGGCCCACGGCGCTCCCGCCGGAAACCTCACGCTCGGCAAGGGCTCGCTCGACGGACGCCCGGTGCGCGTGGCGATGGTCGAGAACCGGATCGCGAGCGGCTCCATCGGCAAGGCGGAAGTGGCGAAGCTGGTTCCCCTCTTCGGCATCGCCGCGCGCGAGAAGTCCGCCGTGGTCCTCTACCTCGACTCGGCGGGGGCGCGCGTGTCGGAGGGCCTGGTGGCGCTCGGCGCCTTCCGGCGGCTCTTTCGCGAGGGCCTCGCCGCGCGGGTGGCGGGCGCGCCGATCGCGGTGCTGCTCGGGCGCAACTGCTACGGCGGGGCGAGCATGCTCGCGCACCTCGGGACGCGGCGCCTCTTCAGTCCCGGCACGCAGCTCGCCATGTCGGGCCCGTCGATCCTCGCGCAAGGTGCCGGCGCGAACGCCCTCGACGAGGTGTTCCGCGCCATCGCCGAGGCCACGATCGGGGCGGCCTCCCGCGCGAAGACGTGCGCGGACAACCGGGTCTGGTCCGCGGATACGGACCTCGCGCAATGGCTTCGCGAGGCCCTCGCGGCCCGCGCGCCCACCTTCGCGCCCTATCACGAGCGCCACGAGGCGCTGCTCGCGAGGCTGGAAAAGGGGCTCACCCCGCGCCAGCCGGAACCCCTTCGCCGCAAGGAGCTCGAGCGGCTGTATCCGCAGGGATACCGCGTCGAGGAGCAGGATGGCGTGGTCACCGGCGAGGCGACGCTCGAGGGCGCGGCGGTGCCGGTGCTCGGGCTGCTCTCGCGCACTGCAGTGGGGGCGGAGCGCGCGTGGCGGTTCGCGCAGGCCGCCTGGCGGCTGTCGATCCAGGCGCCGCGGCGGGTGGAGGTCCTGCTCGATTGCGAATCCCACGCCGCGCGGCTGGAGGACGAGAAGGCCGTGCTCACGGAATTCGTCGTGGACATGGGCGTGGCGCTCGCCGCGCTCGCCGCGGCGGGTGCCCACGTCCAGCTCACGATCCTCGACCGTGCGGGCGGCGGCGTCTACGTGGCGCTCGCCGCGCCTGCCACGCGGGTGGCGGTGGTCCACGGCGCCGACATCCAGGTCCTGCCGGGCGCCGCCGTCGCGAGCATACTGGGCGCTGCCCGCGACGCGGTGGCGGACATCGCGGAATACCGCGAGGCGGGTGTCGCGGACGAGGAACGCAAGCTGGGACTGGTGTCCTAGCGCGGCGGTCGGGGCCGATGGAATCGACGGACATGGACGAGAACCTCTATACGCTCTTCGAATCGCGCTTTCCCGCCGACCGCGGGCGCCCGCTCCTCGTCCTCGACGACGGCCGCGAGATCTCCTATGCCGAGGCGCTCGAGACCTGCGCTCGCTTCGCGAGCCTGCTCGCGGGGCTCGGCCTCGCCCCCGGCGAGCGCGTCGCCGTGCAGGTGGAGAAGTCCCCCGAGGCGCTGCTGCTCTACCTCGCCTGCCTGCGCGCGGGCCTCGTCTACCTGCCGCTCAACAGCGCCTACCAGGAGGGCGAGGTCGCCTACTTCCTCGAGAACGCCGAGCCCGGCGCGGTCGTCGCCCAGCCGCGCTCGCTCCCCTGGCTCGGCCCGCTTGCCGGCAAGCGCGGCATCCGGCACGTGTTCACCCTCGACGAGCACGGCGCGGGCAGCCTCGTCGAGGCCGCGCGCGGCGCTTCCCCGCGCTTCGACACCGTGCCCCGGCGGGCCGACGACCTCGCCGCGATCCTCTACACCTCCGGCACGACCGGGCGCTCGAAGGGGGCGATGATCACCCACCGCAACCTCGCCTCCAACGCCCGGGTGCTGCACGCGTACTGGCGCTTCGCCCCGGACGACGTCCTGGTGCACATGCTGCCGCTCTTCCACGTGCACGGCCTCTTCGTGGCCTGCCATTGCGTGCTGATGAACGGCACGGCGATGCGCTTCCACCCGCGCTTCGACGCGCGCCGGGCGATCGCCGACTTCGCGCGCAGCACCGTCTTCATGGGGGTGCCGACCTTCTACACGCGCCTGCTGGGCGAGGAGGGGCTCGACCGGGGCGCCTGCGCGCGCATGCGTCTCTTCGTCTCGGGCTCGGCGCCGCTCCTGGCCGAGACGCACACGCAATTCGAGTCGCGCACGGGCCACCGGATCGTCGAGCGCTACGGCATGACGGAGACGGGGATGCTCACCTCGAACCCCGTGGACGGCCCGCGGCGTCCGGGCACCGTGGGCCTGCCGTTGCCGGGCACGAGCGTGCGGGTCGTGGACGATGCGGGGCGGCCGTGCGCCACGGGGGAGATCGGCAACATCCAGGTGAAGGGCGACAACGTGCTGCCGGGCTACTGGCGCATGCCGGAGAAGACGCGCGAGGAGTTCACCGGGGACGGCTACTTCCGCACCGGCGACGTGGGTTCCTTCTCGGCCGACGGCTACCTCTCGATCGTCGGGCGCTCCAAGGACCTCATCATCACCGGCGGCTACAACGTCTATCCCAAGGAGGTCGAGCTCGCCATCGACGAGCTGCCGGCCGTGGCCGAGTCCGCCGTGATCGGGGTGCCGCACCCGGATTTCGGGGAGGCGGTGACCGCGGTGGTCGTGGCCCGTGGCGGGAGCGCGGCGCCCTCGGAGACCGAGGTGATCGCCTGGCTCAGGTCGCGGCTGGCGAACTTCAAGGTGCCCAAGCGTGTCTTCATCGTGAAGGAGCTGCCGAGGAACACCATGGGAAAGGTCCAGAAGAACGTGCTGCGCGATCGCTATTCCGCGCCGGGAGCCTAGCGTGCCGAACACCCGCGCGATCATCGACCGGCTCGTGGGAAGCTTCACGGCGGCCGCCGCCCGCAGCCGCAACGAGCGCCGGGCGCTTCGCCTGGCGAAGCTCCTGCGGACCCTCATTTCCGAGCGCGGGGAGTCGACGGGGGCCGTGATGGCGCGTCGCGCCGTCGCCCTGTACAACGGCCTCGAGGAGGACGGGCGGCGACTCTTCTTCGACATCCTCGCCCGCGACTTCTCCCCGAACCCCGACGAGGTGCTCGCCGCGGCGCAGGCCTACCGCCAGGATCCCTCGCCCCCCACGCTTGCGCGCCTGCAGCGGGTCACCGAGCCCCCGCGCCAGGAAGTGTTCCGGCGCATGAACACGGCGCCCAACGGCACCGCGACGCTCGTGGGGCTTCGCCGCGTGTTGCTCGAGGCGCTCGCCGCGAACCCGCATCTCGCGGCCGTCGACGACGACCTCACGCATCTCCTGGGCTCGTGGTTCAACCGGGGATTCCTCGAGCTGCGGCGCATCGACTGGGGCACGCCGGCGGCGATCCTGGAGAAGCTCATCAGCTACGAGGCCGTCCACGAGATCCAGGGCTTCCCGGACCTGAAGCGCCGCCTGGAGCGCGACCGGCGCTGCTTCGCCTTCTTCCATCCGGCGCTGCCGGGCGAGCCGCTGGTGTTCGTCGAGGTGGCCTTCGTGGACGAGCTGCCCTCGGCGGTCGCCCCCATCCTGTCCATGGAAAGCGCGGTCGGCGACCCCCGCAAGGCCCGTTGCGCGGTGTTCTACTCGATCACGAGCTGCCAGCCGGGTCTCAAGGGAATCTCCTTCGGGAACTTCCTCATCAAGCAGGTCGCGCAGGACCTCCACGAGGAGCTGCCCAACCTGCGCCAGTTCGCGACCCTTTCGCCGATGCCCGGGTTCCGCGCGTGGCTGCGCCACCAGCCGGCCGAGGCCGGCCTCGCGGGCGCGCCGCCGATCCGCTTCGCCGCCCAGGCCGAACCCGCGCGCCCCGCGGGCGAGGAGCTTCGCGAGCCCCTCGAGGCGCTCGCGGCGCAGTACCTCGTGCACCAGTGGGAGGACGGCCACGCGCTCGATCCCGTCGCCCGCTTCCACCTCGGCAACGGCGCCCGCCTGGAGCGCATCAACTGGCTGGCCGACACTTCCCCGAAGGGACTTCGCCAGTCGCTCGGCA
This sequence comes from uncultured Pseudomonadota bacterium, assembly GCA_937898635.1. Lineage (GTDB taxonomy): Bacteria > Pseudomonadota > Gammaproteobacteria > Burkholderiales > Usitatibacteraceae > FEB-7. Next base: position 20,587 of record CALEJW010000219.1, on the reverse strand, counting down.
TGATGGTGAACTACGTCTACGCGCTGGACGACGTGGAGCGCAACCACGAGAGCTACGTGAACCGGCACGTGGTCGCCTGCTCGCCCGCCATCGAGCGCCTCGCCCGGCTCGCCGACCTCCAGGGACGCGACTCGCCCGCCGGGAACCCGGCTTGAAAGCGCCCCGCGCCGCCCCAAGGTCGAGTCCATGAAGGTCTATCGCCTCAACTGCGCCGGCGGCCACGACTTCGAGGGCTGGTTCGCCTCGATGGAGGACTTCGACCGCCAGCAGGCCGGCGGCGAGATCTCGTGCCCGCTGTGCGACAACCGCAGCGTGACGCGGCTTCCGTCCGCGCCCTACGTGAACACCGGCGTGCGGGAGAGTTCCCCGATGCCGGTCGCGCAGGCGCCGCGGCCCGATCTTGCCGCCGCGATGGCGGCGCTCCGGGCCCACGTCGCCGCGCACACGGTGGACGTGGGACGGCAGTTCCCGGAGCACGCGCGGCGCATGCACTACGGCGAGGAAGCCCGGCGCGGCATCCGCGGCCGGGTGACGGCGGAAGAAGCCGGGGAACTCCAGGACGAGGGCATCGAGGCGGTCGCGCTCCCCGCGGGACTCGCCCTCGACGAGAACCTGCACTGAGGGGCCCGGCGGGCCCCTCGCTTCAGAACGCCGACAGCCCGGTCTGCGCGCGCCCGAGGATGAGGGCGTGGATGTCGTGCGTGCCCTCGTAGGTGTTGACCGCCTCGAGGTTCAGCACGTGGCGGATCACGTGGTACTCGTCCGCGATGCCGTTGCCCCCGTGCATGTCGCGCGACTTGCGCGCGATGTCCAGCGCCTTGCCGGTCGAGTTGCGCTTGATGAGCGAGACCATCTCCGGCGTCGCGCGACCCTCGTCCATGAGGCGCCCGACCCGCAGCGTCGCCTGCAGGCCCAGGGTGATCTCGGTCATCATGTCGGCGAGCTTCAACTGGATCAGCTGGTTCTGCGCGATGGGCCGGCCGAAGGCCTTGCGGTCGAGCGTGTACTGGCGCGCCGCGTGCCAGCAGAACTCCGCCGCGCCGAGGGCGCCCCAGGCGATGCCGTAGCGCGCCTTGTTCAGGCACCCGAACGGTCCCTTGAGGCCCTTCACGTTGGGCAGCAGGTTGGCCTCGGGCACGAAGACGTCCGACATCGCGATCTCCCCGGTGGGGGAGGTGCGCAGGCTGAACTTTCCCTCGATCTTCGGCGCCGTGAGCCCCTTCATGCCCTTTTCCAGCACGAAGCCGCGGATCTCGTTCGCGTCGTCCTTGGCCCAGACCACGAAGAGGTCGGCGTAGGGCGAGTTGCTGATCCACATCTTGGCGCCGTTCAGCACGAAGCCGCCGTCGGCCTTCCTCGCCCGGGTGATCATGCCGCCCGCGTCGGAGCCGTAGTTGGGCTCGGTCAGGCCGAAGCAGCCCAGGATCTCGCCGGTGGCGAGCTTCGGCAGCCACTTCTTGCGCTGCTCCTCGGTGCCGTAGGCGTGGATGGGGTGCATGACGAGCGAGGACTGCACGCTCATGCCGGAGCGGTAGCCGGAGTCGACGCGCTCGATCTCGCGCGCGATGAGGCCGTAGCACACGTGGTTCACGCCCGCGCAGCCGTAGCCCTCGATGGTCGAGCCGAGGAAGCCCAGCTCGCCCATCTCGTTGAAGATCGCGCGGTCGAACCGCTCGTGGCGGTGCGCCTGCGTGACCCGCGGCAGGAGCTTTTCCTGGCAGTAGGCGCGGGCACTGTCGCGCACCATGCGCTCGTCCTCGGTGAGCTGGTCCTCGAGCAGGAAGGGGTCGTCCCAGCGGAAAGCGGGCTTCATGTCGTTCGGCTTCATGGCGTCTCCACGCGAAGGCGCCCATTCTACCGCCTCGGCCCGGTAGAATCGCCCGCCATGCCTACCCGAAACCGACGGCTCCTCGCCGAAGACCTCTGGCGGCTCGCGCGTCCCGCGCAGCCCTCCCTCTCACCCGACGGCGCGCAGGCCTGCGTATCCGTCACCACCTTCGACATGGAGGAGAACAAGGGCGCTACCAAGCTCTGGCTCCTCTCCACGTTCGGGGGCGAGCCGCGGCCGCTCACGGAAGCCGGCGAGAAGGACGGCGAGCCGCGCTGGTCGCCCGACGGATCGCGGATCGCCTTCGTCGCCAAGCGCGACAAGGACGAGGAAGCGCAGCTCTGGCTCATCGCGCCCGACGGGGGCGAGGCCCGGCGCGCCACGCGCATGCCCACGGGGGTCTCCGGCATCAAGTGGTTCCCCGATTCGCGCCGCGTGGCCTTCATCTCCTGGGTCTGGCCCGATGCGATCGGATACAAGGCGCTCGAGGCGCGCTGCAAGGCGCGCAAGGACGACAAGGTGAAGGCCCACGTGGTCGAGCACCAGGCCTACCGCTACTGGGACCACTGGCTCTCGGACGGGCGCGTGCCGCGGCTCTTCGTCGTGGACACCGGCACGGGGCGCATCACGGACCTCTTCGCGAACACGGCCTACGAGCTTCCCGGCGACGACCCCGCGGCCCACCACTACGACATCTCGCCCGACGGGCGGGAGATCGCCTTCACCTTCGACCCGGCCGGGGAGAAGCGCTTCGACCACGAGTACCACCTCGTCGCGCTGGACCTTCGCGGCCGGCGCTTCCGCACGCTCACGGCCGGCTCGCGCCTGAGCCACGAGAGCCCGAGCTACTCGCCCGACGGATCGCGGATCGCCTTCCTCACGCGAAACCTGCGCCGCAGCGCGGTGGCCGAGTCGCGCATCGCGCTCCTGGCGCGCGCCTCGGGCCGGGTGACGCACCTGCCGTGGGCGTGGGACCGCAGCGCCAACGCGCCGCTCGCCTGGGAGAAGGGCTCGGAGAGCCTCGTCTTCCTCGCCGAGGACCGGGCGCGCACCCACGCCTTCCGCTGGCGCCTCGGCGCGAAGGCGCCCGAGGTCGCGGCGCAGGGCGGGACCGTCTCGGACTTCGCGGTCGCAGGCGGGGCGCTCGCCTTCGTGCGCAACACCATGAGCACGCCGCCGGCCGTCTTCGCGACGACGCCGGAGCGTGGCGAGCGGCGCCTCGACCGCTTCAACGACGAGATCATGGCCGGCGTGCGCCTGGGCGAGGTGCGCGAGTTCGAGGTGCGCGGCTGGAACGGCGAGAAGGTGCAGATGTGGGCGATCTACCCGCCGGATTTCGACCCGGGGAAATCCTGGCCGCTCCTGCACAACATCCACGGCGGCCCGCACGGGATCTGGGGGGACAACTTCCACTTCCGCTGGAACAACCACGTGTTCGCCGCCCAGGGCTACGTGGTCGTCTGCGTGAACTTCCACGGCTCCTCGTCCTTCGGGCAGCGCTTCCTCGAGTCGATCGACGGCGAGTGGGGCAAGCGGGAGCTCGCCGACGTGGAGGCCGGCACCGACCTCATGCTGCGCGAGGGCTACATCGACCGCCGGCGCCTCGCCGCCGCGGGCGGGAGCTATGGCGGCTACATGGTGGCCTGGATGAACGGGCACACGGACCGCTATCGCGCCTACGTGTGCCACGCGGGCTGCTTCGACTGGGTGGCGATGTTCGCCGACGACGCCTGGTACTGGGCGCCCAAGGAGCTCGGCGCGTACTACTGGGACGATGCGGCCCGCGTGGACCGGCAGAACCCGCGCGCGCGCGTGAAGCGCATGAAGACGCCGACCCTCGTGATCCACGGCCTGCTCGACTACCGCGTGCCCGACGCGCAGGGGCTCGCCTACTACAACACCCTCAAGGCCAAGGGCGTGCCCGCGCGCCTCGTGTTCTTCCCCGACGAGAACCACTGGATCCTCAAGCCCCAGAACTCGCGCCTCTGGTACCGCGAGTTCTTCGCCTGGCTCGAGCGCCACGCGGGCCGGCCGCGAAAGGCCGCGCGAAGGAAGGCGAGGCCGGGCCGCGCCTAGAGGCGGACGAGGGCGAGCGCGAGGATCGCGACCACCAGCGCGCTCACGGCGGTGCGCAGGTCCACGAACCACGCCGGCAGCAGGCCCCGGCCCGCCATCCACTGGTCGGCGGCCCAGGCGGCCGCGAAGAGCCCCAGCGCGGTGCCCACCTGCCAGGTGGGGGAGGGTAGCCAGAGCACGGCCCACGCCGCGAGCGAGGAGACGGTGCTCAGCCCCAGCGCGATCGCGCGCGTGACCTCGGTGCCGGACTCGTCGCGGATCGCGAGCCCCCATTCGATGCCCGCGAGGAAGGAGAGGATGACCGCCGCGTAGGTGACGAGCGCCGCGATCGCCGGCACGCGCACGCTGGAGGCGTCGGAGACGAAGAGGGCCCCGGTGGCGAGGACGAAGGGCACCGCGCCGGCGAAGGCGAGAAACCAGGCGAGTCGGCGGACCATGGCGCGGCCGTTCAGTCGACCCGGGCGCCGGAAGCCTTGACGAGCTTCGCGTACTTGGCGGCCTCGGCCTTCACGAACGCGGCGAACTCCGCGGGCGTGTTGCCGACGGGCTCGGCGCCCATGGCGAGGAGCCGCTCGCGCACCTCGGGGGCCGCCAGCGCCGCCGCGAACTCCGCGTGCAGGCGGTCGACGGCGGGGCGGGGAGTCCCCGCGGGCACGAAGATCCCGAACCAGGTGCTGATGTCGAATCCCGGCAGCCCCGCCTCGGCGATCGTCGGCAGGTCCGGTGCGAGCGGCGAGCGGCGGGCGGTGGTCACGGCCAGCGCGCGGATGCGACCGCCCTTCACCTGCGCGAGCGAGGAAGCGAGGTTGTCGAACATCAGGTCCACGCGGCCCCCGATGAGGTCCTGCATCGCGGCCGCGGCACCCTTGTAGGGAACGTGGACCATGTCCACGCCGGCGAGGGACTTGAAAAGCTCGCCCGCGAGGTGGCCCGCGCTGCCGGTGCTCCCGGAGCCGAAGTTGAGCTTTCCGGGCTGCGACTTCGCGAGCGCGATGAACTCGGCCACCGAAGTCGCCTTGAGCGCGGGATTCACCACCAGCACGTTGGGCGTGATCGCCACCTGGGTGACGGCGATGAAGTCCTTTTGCGCGTCGTAGGGAATGGACGGGTAGAGGCTCGGGTTGATCGCGTGCGTCGCCACCGCGCCCATGAGCAGCGTATGGCCGTCGGGCGCCGACTTCGCGACGACGCCCGCGCCGATGTTGCCGCCGGCGCCGGCGACGTTCTCCACGACGACGGGCTGCTTCAGGCTCGCCGAGACCTTCTGCGCGAGCAGGCGTGCCACCGTGTCCAGCGGGCCGCCGGCGGGGTAGGGGACCACGAAGCGCACGCTGCGGGAGGGGAAGGGATCCGCGGCCAGGCCGGCGAGCGGAACGAGTGCCGCGAGGGCCGCGGCGGCGAGCGATCGGAGCGAATTCATGGGCGCGATTCTATCGCAGCGCCCGCCCGGTCGCCGCGAGGAGCGCCGCCACGCTGGCGTCGTCGTGGTAGACGCCGAAGCCGAATCGCAGGCGGCGGTCGCGGCGGTCGACGTAAACGCCGTTCGCCGCGAGGTCGCGCTGCGCCGATTCCGCGCCGTCGATGTCGAAGGCGAGGAAGTTTCCGCGCTCGATGCCTGCGGGCGGCACCACGCTCGCGGCGGGAAGGCGCGCAAGCGCGAGCCTCGCGAGGCCCTCGAGGAACGCTTCCTGCAGGCGCCGCGCGTGGTCGTGGACGCCGGCGATCGAGACGCCGAGACCCGCGAGCCAGTCCATCGCCGCGTTGAAGCGGTAGAGCCCCGAGGGGTCGAAGGTCGAGCCCCAGAAGCGGAAGGCGTCCGGCGAATAGGGGACCGCCTCGTCCGTCCGGCCCGAGAGCGAGTCGAAGGAGGCGTACCAGCCCGTGTCCACGGGCCGGAGCGCGCAGCCCGGCGGGATCGCGAGAAAGCAGGCGCCTTCGCCCGCCATCGCGTACTTGTAGCCGCCCGCGAGGTAGAACGCGCGCGCGTGGATGCGCGCGAGGTCCACGGGCAGCGCGCAGAACGCGTGGTAGCCGTCGATCGCCACGATCGCCTCCGGCGGGGCTGCCGCGACGATCGCCTCGAGCTCGCGCACGACGAAGCCGGAGTCGAAGAACACGTGCGAGAGCCACACGAGGTCCCAGGGCCCCGAGGACGCCGCCTCGGCGAAGCGGCGCCCGAAGCTCGCCCAGGGCTCGGCGGCGACCTCGGTGAGTTGCAGGCGGCCCGTCTCGGCCAGGCGCCGCGTCTGGCGGCGGAAGCTGTGGAACTCGTGCGCGCTCGCGAGCACGCGCACCGGCCTCGACCAGTCCAGGCACGAATAGAGGCGGGTGACGAACTCGTGGGTGTTGGGCGCGAAGGCCACCTGCGAGGGCTCGGGCAGCGCGAGGAGCCGTGCCACGTGCGCCTGTGCGGCCGGGAGCACCGTGCCGAGGACGTGCGCCCACTTGCGGTCGGCGAGCCTCGCCGCGTCGTCCCAGCACGCCGCGTGAGCCGCGCGCGTGGCGTCGGGCCAGGGGTGGTGGCTGTGCGCGGCGAAATGCAGAAGGTCCGGGTTCGCGGCGAAGAAGCGGGAGAAGTGGGAAGCGAGCATGGCGGCCGATTCTGTGGCGTGGCGGGCCCGGGCGCAAGGCGGGGTCAGGGCCGGATCGGATTGACCATCCGGCAACGCGGACCTATAGTCGATTCGTGAATGCCCAGGCGCGTTTCCTCCCGATTCGCCTCGGGAACCCGAGGTGGAGAAAAGGATGAGCACCCAGCTTTCGCCGACCGGCCGCTTCGAGCGGATCATGCTCGCGACCGACGGTTCGGAGTTCTGCACGGACGCGGAGAACGTGGCGCTCGCCATGACGTCGAAGTGCGGCGGGGCGCTCTACATCGCGAGCGTGGTGCTCACCAATCCCGCGGCCGAGGTGGTCGCCCCGGAGGCGATCGAGTCCGCGGAGCAGGACACGCGCGCCGTGCTCGCGCGCCTGCACGGCGAGGCCGTGAAGCTCGCCGTCCAGGCCGAGAAGGTGTTCCTGCGCGGGCCGGACCCGCTGGAGGAACTCCTCAAGGCCGCCGAGGAGCACAAGGCGGACGTGCTCGTCATGGGCCGCCGCGGCAAGCGCGGGCTCCTCAAGCGGATGATCGGCGATGCGACCACGAAGGCGATCGGCAAGGCCAAGTGCAGCGTGCTCGTCGTGCCGGAGGGCGCCGGCCTGTGGCGCCGGCGCATCCTCCTCGCGACCGACGGCTCGCGCTTTTCCGACGCGGCGGCCGTGGCCGCGACCCGGCTCGCGGAGCTCTGCCGCGTGCCGGTGACGGTGGTCTCGACGATCCGGGAGTCCTTCAACGAGGAAAGGGCCGCCCTCGCGGAGGAAGCGGCCGCCCGCGTCCACGCCCACCTCTCGGAGCGCGGGATCGAGGCGGACAAGGTCGTGCTTCGCGGCGACCCGGACGCGCTCATCCTCGAGACGGCGCAGGCGCGCGAGGCGGACCTCATCGTGATGGGAACGCACGGGCGCACGGGCTGGGAACGGGTGACGGTGGGCAGCGTCACCGAGAGCGTGGTGGGCGGGAGCAAGGTCCCGGTCATGGCCGTGAAGTCCTAGGCGCCGCGTGCCGATCCGTCGCCGGTGCCCGACCCGCGACCCGGAGACCGGTCCGTGACCGCGGCGCTCGACGCCCACGCCATCGCGGTCCTCGGCCTGACCGTCGTGGCCTTCGCGCTCTTCCTGCGCGAGCGCGTGCCGATCCAGACCACGAGCGTGGGCATCCTCGCCGCCCTCACGCTCGGCTTCCAGCTCTTTCCCTACGAGCGCGCCGGGGAGCGTTTCTCGCCCACGGCGCTCTTCCTGGGCTTCGGCCACGAGGCCCTCGTTGCCATCTGCGCGCTGATGATCGTCGGCAAGGGGCTCGTCGCGACGGGCGCCCTCGACCCCGTGGCGCGCGGGATCGCCCGGCTGTGGGCCAGGTCGCCCGGCGGGGCGCTCCTCGCGGTGCTGCTCTTCGCCTTCCTCGCGAGCGGGATCGTGAACGACACGCCCGTCGTGGTGATGCTGATGCCCATCCTGCTCGGGGTGGCGCTGCGCACGAAGTCGGCCGCCGGACGCACGCTCCTGCCCATGAACTACGCGGTGCTCGTGGGCGGCATGGCGACCTCGATCGGCACCTCCACCAACCTCCTCGTCGTGTCGATCGCGGCGGACCTGGGCATGCGCCGCTTCGGGGTGTTCGATTTCTACCCGGTCGCGATGCTCGCCGGGGTGGCAGGGCTCGTCTACCTCTGGCTGGTGCTGCCGCGGCTCCTGAAGGGCCGCACGAGCCCGATCCAGGAGGAGCCCCCGAGGCGCTTCGCCGCTTCCCTTCACCTGCGCGAGGAGGGGTTCGCGGACGGCCGCTCCCTGAAGGAGATCCGCGAGAAGACGGAAGGGCGGATCCGCATCGACGAGATCGAGCGCGGCGAGAGCATCTTCCTCGCCCGGCACCCGGCCCTCGTGCTCCGCGCGGGCGACCGGATCCACCTCTCCGACACGCCCGCCAACCTCAAGGAATTCGAGAAGCTCCTGGGGGCGACGCTCTACGACCCGCGCGACCTCGAGCACCCCGTGGACCAGGAGCACCCGCTGCAGGGCGGCGACCAGCTCCTCGTCCAGGCGGTCGTCACGGAGGATTCGGTTCCGAACCGCACGACGCTCAGCCGGCTGCGTTTCAGCGACGTGTACGGGGTCGCGGTGCTGGCGCTCCACCGGCCCGCGGGGCGCGCATCGGTCAAGTCCAAGGACGTGGACGAGACCGTGCTGCAGGTGGGCGACCTTCTCCTCATCCAGGGCACGGAAGAGCGCCTGAAGGAGGTGCGCGACTACACGGGCCTGCTGATGCTCGACGAGACGGTGTCGCTGCCCCGCTCGCGCAAGGCCCCGATCGCCGTCGCGGTGATCGCCGGCGTCGTCGCGGCCGCGGCCCTTCAATTGGTGCCGATCTCCGTCGGCGCGCTGGCCGGGGTCGCCGTATTGGTGGCGACCGGCTGCGTGAACTGGCGCGAGGCGGGCGCGGCGCTCAGCTCCCGGGTGGTGCTCCTGGTCGCCGCGAGCCTCGCGCTCGGCCAGGCGCTCACCTTCACCGGCGGGATCGACTACATCGCCTCGGGGTTCCTCGGCCTCGTCGCCGGCATGCCGCCCGCGTGGATCGCCTCGCTCCTCATGCTGCTGATGGCGCTCATCACGAACTTCGTGTCCAACAACGCCGCGGCCGCCGTGGGCACGCCCATCGCGATCAGGATCGCGGCGGACCTCGGCGCCTCGCCCGAGCCCTTCGTGCTCGCGATCCTCTTCGGCGCGAACCTCTGCTACGTGACGCCGATGGCCTACCAGACGAACCTGCTCGTGATGAGCGCGGCCGGCTACCGCTTCGCCGACTTCGTGCGCGGGGGCCTGCCGCTGCTCGTCATCATGTGGGCGACGCTGTCGCTGCTCGTGCCGCGGTTCTTCCCCCTGTTCTGAAGAAGGGGGCGCCGCGCCTAGTCGCGGAACGCCTCGACCTGGATCCGGAGCGCCACCTCGTCGGCCACGGCGGGCACGGCGTACTTCATGCCGAAATCGGTTCGCTTGACGGTGGCCGCGAAGTCCCCGCCGCACACCTTCTTCTTGTTCATCGGGTGGGGCCCGCAATGGAAGTGCCTCGCCTCCAGGGTGAGCGGGCGCGTCACGCCGCGCATCGTGAGCTCGCCCTCGACGCTCTTCACGCGGTCGCCCTCGAAATGGAAACGCTGGGAGCGGAAGGTGATGCTCGGGTGCTTCGAGACGTCGAAGAAGTCCTCGCTCCGAAGGTGCTCCTCGAGCTTGTCGAGCCCCGTATCGATGCTCGCCGCGTCGATGGTGATCTCCGCGGATCCCTTGCGCGCCGCCGGGTCCAGCGAGACCTTCCCCGTCGTCCGGTTGAAGCGCCCGCGCTGGACGGAAAAGCCGAGGTGCAGCACCTCGAAGCTGGGAAACGTGTGGCTCGAGTCGAGGGTGTAGGTCTCCAGCGCGGAGGCGGGGAGGGCGGCGAAAGCGGCGACGGCGAGGACGGCACGGGACAGGCGTATCACGGGCGGATCTCCTTCAGGGTTTGACGGCAATGGCGAAGCGAAACCGGACGGTGACCTCGTCGGCGACGGTGTCCGTGTCCGACCACGGGCCGTCGCCGATCCTGAACTGCAGCCGCCGCAGGGGGAACTGCCCCTCGACCGTTCGCAGCCCGCCCGCGTCCGTGACGCTGAACGCGGCGGTGATGTCCTGGGTGACGCCCTTGATGGTGAGCGGGCCGGTGGCCTGGAAACGGCCCGGCCCCGTGGCCCGCACGGACGCCGCGACGAACCGCGCCTTCGGAAAGGACTCGACAAAAAGCCAGGGCTTTCGCCGGGCTTCCGTCTCACCTTCCGCGCTGCCCAGGTCGATGGAGGCGAGATCGACCTCGAACGCGGCCCGGGTGGCTTCGGGCTTCGCCGGATCGAACTGCACCGTCGCGTCGAACTCGCGGAAGCGTCCCTCCACGGGGACGTTCATCTGCCGGAACGCGAAGCGAATCTGGCTCTTCCCGGCCACGAGCTTCTGCGGCGCCTGGGCGAAGGCGGGCAGGGCGGGGGCGGCTGTGAGGGCGAGGGCGCTCGCGAGGACGGGAAGGAGGCGCAAGGTCATGGGGATCTTCCGGTACCGAGGAAGGGAAGCATCCGGGAGAGCACCTCGTCGCGGTCGACGAGGTGGTGCTTGAGGGCCGCCGCGGCGTGCAGCACCACGAGGGTGGCGAGCGAATAGTTGGCCGCGCGATGCACGACCTGCAGGAGATCGGCGAGGGCCTTGTCCTTCGCGAGGAGGTCCGGCAGGGGCAGGACGCCGAAATAGACCGTCTGGAAGCCGGCCGCGGAGCTGAAGAGCCAGCCCGAGAGGGGTGCGGCGAAGAAGAGCACGTAGAGCGCAAGGTGCGAGGCCTTGGCGGCGCGGCGCTGCCAGTCGGGCATCGATGGCGGCAGGCCCGGCGCGGGATGGCCGAGTCGCCACAGGAGCCGGGCCGCGGACAGGAGGAAGATCGTGACGCCCGTCCACTTGTGCCAGGAGTAGTAGCGCAGCTTGGCCGGCGAAATCTGGAGATCGACCATGTAGAGGCCCAGGGCGAGGTTCGCGACGATCAGGGCCCCGGCGATCCAGTGCAGGCCGATGGCGGCTGCCGTGTAGGTCGCTGGCGCTGCGGGGATGGTCGGATCGGCCACGAGGTTTCTGGACATTGCTCGCCGGGCTTGGTTCGCGGGTGCCCGGGCCGGGGATCAGCGAGGGAGGTTCGCCAGGGGTAAGCCTGTTCTCCATTCCGATCGCGACCATAAGTTTACATAATACAAATTATACGCACTTTGGAGGGTCGGTTTCGACGGCTGATGAAAGGCGTTTATCACTTTTATACATGGTGTTGCACCATGTTTCTCATGTATCAGTGGAAGTCGTGGCTGGCCGTCCTCAGTTGCCCCAGCAAGGCGCTGAGGTCCTCGAAACGCCGCGCCAGGACGTGGACCACGAGACCCTGCTTCTGTACCTGGCCCCCCACGGCCAGGAGCCGCGCGCCGAGGATCTGGCGGCGGAAGCGCTCGACGAGGTCTCTCCAGACCACCAGGTTCACGTACCCGGTCTCGTCCTCCAGGGTCACGAAGAGCACGCCGCTCGCGGTGGCCGGCCGCTGCCTGCAGGTGACGATGCCCGAGGTCCGGATCCACTGGCCGTGGCGGGAAGCGGCCACCTCCTCGGCGGTGCTCAGCCGCCGGCCTCGCAGCCGGGGCCGCAGGATGGCCAGGGGGTGGCGCCGCAGCGTGAGCCCGACGGCGGCGTAATCGGAGACGACCTCCTGCCCCTCGCTGGGTGCCTCGAGGCCCGCTCCGGAGGCCTCCGCGCCGGCGGGCAATGCGAGCCGCGTCGGCGAATCGATCGCCAGCGTGGACCAGAGGGCCTCGCGCCGGTGTCCCGCGAGCGAGGACAGCGCGTCTGCCCGGGCCAGGCGCGAGAGGTCCGCTTTCTCCAGCCCCGCCCGGCGGGCCATGTCGTCAACTGACAGGAAAATCATTTCTTTTCTGGCTATTACGACTGATTTCGCAGATTCGACTTTAAGTCCATCCACGATTCCGAGCCCGAGCCGGATGGCCGGCTCACCCCCCGGCCCGGGTTCCAGGGTGCTGTCCACCTCGCTCCGCAGGACGTCCACCGGGCGCACCTCGACCCCGTGCCGGCGGGCGTCCTGCACGATCTGCGAGGGGCTGTAGAACCCCAGGGGCTGGCTGTTCAGGAGCGCGCAGGCGAAGGCGGCCGGCTCGTGGCGCTTGAGCCAGCAGGAGACATAGACGAGCAGCGCGAAGCTCGCGGCATGGGATTCCGGGAAGCCGTACTCGCCAAACCCCTGGATCTGCTGGTAGATCTGCTCGGCATAGGCCTGCGTGTAGCCGCGCTCGCGCATGCCCTTTACCAGCTTCTCCCGGAAGGGCTCGATGCCCCCGCGCCTGCGCCAGGCGGCCATGGCCCGGCGCAGGCTGTCCGCCTCCCCCGGCGTGAAGCCCGCGGCCACGACGGCGAGCTGCATCACCTGCTCCTGGAAGATCGAGACCCCCAGGGTGCGGCCGAGGACCCCCCTCACCGCCTCGCTCGGATAGGTGACCGGCTCGGAGCCCTCACGCCGGCGCAGGTAGGGATGCACCATGCCTCCCATGATCGGGCCGGGCCGGACGATGGCCACCTCGATCACGAGGTCGTAGAAGCAGGCGGGCTTCAGCCTCGGCAGCATCGACATCTGCGCCCGCGACTCGATCTGGAAGACGCCGATCGTGTCGGCGCGCTGGGCCATCTCGTACACGGCCGGATCCTCGGCGGGAATGCCGGCCATGCCGAGGCCCGTGCCGCGGTAGCCGTTCACGAGGTCCAGGGCACGGCGGATGCAGGAGAGCATCCCGAGGCCCAGGACGTCGACCTTGAGGAGCCCGAGGGCGTCGAGGTCGTCCTTGTCCCACTGGATGACCGTGCGCTCGGGCATGGCGGCGTTTTCCACCGGGACCAGCCGCGAGAGGCGCCGGTTGTCGATCACGAAGCCGCCCGGGTGCTGGGAAAGGTGGCGCGGGAACCCCACGAGTTCGCCCGTGAGCTCGACCACCTGCTTCAGGAGGCGGTTGTCGGGATCGAAGCCGGCCTCGCGCAGGCGGGTCCTGAGCGCGTCGCGGTCGTCCCACCAGGAGAGGGATTTCGCGAGGAGGTCCACCTGGTCGAGCGACAGGCCCAGCGCCTTGCCCACGTCACGCAGCGCGCTTCGCGGCTGGTAGGTGATGACCACCGCCGTGAGGGCCGCGCGCTCCCGCCCGTACTTGCCGTAGATGTACTGGATCACCTCCTCGCGGCGCTGGTGCTCGAAGTCGACGTCGATGTCGGGCGGCTCGTTCCGCTCCCGGGAGATGAACCGCTCGAAGAGGACGGACATCCGGCCCGGGTCCACCTCCGTGATGCCCAGGCAGTAGCAGACGGCGGAATTGGCCGCGGACCCGCGCCCCTGGCAGAGGATGCCGCGCGAGCGCGCGAAGGCGACGATGTCGTGCACCGTGAGGAAGAAGGGCTCGTAGGCGAGTTCCGCGATGAGGCGGAGCTCGTGCTCGACGGTGGCCACGACGGCGGCCGGCGCTCCCTGCGGATAGCGCCGAGCGAGGCCCTCGAGCGAGAGCGCGCGCAGGTGGGTCGAGGGCGTGCGGCCCTCCGGCACCAGCTCGCGCGGGTATTCGTAGCGGATCTCGTCCAGGGAGAAGGCGCAGCGCGCGGCCACGTCGAGCGTGGCCGCGAGGAGCGCCGGCGGGTGGAACGCGGCAATACGCCCGACGGGCCGCAGGTAACGCTCGCCGTTGGGCTGCAGGCGCCGGCCGGCCTGCGCGACCGGCACGCGCAGGCGGATGGCGGCGAGGACGTCCTGCAGGCGCTTGCGGCGGCGGCGATGCATGTGCACGTCGCCCGCGGCGACGAGGGCGAGGCCGAGGTCCCTGCCCAGGTCCGCGAGGCTCGCCAGGCGCGCCGCGTCATCGGGCCCCTTGTGCAGCTCGACCGCGATCCACGCCCGGCCCGGGAAGCGGCCGGCGACCCACGCCCCCTCCCCCGCCTGCGGCGCAGCGCCCGGGAGCCAGAGGGCGAGCAGGCCCTCGGTCGAACCGGGGAAGTCCTCGCGCGCGAGGCGGTACTCGCCCTTGGGCGCGGCGCGGCGCGCGCGCGTGATCAGCCCGCAGAGGGATTCGTAGCCGGCGAGCGATTGCGCGAGGAGGACGAGGCGAAGCCCGCAGGCGAGGCGAAGCTCGGAGCCCACGAGGAGGCGGATGCCCGCCTCCCGCGCCGCCAGGTGCGCGCGCACCACCCCGGAGACGGAGCATTCGTCGGTGATCGCGAGCGCCGCATAGCCGAGCTGGGCGGCGCGGTGGACGAGTTCCTCCGGATCCGACGCGCCGCGCAGGAAGGAGTAGTTCGTGACGCAATGCAGCTCCGCGTAGCCGGGCACCATGGTCGCCCGGGCCTCATGCGAAGAGGCCGTGCAGGTACCAGGCGCCGGGATCGCGCCGCTCGCGGTAGATCCAGAGCGTCTCCCCGGCGGGGTTGGCGGCGACGAAGTAGTCGCGGCTCACGGGCTCCCCGTCCCACCAGCCGGTCTCGATGCGCTCCGGGCCGGCGATGAGCGAGAGCGGGCCCTGGCAGGAGGGCCCTTGCGCGCCCGCCACGAGCTTCTGCGGACGGTGGAAGAGCCAGGCGGGGCGCGCGCCGCCGTCCCCCGCGAGCCGGGTCGCGCCCGCGGGCGGGCTCTTCCAGCCGCGCTCGGGACGGTGGTCGTCGGCGAGCGCGATGCCGAAGACGCGGCCCGGCCCGAGCCTTGCCGAGAGGCGCTCGACGAGGCGCGCGCGGCCGACGGCGCGCTCCTCGCGCCCCGGAAGCCAGGTCTCCTCGCGCGGCGTGAAGGGCAGCAGCCGCGCGGCGGCGAGGCGGATCGCGAGCGTCGGCTCGGGAAGCGCCAGGCGGCCCAGCTTCTCGCGCGCGATGGCGAGGATGAACTCCGCGTCGCGCTCGGGGGCGGCGAAGGCGAGGAGGAGGCGCGTGGGGGGCTTGCGGCCGTGCTCGAGGTTGAGGTCGAGCTCCTGCACGCCGGCGCCGCGCGCGCGCAGCGACCCCTCCATCTCCGCGAGCAGGCGCCGCAGGGGAAAGAGGATCGCCTCCACGCCCTCGGCCTCGGCGGGAAGCGAAAGCCTCGCGCGGTAGCGCGGGGGCGGCGCGTAGGCGGGCCGCGGATCGGGTGCCCGGCCGGCGAGGCGGTCGAGCATGGCGAGGGCCTCCGGGCCGAAGCGCTGCGAGAAGCCCCCGCGCGGGAGGGCGAGCGCGTCCTTCACGCGGAGCACGCCCAGGTCGCCGAGGAGCTCGAGCGTCCGCCCCGGCCATTCGAGGAGGAAGAGCGGAAGCTCCGCGAGGCGCGCGGGAAGCTCCTCGGGGCGCGCACAGCTTCGCACCGGGATGCCGCGGGCCTCCGCCCGCGCGAAGGCGCGCGCGGCGAGCGGCGTGGGCGCGATGCCCATCGTGGCGCGCAGGCCCAGGCCGCGCACGCCGTCGCGCAGCGCCGCGAGGAGCTTCGCGAGCCCGCCGAAGAGCCTCAAGCTCGCGCCCACCTCGAGCAGGAGCCCGGTGGGCTCGAGCGAGACGGCGGGCGTGAACTGCGCGGCCCAGCCGGCCAGGCCCTCGAGCGAGCGCCTTTCGGCTTCCGGGTCCCGCGCGAAGCACTTGAGATCTCCCGCGAGGGCCTTGGCCGCCGCGACCGCCATGCCCTCGCGAACGCCCGCCGCCTGCGCGGCCGCGTTGGCGCAGGCCACCACGGGGCGCTGCGCCGGGCCCTCGCCGACGACCAGCGGCAGCGGCGCCTCCCGCGCCCGTTCGAGGAGCTGCAGGGGCAATGCGGGCAGTTCGAGCGCGACCCAGAGCACGCGCGGCCCCTCAGGCCGGGAAGCGGACGGCGTGGCGAGCGAGGACCCCGGCGTCGAGGGGCACGAGGGAAAGGGCCGGCAGGGCCGCGACGTCCGCCGGGCCCTCGCGCCCGCGCGGGGCCTTCCAGGGACGGCCGGGAATGCGGATCGCGATGGGAAAGGAAAGCGGCGGGCCGCGGCGCTTCGGGATGGCGAGCATCGGGCGCCCCTCCCGCTGCGTGACGAGCACGCGAAGCTGCGCGGGCGTGGACAGCGCCGCGGCGGCCGCGGGCCGGAAGAGCACGGCGAGCGTGCGGCCCGATTCCGCCGCCATCTGCAGGCGGCGAAGCCAGGCGTAGTCGGGGTTGCCCGGCAGCCAGAAAAGAACCGCCCCGCACGCGCCCGAGCGAAGCGCCTGGTCTGCCGACCAGAGCGCCTCCTCGGACGAGGCGGGGCGGACCACCAGGCAAGCTTCGAGCGGCACGCCGGCCCGGGCGAGCGCCGGCGCGTAGGGAAGGTGCGGCGGATGGATCCAGGCGACGGCACGGCCCTCTTCCGCCACGGTCTTCAGGGCGGGAAAGAGGAGCGAGACCTCCCCCAGGCCCGCGCCGTCGTGGAGGATTTCCGTGAGCGCCCCGCGCGGCCATCCGCCGCCGGGCAGCTCCTGGTCCAGGCGCGCGTGCCCCGAGGGGATGCCGGCGGGTGCGGCCCGGTCCATTTCCCCCGCGCGCCAGACGCCGGGCAGCCTGGCGGGATCGGCGATCGCGTTCACGGGCGCCCCGCCCGGCGCGGGCGCACGGCCCCGGGAAGGCCGGCGGAGAGGTTGCGGATGACGCCGACGGCGATGCCCTCGATCTCGAGCGGGTCGCGGCTGAGGTCCAGGTGCAGCGTCTGGAAATCCGGGTTGGCGGGAACGAGTTCGGCCTTCGTCCCGCGCAGCTTCAGGCGCTTGACGGTGACGTCGCTGCCCAGCCGTGCCACGACGAGCTGCCCGCTCCTCGCTTCCGACGTGCGGTGGACCACGAGCCAGTCGCCGTCGAGGATGCCCTCGTCGCGCATGCTCAGGCCGCGCACCTGCAGCAGGTAGTCGGCGCGGGGGTTGAAGAGCGAGGGATCCACGGGGTAGCGGCCGAGGACGTTCTCGATGGCGAGCACGGGACTGCCCGCGGCCACCCGGCCCACGAGCGGCAAGCCGGCCTCCTCCAGCAGGCGGATGCCGCGGGCCGCGTTGGGCACGAGCGCGATGGCGCCCTTGGCCGCCAGCGCGAGAAGGTGCTTCTGCACCCCGTTGGTGGAAGTGAGGTCGAAGGCGCGGGCGAGTTCGGGGCGCGTGGGCGGGCGGCCCTCCTGCGCGAGGTGGGCGCGGATGTAGGCGAGGATTTCGGCCTGGCGGGCGGTGAGTTCCGGCATGGTGAAAACATTATCACCTACCCGTTCCGGCGCGCAAGCCCCTCGGCGCCGGGAGGGCCGCGCGGCGCGATGGCTTACAATCCGCTGCTCATGCAACGCCGCCACGACGACAAGCACCGGTTCCCGCCTGCCACGGGGCGCGCCCCTTGAGCCGCAACCTCTTCCGGCAGGAGGCGATCGACGCCCAGCGCGAGAAGTACCTGGGCGAAACGACCCTCGCCCGGCCCGTCGCCTACTGGGTCTACACCCTCCTCGCCGCCGCCATCGCGCTCCTGCTGCTCGCGGTGGCCATCTGGGGCGAGTACACGCGCCGCGAGCGCGTCGAGGGCCACCTCGCCCTGGACACGGGCGCCGCGCGCGTCCTCATCACCGACGCCGGCCGCGTCTCCGAGCTCCTCATCAAGGAAGGCGACGAGGTGCTGGCCGGCGCGCCGCTCGCGAAGATCACCTACGACCGCTCGACCGCGGAAACCTCGGCGACCGAGCTCGCCAGCCGCAAGCGGCTCCTCGAGCGCGAGCAGCAGCAGGTGCAGGAGCTGGGCGAGCAGCAGGTGGCCCAGATGAGGAAGCGCATGAAGGACCTCGAGTCGGAGCGCGCGCAGGCCGACCGCGAGATCAGGCTGCAGGAGTCGCGCGTGAAGAGCGCCCGCGAGCAGGCGGCGCGCTTCCAGCAGCTCGCGGGCGAGAAGTTCGTCTCCGACCTCGTCGCCAAGCAGAAGCAGGACGAGGTGACGGACCAGGAGATCAAGCTGCAGGCGCTGCGCCGCACGCGCTCGCAGCTCGACCGGGACCTTTCCGCCGCGAAGCTGGAGGAGCCCTCGATCCAGTTGCGCTCCCAGGGGCAGGTCGACCAGGTCTCGCGCCAGCTCTCCGAGCTCCAGGAAAGCCTCGCGAGCGCCGAGGCGAAGCGCGAGACCGTCATCAAGGCGCCCATGAGCGGGACCGTCACCAACATCGCGGTCGCGGAGGGCCAGACCGTGCCGGCCGACACCCCGCTCGCGACCGTGCTGCCCAAGGGCAGCGGCCTGCACGTGGAGCTCCTCGTCCCTTCCCGCGCCATCGGCTTCATCGCCAAGGGCCAGCGGGTGGTGCTGCGCTACGAGGCCTTCCCCCACGAGCGCTTCGGCCAGTACGAGGGCAGCGTCTCGGAGATCAGCCGCAACGTCTGGGTGCCGGGCGACAAGATCGGGCCGCTGACCGTGAAGGAGCCCGTCTATCGCGTCGACGTGAAGCTCGAACGGCAGAGCGTGTCGGCGCTCGGCGCCGAGATCGCGCTTCGGCCCGGCATGCTCGTGAACGCCGACATCCTGCTCGAGCGCCGCACCCTCCTCGAGTGGCTCTTCGAGCCCGTGCTGCAGTTGCGGGGGCGGCTCTAGATGGCCGGGGTCTTCAGCCGCCGCGTCCCGGTGATCCTGCAGAGCGAGGCGCCGGAGTGCGGCATCGCCTGCCTCGCGATGGTGGCCTCCTACCACGGCTACCGCACCGACCTCTCGGCGATGCGCGTGCGCCTGTCGCCCTCGCTCAAGGGGGTGACGCTCAAGAACGTGGCCCAGATCGCCGAGGGCATGGGACTCACGGCTCGCGGCGTCCAGGCGCCGCTCGGGGCGCTCGGCAAGCTCCAGCTTCCGGCGGTGCTGCACTGGGACATGAACCACTTCGTGGTGCTGGTGGCCGCGAAGGGCCGGAAGATCACCGTCCACGATCCCGCCCGGGGGCGCCGTGTCCTCTCCCTGGAGGACGCCTCGCGCCACTACACGGGCGTGGCGATGGAGTTCTCGCCGGCCTCGAGCTTCAGGCCCCGCGACGAACGCGAGAAGGTGGGCGCGTTCCAGCTCCTCGGCGTGGCGCGGGGCATGAAGGGCACGCTCGCGCAGATCCTGATCCTTTCCCTCGCGCTGGAGGTCTTCGCCATTGCGATGCCCTTCTTCCTGCAGCTCGTGGTCGACCGGGTACTGGTCGGACGGGACCGGGACCTCCTCACGGTGCTGGGGGTGGCGTTCGGGGCGCTGGTCATCATCACCGTCGCGGTGACGGCGGTGCGGGCGTGGGTGAGCGTCTATCTCTCGACCAACCTGAACCTGAGGCTCCTCTCCACCCTCTTCGCGCACCTGGTGAAGCTCCCGCTCTCCTGGTTCGAGAAGCGCAACGTGGGCGACATCGTCTCCAAGTTCCGCAGCGTGGACGCCGTGCAGCGCACCCTCACCACGACCTTCGTCGAGACCGTGGTGGACGGCGTGATGGTCGTCCTGACCCTCGTCGTGATGGGGTGGTACAGCCTCACGCTCACGGCCGTGGTGATCGGCGCGGCTCTTCTCTACGTGGCGGCGCGCTGGGTGCTCTTCTACCCGCAGCGCTACGCCACGGACGAGCAGCTTTCCCACGAGGCGAAGAGCGGCACGCACTTCATCGAGACGCTGCGCGGGATGATGGCCATCAAGCTGAACCTGCGCGAGAACGAGCGGCGGGCCGCCTACCAGAACCTGGTCGTGGACCAGGTGAACGCGGGCGTCAAGGTGCAGAACGTCGGCATCGCCCAGAGAGGGGCGAGCGCGCTCATCTTCGGCCTGGAGAACGTCGCGGTGATCTGGCTCGGGGCGATCGCCGTGATGGAGGGCAAGTTCTCGGTGGGGATGCTCTACGCCTTCATCGGCTTCAAGCTGGTCTTCCTCGGGCGGCTGAACGCGCTGGTGGAGAAGTGGAACGACTTCCGGATGCTGGACCTGCACGCGGAACGGATCGCGGACATCGCGCTCGCGGAGGAGGAGTCGACTCGGCAGGGCTTGCCCGGCGAGGACTCGGGGGGACCGATCACGATCGAGGCCCGCGGCGTGGGCTACGCGTACGGGGCGGAAGGCTTCGTGTTCCGGGGGGTGGACTTCACGCTCGCGCCCGGGGAGTCGGTGGCCATCGTGGGGCCGTCGGGGTGCGGCAAGACCACGCTCATCAAGCTGCTGGTGGGGCTGGTGACGCCCACGGAGGGCGTGGTGCTGGTGAACGGGCGAAACCTGAAGGACTGGGACATCTCCCGTTACCGCCGGCGCATCGGCGCCGTCATGCAGGACGACCAGCTCTTCGTCGGGACCATCGAGGACAACATCAGCTTCTTCGACCCCGACCACGATCCTGCGCACGTGCGCGAATGCGCGCGCCTGGCCATGATCGACGCGGACATTTCCGCGATGCCCATGGGCTACAACACGATCGTCGGCTCGCTGGGTGCGGCGCTCTCGGGCGGGCAGAAGCAGCGAGTGCTGTTGGCTAGGGCTCTATATCGGCGTCCGCAGGTGCTGTTTCTGGATGAGGCGTTCGATCAACTGGA
>CALEJW010000218.1 GCA_937898635.1 uncultured Pseudomonadota bacterium | reverse complement strand
CGCCGGCTCGTGGACGAGCACCTCCGGCGCGAAGGCGTCGCGCGCCCGCTCATCGTGACCGACCGCGGGCTCGCGGCGCTTCCGATCCTCGCGGAATTCCGCTCCCTCCTGCCCGGGGTCGCCGCCGCCGTCTTCGCGGGCGTGCACGGCAACCCGACGGCCTCCCAGGTCGGCGCCGGCGTGGAGGCCTACCGCGAGCACCGCGCCGACGCGGTGATCGGCTTCGGCGGCGGCGCGGCGCTCGACGTCGCCAAGGCGGTCGCCCTGATGGCCGTGCACGCGGGCGAGGTGCTCGAATACGCCTGGGACCACCCGCGCTCGCGTGCCGTGGCGAACGCGCTGCCGCACTTCGTCGCCCTGCCCACCACCAGCGGGACGGGAAGCGAGGTGGGGCGCTCGAGCGTGATCTCCGAGGACGGCACGCGCGTGAAGCGGATCGTCTTCTCGCCCGCCCTCCTCGCGAAGGCGGTGTTCGCGGATCCCGAGCTCACCCTCGGCCTGCCCGGCGGCGTCACCGCCGCGACGGGGCTCGACGCGCTCACCCACAACGTGGAGAGCTACCTCTCGCCCGCCTGGCACCCGATGTGCGACGGCATCGCGCTCGAGGGCGCGCGCATCGCCGCCCGGGCGCTGCCCGTGGCCGTGCGCGAGCCGGGCGACCTCGCCGCCCGCACGGACATGATGATGGCCTCCCTCATGGGCGCCGTCGCCTTCCAGAAGGACCTCGGCGCGGTGCACTCCTGCGCGCACGCGCTGGGCACCGTCGCCGACATGCACCACGGCCTCGCCAACGGGATCATGATCGACCACGTGATGCGCTTCAACGCGCCGGCGGCCCCGCAGAAGATGGCGGAGCTCGCGCGCGTGTGCGGCGCGGGGACGACGGCCGGCGATTTCGTGGCGTGGCTCGGGCGGCTCAAGCGCGAGACCGGCATCCCCGCGCGGCTCGGCGAGGCGGGAATCACCGCGGCGCAGGTGCCCGCCCTGGTCGCCGTGGCGGTGAAGGACACCTGCCACCAGACCAATCCGCGGTCCTGCAGCGCGGAGGACTTTGGCCGTATCTTCGCGGAAGCGATATAGTTTTGCCCATGGAACCCCTCAAGATCGGCCTCTCGGCCCGTCTCCTGTACCCGGATCCGCGCCGCGTCTTCCTGCCCACGAAGACCGTCCAGTACCTCGAGCAGTCGGTGGCCAACTGGGTGATGTCGGGCGAGGTGCTCGCCTTCATGATCCCGGAGATGAGCGTCGCCTCGCCGCACCTGCCCGCGAACGTGACCGTGCGCGACTACGCGAACGCCCTCGACGGGCTCCTGCTGCAGGGCGGCAACGACATCGCGCCGGAGACCTACGGCGAGACCGCCCTCGACCCGGCGTGGTCCGGCGACCCGATCCGCGACCGCTACGAGATCTCGCTCTTCGAGGAGTTCGTGCGCCAGGGCAAGCCCGTCTTCGGCGTCTGCCGCGGCTGCCAGCTCATCAACGTGGCCCTCGGCGGCACGCTCTACCAGGACATCGAGACGCAGCTCCCGGGCAAGCTCCAGCACCGCGACGACGCGAAGTACGAGAAGGTGATCCACGGCACCCGGATCCTCGAGG
Source organism: uncultured Pseudomonadota bacterium (assembly GCA_937898635.1). Taxonomy (GTDB): domain Bacteria; phylum Pseudomonadota; class Gammaproteobacteria; order Burkholderiales; family Usitatibacteraceae; genus FEB-7. Next base: position 4,391 of record CALEJW010000218.1, on the reverse strand, counting down.
GAACCTGGCTCGCGAGCATGTATCCGCGTTCACGCCTGGTTCGAACCAACTCGATCCACCACCAGTCGGTGAAGGACCTCGGCAAGGGCCTCGTGGTGGAGGCCGTGAGCGACCCCGACGGGGTCGTGGAGGCCGTGCGCTGGGAGGGCGACAGCTTCGTCCTCGGCGTGCAGTGGCACCCGGAGTTCATGGACCCGCGCGACCCCGAGCTCCTCGACGGCAAGCCCATGCTGGACGCCTTCCTCTGCGCCAGCGCGGACCGGAAGCTCACCGGCATGCCCTCCCCCGTGCAGACGGCGAAGGCCGCCTGAGGCCGCGGCGGGCGGCCATGCCCACGCTCGCGATCGCCAATCCCGCGGACGGCCGGCGCGTCGCCGTGCTTCCCGCCGACGACGCGCGCGGCGTCAAGGCGAAGTACCTCGCGGCCCGCGCCGCGCAGCCGGGCTGGGCCGCCCTGCCGCTGCGCCGGCGCCTCGCGGCGATCGCGAAGTTCCGCGCCGCCGCGCTCGCGCAGGCCGAGGAGCTCGCCGCCATCCTCACGACGGAGATCGGCAAGCCCATCGCGCAGTCGCGCGCCGAGCTGAAGGGCCTCCTCGCTCGCCTGGACTTCTTCCTCGCCGAGACCGCGCGCACGCTGCGGCCCCGAAACGTCTCGGCGACCCGCGGCGGCGCGATGATGGAGGTGATCGGCCGCGAGCCCCTGGGGGTCGTCGCCAACATCTCCGCCTGGAACTACCCGTACTTCGTCGGCGCGAACGTCTTCGTGCCCGCCCTCCTCGCGGGCAACGCCGTCCTCTACAAGCCCTCGGAGCACGCGACCCTCACGGGACTGGCCATCGCGCGGATGCTCCACGCGAGCGGCGTGCCCGACGACGTCTTCATTCCCGTCGTGGGGGCCGGCGCCGCCGGCGCCGCGCTCGTCCGCCAGCCGGTGGACGGCATCTTCTTCACCGGTTCCTACGCCACGGGCGAGCGCATCGCGCGGTCCGTTCGAGCGCGCATGATCCGCCTGCAGCTCGAGCTGGGCGGCAAGGACCCGGTATACGTCCGCGAGGACGCGGACATCGCCGCGGCCGCCGCGAGCATCGCCGACGGCGCCTTCTACAACGCCGGCCAGAGCTGCTGCGCGGTCGAGCGGATCTACGTGCACGCGGGCGTCTTCGATGCCTTCCTCGCCACCTTCGTGAAGGCGGTGAAGGGCATGAAGGTCGGCGATCCCCAGGCCGACGACACCTACCTCGGCCCCCTCGCGCGCGCGGCGCAGCTCGCCGTGCTCGCGCGCCAGGTCGCCGACGCGCGCCGCAAGGGCGCGACGGTGCGCCTGGGCGGCAAGCGCCTGCCCGGCAAGGGCAACTGGTTCGCGCCCACCGTGCTCACCGGCGTGGACCACAGCATGGCGGTGATGCGCGAGGAGACCTTCGGCCCGGTGGTGGGCCTGATGGCGGTCGCCGACGACGCCGAGGCGGTCCGCCTCATGAACGACACGGATTACGGCCTCACCGCGGGCGTCTACACCCGCGACTCCGCGCGCGCGCGCGCCATCCTCTCGAAGCTGCGCGCGGGAAGCGTGTACTGGAACTGCTGCGACCGCGTGAGCCCGAGGCTGCCGTGGTCGGGCGTGGGCCATTCGGGCATCGGGCTCACGCTGTCCACGGAGGGCATCGAGGCGTTCACGCGCCCGAAGGCCTGGCACCTGAAACAACCCTGACACCGGAGCAATCGCCGTGAAGACCGTCCTCGCCGCCGCCTGCCTCGTGCTTGCCACCCTTCCCGCCCACGCGCAGGACCGCGACTCCGGCGACTACCGCGAGGGCTACCGGCGCGGCTACGACGACGGGTTCGCGAGCGGCTACCGCAAGGGCCTCGCGGAATCGTCGCGCGCCGCCCCCCCGGCCGCCGCGCCCGCCGCGCCCCCGCGCGCGACCGGCCCGATCACCGTCTCGACCGCCTACTACGGCAACTCCTCGAGGAGTTGCGACGCGACCCGCTGGGTGGCGCGCCGCGTGAACGGCCGCCGCAGCGCCTCCTTCGACGTAAGCAACGAGATGTGCGGCGACCCCGCCCGCGGCGAGCGCAAGGAGCTCGAGGTCACCTACGTCTGCGGCTCGATCGCGAAGACGGCCTCGGCCTACGAGCACCGCACCGTCTACCTCGACTGCACCCCCTGACGGCGCGCCGTGGAAAGCGAGATCGCCGCCATCGCCCGGACCGCGCTCGTGGCGCTCGCCGCGCTGCTGCCGATCACGAACCCGCCGGGCAACGCGCCGATCTTCCTCGCGCTCACGGGCGGCATGGCGGACGGCGAGCGCCGGGCGCTCGCGCGCAAGGTGGGCCTCAACTGCCTGGTGCTCCTCGTGGCGGCGGCCTTCGTCGGCACCCACGTGCTCGCCTTCTTCGACATCTCGCTCCCGGTGGTGCGCGTGGGCGGGGGCCTGCTGGTCGCGGCCACGGCCTGGCGCCTGCTCGCCGCGGAAGGCGAGCCGGGCGGCGATTCCCCCGACGCCGCGCGCGCGGCCGCGGGGGGCGAGCGCTCAGGGCGCGCCTTCTATCCCCTCTCCTTCCCGATCACCGTCGGGCCGGGCTCCATCTCGATCGCGATCACCCTCGGCGCGAGCCTGCCGCAGCGGGGCGTGCCCCTCATCACGAGCTCGGCGGGCCTGCTGGTCGGCATCTGGCTCGCGTCCCTCGCGATCTGGCTCGCCTACCGGTACGCGTCGCACCTCGTGCGACTGCTCGGGCCCTCCGGCACCGCGGTGTTCCTGCGGCTCTCGGCGTTCATCCTCCTGTGCATCGGCGTGCAGATCTGCTGGGACGGGCTCGCCGAGCTCCTCGCGCCCTGGCGCCCGGCGGGCCGGTGAGGCGCGGGCCATGAGCACGGTCCTCCAGGGCAAGGTCGCGGTCGTCACCGGCGGCGGCGGGGCCCTCGGTCTCGCGGCGACGCGCGGCCTGCTCGAGGACGGCGCCCGCGTGGCGGTGGTGGACCTCGACGCGCTGCGCCTCGACACGCTCTCGCGGTTCCTGCGCGGCGAGCGCATCGTCGTCGCCGCCGACGTCTCGGACCCCGCGGCGGTGCGCGCGGCCCACGAGCGGATCGTCTCCGAGCTGGGCCCGGTGGACATCCTCGTGAACGCGGCCGGCGTCTCCTCCGACGACCTCGTCGCGGAAACGGCCGACCTGTCCTGGCGGCGCATCCTCGCCGCGCGCCTCGACGGGACCTTCCTGTGGTCGCGCGCCACCCTGCCCGACATGTGCGCCCGCGGCTTCGGACGCATCGTCACCGTGGGCGGCCACCGCGGCACGCCGGCGGTGCGCGGCACGGCCGACGCGGCCGCCGCCGGGGCCATCGCCTCGCTCACCGCCGCCCTGGCCCGCGAGGGCGCGCCCCACGGCGTCACGGTGAACGCCTTGGCGCCCGCCTTCGTGCGCTCGCCCACCGCCACGGAGAACCTGACCGACGCGCAACGCCGCCAGGCGCTCGCGGCGATCCCCGCGGGGCGCTTCGGCGAGCCCGAGGAGTTCGCCCACGCCGTGCGCTTCCTCGTCTCGCCGCTGGCCGGCTTCGTGACCGGCGCCGTCCTCGAGCTCGACGGCGGCCTGCACCTGGGCTAGGGCCCGCGCGGCGGCGCGCCTGGAGAAATCTTGATCTTCTTCAAATTTCGCCGCCGCCCGCCCCGGTAGTCTGGCCACTCCCGTCCGGAGGGCCGATGCAGCCACCGCAGAACGCGCCGACCGGCGCCCCGTCCCCGCAGGAAGCGCTCGGCCAGTGCCACCGCTGCATCGCCGGCATGCTCGATCGCCTGGACGACTTCGCCACCCGGCTCGCCGCCGCCCCGGACGCGAAGGACGCGGGACGCGCCGACCGCGCCCGGGCCATCGTCGCGGAGATCGACGAGGCCCTCAACGTGCACGTGAGCGACGAGGAGAAGGACGTCTTCCCCGCCCTCCTCGCCGCCGCCGACTCGCCCGCGCGCCGCGCCCAGGCCTTCGAGCTGGTGTCCTCCCTGCTGGTCGAGCACCGCGAGCTCGCCGAGCTCTGGCACACGATGCGCGTGGCGCTCCTCGCCCTGGGCGGCGGCGTCTCGGTCGCCTTCCCCGGCGGCACGGCCGCCGACTTCCTCGTGCTCTTCCGGCGCCACCTCGAGCGCGAGGGCGTCGAGCTCGCGGAGCTGATGGGCGTCATCGACCCCGCGCGTTCCCGGGAGATCGCCCTCTCGCTCGTCCAGCGCCACGACGAGGCCTGCCCGCGCTTCGCGAGCTGCCCGCAGAGGCGCTAGCCTCGCCGGTCCGCGGTTCCCGGTTCGCGCATTGCCAAGCGCAGCCGTGGGTTGGGGCCGGGTTGGGTGGGCGAAATTTTTTTCCTTGGCCAGGTCAAATTGCCTCGGGCGTCACGG
>CALEJW010000217.1 GCA_937898635.1 uncultured Pseudomonadota bacterium | reverse complement strand
GCACGCGCTCGCGCGCAGCGTCGCCGCGCACATCCGGGAGCTGGTGGCCGCCTGAGCGGCCGGCGCCCTAGTGCGCTCGCACCTCGGCGCGGATTTCCTTCGTCGAGCGCTTGCCGTCCTTGTCCACGAAGGTGAGCGTGATCGGCACCTTGTCGCCCTTGCCGAGGGGCTTCACGAGATCCATCAGCATCACGTGGTAGCCGCCCGGCTTGAACTCCACCGTCTGGCCCGCGGGAAGCGCCACGTCGTCCACGGCGCGCATGGCCATGACGTTGCCAGACATCACCATCTTGTGCACCTCGACGATCCGCGCCGCGGGCGAGGCGGCGTTGACCAGGGTAAGGTCCTGGCTGCTCTTGAGCTTCATGAACGCGCCCGTGGCCGACTGGGCCGGCACGGTGCCGCGCACCCAAGCCTCGGTCACCGTCACGTCGGCATGGGACGCGCCCGCCACGAACGCCGCTGCGGCGACGCAAAACGACATCAGATGCTTTTTCATTGCCCTTTCCTCGCGGTTCGATCCGCGTCTCGATTATAGGCGCGCCTTCAGGCCCTTTTCAGGTCGCCGGGCCGGATCGGGAGCGTGCGGACGCGCTTGCCCGTCGCGGCGAAAACCGCGTTGAGCACCGCGGCCTGGAAGGGCAGGATCCCGGGCTCCCCGTGGCCGCCCCAGAAGCCGCCGGTGGGGACGAGCACCAGCTCCACCCGGGGCATTTCCCCGATCATCGGCAACGGGAAGTCGTGGAAGTTCGACTCCTGGACACGCCCGTCCTTCACCGTGTTGGCCTCGAAGAGCGCGCCGAGCCCGTAGACCGCGTTGCTCTCGGCCTGCGCCGCGCAGCTGTCGGGGTTCACCACGTGGCCCGAGTCGATCGCGACCACGTAGCGCAGCACCTTGAGCGCCCCCGACGGATCGACGGAGACCTCCGCCACGCCCGCGGCGTAGCTGCCGAAGCCGTTCACCACCGCCAGGCCGCGGCCGACGCCCGGCGCGAGCGGCGTGCCCCATCCCGCGGCCTTCGCGGCCGCCTCGAGCACGAGCCGGTTCTTGTCCCCGGCCTTGAGCATGTCGAGCCGGAACTGCAGCGGGTCCTTGCCGGCGGCGTGCGCGAGCTCGTCCAGGAAGCACTCGCGATAGACGCCGTTCTGCTGCCCCGGCGCCCGCCAGAACCCGACGGGCACGTGGCCGTTTCGCATCGCGTAGTCGACCTGCTGGTTGGCGATCTCGTAGGGCATGTCGTGCAGCGTGCGAACCGCCGTGAAGTCGATGCCGTTCCGCACGCTGCCGGGCATGAGGTAGGAGAGGATCGAGGGACAGGCGATCTTCGCCTCGAAGGCGACCACGCCGCCCCGGGCATCCAGCCCGCCGCGCATCCTCACGAGGCTCGCCGGCCGGTAGTAGCCGTGCTGCATGTCCTCCTCGCGCGACCACATCATCTTCACGGGCTTGCCCGGCATCGCCATCGCGATCGCCACGCCCTGCTTCACGAAGTCCTGCGGCGCGCCGCGCCGGCCGAAGCCGCCGCCGAGCATCATCTTGTGCACTTCCACCTTCTCGAGCGGCACCCCGGCCGTTTCCGCCGCCGCGGCCATGGAGGCCTCCCCGTTCTGCGTGGAGGTCCACACCTCCACGAAGCCGTCGGGCTTCACCCAGGCCGTGCAGACCTGCGGTTCCATCGTCGCGTGGTTGAGGTAGGGCGAGGAATACTCCGCCTCGACCACCTTCGCCGCCGTGGCGAGCGCGCCCGCGGCATCCCCCGAGCGCTTCGCGCTGGCCGCCTTCGGGTCCGCGAGGCCTTCGCGCAGCATCGCGAGGATGGTCTCGTCGGAGGCCGCGCCGTGGGCGCCCGCGTCCCACTCCACCTTCGCCTTCTTCAGGGCCTCGTTGGCGCGCCACCAGCTGTCCGCGACCACGGCCACGAAATCCGCCGCGCGAACGATCTTCTTCACGCCGCGCATCCTCTCGGCCTCGGCCGAATCCACCGCCTTCACCTTGCCGCCGAACACGGGGCACTGGGCGATGGAGGCGTGCAGCATCCCGGGGAGCATCACGTCGGTGCCGAAGACGGGCTTGCCGAGCACCTTGTCGGGGATGTCCAGGCGGTGCAGGGGCTTGCCGGCGATCTTCCAGTCCTTCGGATCGCGAAGCGCCACGTCCCTGGGCGGATCGAGCTTCGCGGCCTGCGCGGCCACCTGCCCGTAGCGGAGCCTTCGCTTCGACGGCCCGTGGGTGATGACGCCCTTGTCCGCGCTGCACTCGGCGGGCGGCACCTTCCACTGCGCCGCCGCGGCGCTCACGAGCATCTCGCGCGCCGCGGCGCCGGCCTTGCGCACGTAGTCGTGAGAGCCGCGCACGCCTTGGCTCCCGCCCGTGGACATGGAGCCCCAGATGCGCTTGCGGCGCACGTGCTCGTTGGGCGAGGCGAACTCCGCCGTGACCTTCGCCCAGTCGCAGTCGAGCTCCTCGGCGACGAGCTGCGCGAGCGCGGTGTAGGTGCCCTGCCCCATCTCGGAGCGCGCGATGCGCACGACCACGCGGTCGTCGGGATGGATCACCACCCAGGCGTTCACTTCCGTGGCGGGCGTGCCGCGCGCGGCATTGGCGAGCACGGGGAAGGAGAATTCGAGGGCGAGCCCGCCGCCTGCGGCGGCGCTCGCCTTGAGGAAATCGCGGCGTGCGAAGGAAACGCTCATGGCTTTCCTCCTCAGGCCTTGTTCACGGGGGTCACGGTCGCGACGGGCGCGGCCGCGGCGTGGATGGCCTTCCTCACGCGGGCGTAGGTGCCGCAGCGGCAGAGGTTGGTCATCGCATCGTCGATGTCGGCATCCGTGGGCCGCGGCTTCTTCGCGAGCAGCGCCGCCGCCGCCATGATCATCCCCGTCTGGCAGTAGCCGCACTGCGGCACCTCGTGCTCGATCCACGCCTTCTGGAGGCGGTGCAGGCCGGGCTTGCCGAGCCCCTCGATCGTGACGATCTTCCTGCCCACGGCCTGGCCCGCCGTGAGGATGCAGGAGCGGACCGCCTCTCCGTCCGCGAGCACCGTGCAGGAGCCGCACTGCGAGATCCCGCAGCCGTACTTGGCGCCCGGCAGGCCCAGGTGGTCGCGCAGCACCCACAGCAGCGGCATCTCGGGTTCGACATCCACGGCGTGGCCGCGGCCGTTCACGGTGAGCTTGAGCATGGGTTTCTCCTGGGTCGGAATCGACGTGCGGGCTAGCGGCCGATGGATGGGCCGGGATAGGAGTACGACGGGGCGTTGGGCGAACGGTTCCCGCGGTCCACCACGATCGCCGACCAGTCGCCCGTCTCCGCCGCCTGCCGCAGGAGCGTGCGGTAGCGGTCGAGGAGCTGGGCGTCGTAGGGCGAGGAACCGTAGTAGAAGAGGTAGTCCGCGAGGCTCGCCACGCCGCAATGGCCCTGGAAGGCGCAGGCGTTGAGCACGCGGGCGTTGTTCTCCCCGCAGCCGTAGCCGTACTCGCAGGCGAGCAGCAGCGCGGCGTTCGAGAAGGCGCGGTTCTCGATGGGTTCGCGCTCGGGACCGACTCGCACCGTGAGGTCGCGGAAGGAGTTCGCGAGCACTCGCCCGGCGATGGCGATGGCCTCGGGGTCGCGGGAGGAGAAGGCGTCGCGGACCGCCTCGAGCTGCGCATCCGAGAGGGTCGGGCCACCGCGCCCCGGCGTGCTGGCCGAGCGGCGCTCCTGCCACATCTCCTGCTCCACCTGCCAGGCGCGCGCCTTGGGGTCCCCGCCGGCGAGCGCGTTCTTCAGGAGCTGGGCGAGCTCGGCCTCGGTGACCGTGATCCCCGTGAGGCCCTCGCAGGCATCCGTGGTCGCCTTGTCGAAGGCCTCCAGGCGCTGGGCGCGCCGCGGGTCGCCTTCAGGGAGGCTCTCGGCGATCTGCTGGCGGCGCTCGTCGCGCTGCGCGGCGGCGCGGGCGCGCGCGGGCCCGCCGCCCTTGCGGTCCGCCACGCTCGCGCAGGCGCGCAGGATCCGGTGCAGGAAGTACTGGCCCTCGGGCGTCTCGCCTTCCGCCGTGCCCTTCAGGCGGTCGTAGAGCGGCCGGTAGGCGAGCGCATTGCCGAACTCGCGCGCGAGCGGCGAGGCGGTGTCGTGGGTGACCGTGGCGGGACGCAGGAAGTTGGGCGAGGCGCCGACCAGCGCGGGCCCGCGTTGCACCGCGGCCGGAGCGGCGGGCGGCGGCGGCGGGGCGGGCCTTGCCGCGGCCACGGGCGCCTGGAGCGGCGCAGGCGCGCCGGGCCCCAGCCAGTCCCACGCCAGGACGCCCACCGCGCCGATGGCGGCGACGGCGAGGAGGTGCTCGCGCTTCACCGGTCGTCCTCGAGGATCATGCGGGCTCCCTTCTCGGCGATCATGTAGCAAGGGGCGTTGGTGTTGCCCGAGGTGATGCGAGGCATGATCGATGCATCCACAACGCGCAGGCCCTCGATGCCGTGCACGCGCAGGCGCGGGTCCACCACCGCCCGCTCGTCGCGTCCCATGCGGCAGGTGGAGACGGGGTGGAAGATCGTCGTGCCCAGGTCCCCGGCGGCCTTCACCAGCGCCTCGTCGGCTTCGGCCTGCGGGCCCGGGCGCCACTCGTGCGGTGCGTACTTCGCGAGCGCCTTCGCCGCCATGATGCGCCGCGTGAAGCGCATGCCCTCGGCGGCGACCTGGCGGTCCTCCGGCGTGGAGAGGTAGTTCAGCCGGATCTCCGGATGCGCCCGCGGGTCCGTCGAGGTGATGCGCACCCAGCCGCGAGAGGTCGGGCGCAGGTTGCACACCGAGGGCGTGATCGCCGGGAAGGGGTGCAGCGGATCGCCGAACTTGTCGAGCGAGAGCGGCTGCACGTGCCACTCGATGTTCGGCGTGGGCTGGGCCGGGTTGCTCCGCGCGAAGGCGCCCAGCTGCGAGGGCGGCATCGTGAGGGGGCCGGTGCGCCGGAGGAAGTACTCCAGGCCCATCGCCGCCTTGCCCCAGAGGCTTCCCGCGCGCTCGTTGAGCGTGGGGACGCCGCTCACCTTCCACACCATGCGGATCTGCAGGTGGTCGTGGAGCTCCTCGCCCACGCCCGCCATCTCGTGGAAGACGGGGATGCCGTGCCGCGCGAGGAGCGGGCCCGGGCCCACGCCCGAGAGCTGCAGGAGCTGCGGCGAGCCGATCGCGCCCGCGGCGAGGATCACCGCCTTGCGGGCGGTGGCGTGGGCCTCGCCGTTGCCGTCCGTGGCGAAGGCTACGCCCGTTGCGCGGCGGCGGCCGTCGCGTTGCTCGAACGCGAGCCTCGTCGCGTGCGCGTTCGTGGCGACGCTGAGGTTGGGCCGGCCCCGCGCCGGGCGCAGCCAGGCGTTGGTCGCGCTCCAGCGCCGCCCGCGCTTCTGGTTCATGTGGAAGTAGGCGTTGCCGAAGTTGTCGCCGCGATTGAACTCCGCGATCTTCGGGATGCCGCATTCCTCGGCCGCCTCGCGCCAGGCGTCCAGCACCGCCCAGCGCACGCGCGGCTCCTCCACGCGCAGTTCGCCCCCCGCGCCGTGGAACTCGCTCGCGCCCGCGAAGAAGTCCTCGTGCTCGCGGAAGACCGGCAGCACCTCGTCCCAGGACCAGCCCTCGTTGCCGAGCGAGGCCCAGTGGTCGTAGTCCTCGCGCTGCCCGCGCATGTACACCATGGCGTTGATCGTGGAGCACCCGCCGAGGACGCGGCCCCTCGCGTAGCCGAGCTGGCGGCCGTTGAGCCCGGGGTCGGGCGCCGACTTGAAGCACCAGTCCGTGCGCGGGTTGCCGATCGTGTAGAGGTAGCCCACGGGGATGGGGATCCAGAAGCCGTCGTCCTCGCCCCCGGCCTCGAGGAGGAGCACGTTCGACTTCCCGTCGGCCGTGAGGCGGTTGGCGAGGAGGCACCCGCAGCTGCCGGCGCCGACGATCACGTAGTCGAATTCGCGGGCCGAAGGCATGGCGTCGGGTTGCCGGGTCGGGGTGGGCCGTCGGCGCGTTCGCCCGGCTAGCCGAGCCGGTTCGCGGCGCGGCGCGCCTCGTAGGTCTTCAGGTGCGTGAGGGCGAGCGCGAGCACGGTGTCGTCGATCCCGTGCCGGCGCGCGAGGGCGAGCATGTGGCCCACGATGTGGTCGGCCTCCACGGGCCGGCCCGCCTCCATGTCGCGCAGCATCGAGGCGCTCTGCGGCCCCGGGGTGCCCAGGCGCTCGCGGCTCCAGGCGAGCATCCGCTCGCCCACGGGATGGCCCTCGGCGGCGGCGATGGCGAGGTTCGCCTCCAGGCAGCGCGCGACGATTGCGCGGCCCTCGGGGGCGGCGAGGATCTCCGCCACGTTGCCGCGGAAGAGGCAGGTGGTCGCCGCGAGGGTGGCGAGGAAGGCGACCTTCTCCCACATGTCCTGGAGGATGTCGTCCGACCAGGTCCAGTCGACCGCGGTCTTCGCCAGCGCGTCGGCGAAGGCCTGCGCCCGCGCGGACTTCGAGCGGTCGCGCTCGCCGAAGAGGATCCGGTTCAGGGGCTCCATGTGCCGCACGGTCCCGTCGGCGGCGAGGACCACGTTGATCTGGCAGGTGCCGCCCATCACGCTCGCCGCGCCGAAGCGCGCGTCGAGCCGGTCCAGGTGCGCCAGGCCGTTCAACATCGGCAGCACCGCGCAGCCGCCGGTCATCGCCGGCGCGATCGCGTCCATGGCCGAGTCGAGGTCGTAGGCCTTGCAGGTGAAGAGGACGAGGTCGTAGCCGGGCCCGAGCTCCCCGGCGAGCACCGTCTTCGCGGCGATCTTCGCGTTGCCGAGCGGGCTCTCGATCACGAGGCCGTCCTTCGCGATCTGCTCGCGGCGCTTCGGCCGCACGAGGAAGGTGGCGTCGGCGCCCGCCTGCGCGAGCCTGCCGCCGAAGTATCCGCCGATGCCGCCGGCGCCGAGCACGAGTATTTTCATGGTCAGGAGGGGACGCACCCCTAGTTCGAGGATTCGGCGAAGCCGCGCCGCTTCACCAGCGCGTCGATTTCCTTCAGGGTCTCCAGGAGCTCCCGCATGCGCCCGAGGGGCCAGGCGTTGGGGCCGTCGGAAAGCGCCTTGTCGGGATCGGGGTGCGTCTCCATGAAGACGCCCGAGACGCCCGTGGCGACCGCCGCGCGCGCGAGCACGGGCACGAACTCCCGCTGCCCGCCCGAGGAGGTGCCCTGCCCTCCCGGAAGCTGCACGGAGTGCGTCGCGTCCATCACGACGGGGCAGCCCGTCTCGCGCAGGATCGCGAGCGAGCGCATGTCGGAGACGAGGTTGTTGTAGCCGAAGGAGACGCCGCGCTCGCAGACCAGGATGTTGTCCTCGCCGCTCGCCTCGCGCGCCTTGTCCACCACGTTCTTCATGTCGTGGGGCGCGAGGAACTGGCCCTTCTTGATGTTCACGGGCCGGCCGGCGCAGGCCACCGCGCGGATGAAGTCCGTCTGGCGGCAGAGGAAGGCCGGGGTCTGCAGCACGTCCACGTGCTTCGCGACCTCGGCGATCTCCGCCTCGCTGTGGACGTCGGTGAGCACGGGCACGCCGAGGTCCTTGCGGACCTTGGCGAGGATCTCCAGGCCCTTCTCCATCCCCGGCCCGCGGAAGGACTTGCCGCTGGAGCGGTTCGCCTTGTCGTAGGAGCTCTTGAAGATGAAGGGGATGCCGAGGTCGCGGGCGATCTCCTGGAGCTGCCCCGCCACGTCCATCTGCAGCTGCTCGCTCTCCACCACGCACGGGCCGGCGATCAGGAAGAAGGGCTTGTCGAGGCCGGCTTCGAATCCGCAGAGTTTCAAGTCAGGTCCTCATTCGTCGTTTCCCTCACCCCGGCCCTCTCCCGGAGGGAGAGGGAGACTGCTGCTCCCTCACCCCGGCCCTCTCCCAAGGGAGAGGGAGCCCATTTCTCCCCTCTCCCTCCGGGAGAGGGGTCGGGGGTGAGGGCATTCAATCCGCGCCGCCCACGACCTTCAGGCCCGGCTCCGGCAGGCGCTTCCTGCGCTGCTCGAGGGCGGCCTTCACGTAGGAGATGAAGAGCGGGTGCCCGGCGCGCGGGGTGGAGGTGAATTCCGGGTGGTACTGGCAGCCGAAGAACCACGGGTGGTCGGCGCGCTCGGCCATCTCCACGAGCTTGCCTGCCTGGGTGCGCGCGCTGATGGCGAGGCCCGCCGCCTCCAGGCGCGCCACGTACTGGTCGTTCACCTCGTAGCGGTGGCGGTGGCGCTCGGAGACCACGGCGGAGCCGTAGATGCGGTTGGCGAGCGAGTCCTTCTTCACGTCGCAGGGCTGCGAGCCCAGGCGCATGGTGCCGCCGAGGTTGGAGGTGGCGTCGCGCCGCTCGATGCGCCCGTCGCGGTCCTGCCACTCGGTGATGAGCGCGACCACGGGGTGGGGCGTGTCCGGGTCGAACTCGGTGGAGTTCGCGCCCTCGAGCCCGCAGAGGTCGCGCGCGGCCTCGATGACCGCGATCTGCATCCCCAGGCAGATGCCGAGGTAGGGCACCTTGTTCTCGCGCGCGTAGCGCACGGCGGCGATCTTGCCCTCGATGCCGCGCTTGCCGAAGCCGCCGGGGACCAGGATCGCGTCCATGGCCTCGAGCGTCTTGGTGCCCTTGGCCTCGATCTGCTCGGAGTCCACGTAGTGGATGCGAACGCGCGTGCGGGTGTGGATGCCCGCGTGCACGAGCGCCTCCGAGAGGCTCTTGTAGGAATCCTGCAGGTCCACGTACTTGCCCACCATCGCGATGTCGACCTCGTGGTCGGGGTGCTCGAGCGCGTCCACGATCCGGTCCCACATCGAGAGGTCCGCGGGGTAGGCGGCGAGGTCGAGCTTGCGGCAGACGATCTCGTCCAGGCCCTGCTTGTGCAGCATCGTCGGGATCTTGTAGATGGAGCTCACGTCGTAGCAGGAGATGACCGAGCGCACGTCCACGTTGGTGAAGAGCGCGATCTTCTTGCGGTCCTCCTCGGGGATGGGCTGCTCGGAGCGGCACATCACGATGTCGGGCTGGATGCCGATGCCGCGCAGCTCCTTCACGGAGTGCTGGGTGGGCTTGGTCTTGATCTCGCCCACGCTCGCGAGGTGCGGCACGAGCGTCAGGTGCATGTAGCAGGTGTTCGTGCGGCCCTCCTCGATGCCCATCTGGCGGATGGCCTCCAGGAAGGGCAGCGACTCGATGTCGCCCACCGTGCCGCCGATCTCGATGATGCCGACGTCCACGTCCTTGCACGCGGCCTTGACGGAGGCCTTGATCTCGTCGGTGATGTGCGGGATCACCTGCACCGTGCCGCCGAGGTAGTCGCCGCGGCGCTCCTTGTTGATGACGCGCTCGTAGATCTGGCCGGTGGTGAAGTTGTTGAGCTTTCGCATCCGCGCGGAGACGAAGCGCTCGTAGTGGCCGAGGTCGAGGTCGGTCTCCGCGCCGTCCTCCGTCACGAACACCTCGCCGTGCTGGAACGGCGACATCGTGCCGGGATCGACGTTGATGTAGGGATCGAGCTTGACGAGGGAGACGCGGATCTTGCGCGACTCGAGGATCGCGGCGAGGGAGGCGGCGGCGATGCCTTTGCCCAGGGAGGAGACCACGCCGCCCGTCACGAACACGTACTTGGTCATTTCGGTTCCCCGGCTGGAAATTTGAATTTTACCCGAATGCGCGCGGGCCGCGGGAGCCGCGCCGGCCGCGCCCCGCCGTCGCCCGCCGGCGACGCGCGCTCCGCCATGCGAAAATGCGGCATGAAGGTCGGCGACCGCCATTTCCGCAGCCTCTGGTCCGAAGGGCCCGGCGGGCCCGTGCGCTTCATCGACCAGGCGAAGCTCCCGCACGCCTTCGAGACGGCCACCCTGGACTCCCCCGAGGCCGCGGCCGCGGCGATCGAGGGGATGCGCGTGCGCGGGGCGCCGCTCATCGGGGTGACCGCGGCCTTCGGGATCGCGCTCGCCATGTCCCGCGACCCCTCGGACGCCTGCCTCGCGGCGAGCGCCGCGCGGCTCGCGGCGACCCGCCCGACCGCCGTGAACCTCGCGTGGGCCCTCCGGCGCATGCGCGAGGCCCTGGACGGGCTCGCCCCCGTGGAGCGCGTCGCGGCGGCCTGGTTCGAGGCCCAGGCCATCGCGGACGAGGACGCGGCGTTGAACGAGGCCATCGGCCGCCACGGCCTCGCCCTCCTCGAGAGCGCCCATGCCGCCAGCGGGCGGACGGTCAACGTCCTCACCCACTGCAATGCCGGCTGGCTCGCGACCGTGGACTGGGGCACCGCCCTCGCCCCGATCTACCGCGCGCACGACAAGGGCATCCCCGTGCACGTGTGGGTGGACGAGACGCGGCCCCGGAACCAGGGGCTCCTCACGGCCTGGGAGCTCTCGGCCCACGGCGTGGCGCACACGCTGGTCGCGGACAACGCCGGGGGCCACCTCATGCAGCGCGGGCGCGTGGACCTCGTCCTCGTGGGGGTGGACCGCGTGACGCGGCGCGGCGACGTGGCCAACAAGATCGGCACCTACCTGAAAGCGCTCGCCGCGCGCGACAACGGCGTGCCCTTCTACGCGGCGGTGCCCACGCCGAGCATCGACTGGGAGGTGGACGACGCGCTCGCCGGCATCCCGATCGAGGAACGCGGCGGCGAGGAACTGCGCGTGGTCCACGGCCTGGACGAGGCGGGGCGCCCGGCCTCGGTCGCAATCGCGCCCGCCACGACGCCCGCGGCCAACCCGGCTTTCGACGTAACGCCCGCGGAACTCGTCACCGGCATCCTCACCGAGCGCGGCGTGTTCGCGGCGAAGGAGACCGCGCTCATCGAGCTCTTCCCCCGCAGCCGCAAGAGCAAGGCCTTCATCACCTGATCGCCGGGTAACAGGCTCCGTGAGCGGCGGTGGGCGGATGGCGGGGCGCGCGGCCATGCGATAATCGGCGCAACGCCACGAGCCGGCGCAGCGCATGCGGACGCCGGCCACTTCTCGGAGAGACGCCATGCTTGCCCAAGCCGCCCCGGCCACGGGAGCCGCCCCGACCGACCACGCCCGGCTTCTCAAGTGGGTCGCCGACATCGCGGCCCTCACACAGCCCGCGAAGATCCACTGGTGCGACGGCTCCGACGAGGAGTACGACCGCCTCTGCGCGGAACTCGTCGAGGCGGGCACCTTCCGCCGCCTGGACGCGAAGCTGAGACCCAATTCCTACCTCGCGTGGTCCGATCCCTCGGACGTCGCCCGCGTCGAGGACCGCACCTTCATCTGCTCGAAGGCGAAGGACGACGCCGGCCCCACCAACAACTGGGTCGACCCGGCCGAGATGCGCGCCACCCTCAAGGGACTTTTCAAGGGCTGCATGCGCGGGCGCACGATGTACGTCGTGCCCTTCAGCATGGGCCCCATCGGCTCGCACATCGCGCACATCGGCGTGGAGATCTCCGACAGCGCCTACGTCGCGGTGAACATGAAGCTCATGACCCGCATGGGCGCGAGCGTGCTGGCCACCCTGGGCGACGACGGCTTCTTCGTGCCGGCCGTGCATTCCGTGGGCGCGCCGCTCGCCCCGGGCGAGAAGGACGTGCCGTGGCCCTGCAACAAGGACCACAAGTACATCGTGCACTTCCCCGAGGACCGCGAGATCTGGTCCTTCGGCTCCGGCTACGGCGGCAACGCGCTCCTGGGCAAGAAGTGCTTCGCGCTTCGCATCGCCTCGGTGATGGGCCGCGAGGAAGGCTGGTTCGCCGAGCACATGCTGATCCTGGGCGTCGAGTCCCCCC
This sequence comes from uncultured Pseudomonadota bacterium, assembly GCA_937898635.1. Classification (GTDB taxonomy): domain Bacteria; phylum Pseudomonadota; class Gammaproteobacteria; order Burkholderiales; family Usitatibacteraceae; genus FEB-7. The sequence continues at coordinate 4,483 of CALEJW010000217.1, read as the reverse complement.
AGGGCGTGAAGCACTACGTGACGGCCGCCTTCCCCTCGGCCTGCGGCAAGACCAACTTCGCCATGCTCATCCCGCCGGCCTCCCTGAAGGGGTGGAAGGTGACGACGATCGGCGACGACATCGCCTGGATCAAGCCGGGCAAGGACGGGCGCCTCTACGCGATCAACCCGGAAGCGGGCTTCTTCGGCGTGGCGCCGGGCACGGGCTGGGACACGAACCCCAACTGCATGGAAGCCATCAAGACCAACACGATCTTCACGAACGTGGCGCTCACGCCCGAAGGCGACGTGTGGTGGGAGGGGATGACGAAGGAAGCGCCCGCGAAGCTCACCGACTGGAAGGGCCAGGCGTGGACGCCGGATTGCGGCCGCCCCGCCGCGCACCCCAACGCGCGTTTCACCGTATCCGCCGCGCAGTCCCCGTCGATCGACCCCGCGTGGGACGACCCGAAGGGCGTGCCGATCTCCGCCTTCGTGTTCGGCGGGCGGCGCTCCTCCACCGTGCCGCTCGTCGCGGAAGCGGCCACCTGGGACGAGGGCGTGTACATGGCCGCCACACTCGGGTCGGAGACCACCGCGGCGATCACCGGCAAGGTGGGCGTCGTGCGCCGCGACCCCTTCGCGATGCTCGCCTTCTGCGGCTACAACATGAGCGACTACTTCGCCCACTGGATCGAGATGGGGCGCAAGGTGGCGCTGCCGCCCAAGATCTACATGGTCAACTGGTTCCGCAAGAACGCCGAGGGCAAGTACGTCTGGCCCGGCTACGGCGAGAACATGCGCGTGCTCAAGTGGATCGTCGAGCGCGTCGAGGGCCTGGCGGACGCGGAGCGCACCCCGGTGGGCTACGTCCCGCGGCACGGGGACCTCGACTGGAAGGGGCTCGACTCCTTCGGCGCCGAACGCTACGCCTCCATCGCCGCCATCGACCGCTCCCTGTGGAAGCAGGAGCTGCCGCTGCACGGCGAGCTCTTCGACAAGCTGGGCGAGCGGCTGCCCCCGGTGATCCGCCAGCGCTACCGCACGCTCACGGAAACGCTGGGCTAGGCCCGACCTCGCGGGCGCCCATGAGGCTCTCCGGGCTCGAGACGCCCCGCCTCGTCCTCGACGCGGCGCGCCTGGAGGCCAATGCCGCGAGGCTCGCGGCGACGCTCGCCCGCCTCGGCGCGCCGCTGCGGCTGCACGTGAAGACCTGCAAGTCCTGGGAGGTCGCGCGCGGCCTCCTGGGCTCGCCCCCGGGCCCGATCGCGGTGTCCACGCTCAAGGAGGCCGAGGAATTCCTCGCCCACGGCGTCACGGACATCCTCTACGCGGTGGGGCTCGCGCCCGGCAAGCTCGCCCACGTCCAGGCGCTCCGGGCGCGTGGCGCGGACCTCAAGGTGGTCGTCGACAGCGTCGAGGCGGCGCAGGCCGTGGCCGCCGCGGGGGGCGCCATCCCCGCCCTGGTCGAGATCGACTGCGACGGCCACCGCGCCGGGGTGAAACCGGACGACGACGCCCTCCTCGTCGCCATCGCCCGCGCGCTCGCCGCGGGCGCGCGGCCGCACGGGGTGATGACCCACGCGGGGGATTCCTACAACTGCCGCTCGACGCAGGCCATCGCCGCTATGGCGGAACGGGAGCGCGCCGCTGTGGTGGCCGCCGCCGCGACCCTTCGCGAGGCGGGATTCGCAGCGCCCGTGGTGAGCGTGGGCTCCACCCCCACGGCGACCTTCGCGCAGAGCCTCGCGGGGGTGACCGAGGTGCGCGCCGGCGTCTTCGTCTTCCAGGACCTCGTGATGGCGGGCCTGGGCGTGTGCGCGGTCGAGGACATCGCGATCTCCGTCCTCGCCACCGTCATCGGCCACCAGCGCGACAAGGGCTGGATCCTCACCGACGGCGGCTGGATGGCGCTCTCGCGCGACCGCGGCACGGCCCGCCAGCCCGTGGACCAGGGCTACGGCCTCGTCTGCGACGAGGAAGGCCGGGTGATCGGCGACCTCGTGGTCTCCGACGCGAACCAGGAGCACGGCATCGTCTCCCGCCGCGGCGGCGGCCCGCTCGACGTCTCCCGCTTCCCCGTCGGCACGAGGCTTCGCATCCTTCCCAACCACGCCTGCGCGACCAGCGCGCAGCACGACGGCTACCACGTCGTGCGGGGCGGCACCGAGGTCGTCGACCGGTGGCCGCGCTTCGGCGGCTGGTAGCCCCGAGAAAGGACGCCATGAGAACGCTCGAATCCCTGAACGCCCCGGAGCTCGACCCGCCCGCGGGGCACTATTCCCATGCCGTGGTGCACGGCGGCATCGCCTGGCTCGCGGGCCAGCTCCCGCACGTGCCGGGCGAGCCGGGGCGCCGGCCCGGGACGATCGAGGAGCAGACGCGCCAGGTGCTCTCCAACGTCGACCGCGTGCTCGCGGCCTGCGGCTCGCGACGCGACCGCGTGCTGCGCTGCACCGTCTATGTCTCCGACATCGCGCACTGGCCGGCGGTGAACAAGGTGTACGCCGAGTTCTTCGGCGAGCACCGTCCCGCGCGCTCCGTCGTGCCGGTGAACGAGCTGCACCACGGCTACGCGATCGAGGTGGAAGTGACCGCCGCGGTGGACGAGTGAGCGGGGCGATCGACGCGCTCGTCCGCGAGCGCGCCGACGGGCTCGTCGCCACGCTCCTGGAGTCGGTGCGCATCCCCTCGGTGAGCCTCACCGGGCAGGGCATCGGCGAGGCCGTCGACTTCCTCGCCGCGCGCATGAAGGCCTGGGGCTTCGCGGTGGAGGTCTTCCCGACCGCGAGCCAGCCGATCGTCTACGGCGAGATCGGCCCCGCGGACGCCGCCTTCACCTGGCTCACCTACGGCCACTACGACGTCTATCCCGCCGACGCGCAGGCCGAGGGCTGGCGCACGGACCCCTGGCAGCCCGTGGTGGACGGCGACCGCATCCGGGGCCGCGGCACGGGCGACAACAAGGGCCAGCACCTCGCGCTGCTGCACGCCATCGCCCTGTACCGGGAGCTGCACGGCGGCCTGCCCATCCGCATCAAGGTGATCCTCGAGGGCGACGAGGAGACGGGCAGCCGGCCCCTGCCCGCCTTCGTGCAGGCGAACCGCGAGCGGCTGCGCGCCGACCTGTGCTGCTACGCCGACGGGCCGATGTTCCCCGACGACCAGCCGGTGCTGCTCATGGGCGTGCGCGGCGTGCTCGGGCTCGAGTTCGCGGCCACGGGCGCGAAGCGCAACCTCCACTCCGGCAACTTCGGCGGCGTCGCGCCCAACCCGACGCTGGACCTGATCCACCTCCTCGCGGAGATGGTGGACCGCGACGGCCGGCTCCTCGTGCCGGGCGCGGGCCACGCCGACGTCACGGTGACGCCCGCGGAAGCCGCGGCGGTGGCCGCGCTCCCGCTCGACCGCGAGGGCGTGATGGCGACGATGGGCCTCGCGCCCGCGGTGCCGGACGCCGAGTTCCACGAGCGCCTGATGCTGCGGCCCGCGTTCAACGTCTCCGGCTTCGCCGCGGGCTACACCGGCCCCGGCCACAAGACGATCATCTTCCGGGAGGCGCTCGCGAAGGCCGACATCCGCCTCGTGGGCGGCCAGGACCCCGCGCAAGTGCTCGACGCCGTTCGCCGCTTCGCCGCCGCCCGGGGCTACGCGAACGTCGAGATCCGCGAGCTCAAGGCCACGCCCGCCTCGCGCACGCCGCTGGACGACCCGTTCGTGCCGGTGGTGAAGGACGCGGTCGCGAAGGGCTTCGGGCGCGAGCCGCTCGTGGTGCCGAGCCTCGGGGGAACCACGCCCGACTTCGTCTTCACGAAGCTCCTGGGACTACCCTCGATCGTCGTGCCGCTCGCGCCCTACGACGAGAACAACCACGCGCCCAACGAGTCGACCAAGGTTTCGCTCTACCTCGCGGGGATCCGCGCGGGCATGCACCTCATCGGCGCGCTCGCCGCGCGGCACGGGACCGCGCCCGCCCCGCGGGCGGGGGCGGGCGGAGAGTTCCGGGGAGAGATCAGAACAGGATGCCGGGCAGCCAGAGGCTGATGATCGGCACGTAGGTGACGATCACGAGGAAGACCACGAGCACGCTCAGCCACGGCAGCGCCGCGCGCACCACCTGCAGGATCGACATGCCGGTGATGCCCGAGGTCACGAAGAGGTTCAGCCCCACGGGCGGCGTCACCATGCCGATCTCCAGGTTCACCACCATGATGATGCCCAGGTGGACCGGGTCGATGCCCAGCTGCTCGGCGATCGGGAAGAGGATGGGCGCCAGGATCAGGATGATCCCCGTGGGCTCCATGAAGTTGCCCGCGATGAGCAGCAGGATGTTCACCACGATCAGGAACTGCCAGGGCTCCATGCCCCAGGCCACGATCTGCTCGGTGATCGCCTGCGGGATGCGCTCGGTGGTGAGGACGTGCGCGAAGAGGAGGGCGTTCGCGACGATGAACATCAGCATGACGGTGACGCGCGCGGCGTCCACCAGCACGTGCGGGACCTTC
>CALEJW010000216.1 GCA_937898635.1 uncultured Pseudomonadota bacterium | reverse complement strand
TCAGGCGGCCACCAGCTCCCGGATGTGCGCGGCGACGCTGCGCGCGAGCGCGTGCAGGTGATAGCCGCCCTCGAGCATCGAGATGACGCGCCCGCCGCAGTGCCGGTGCGCCAGTTTCACGAGCTCCGCGGTGACCCACGCGTAGTCGCTCTCCTGGAAGCGCAGGCCCGCCATGTCGTCGGCCTGGTGCGCGTCGAAGCCCGCCGAGACGTAGAGGAGCTGCGGGCGGAAGGCCTCCAGCGCGGGCATCCAGTACTCCTGCACCGCGGCGCGCAGCGCGTCGCCCGCCGCGCCCGCCGGCAGGCCCACGTTCACCATGTTGAGCCCCTTGGGCTCGTCGCCCTGGAACGGATAGAGGCCCTTCTGGAAGGTCGAGGCCATGAGCACCCGCGGGTCGGAGGCGAGGATGTCCTCGCTGCCGTTGCCGTGGTGCACGTCGAAGTCGACGAGCGCCACGCGCTCCAGCCCGTGCACGTCGAGCGCGTGGCGGATGCCGACGGCCACGTTGTTGAAGAAGCAGAAGCCCATCGGCGCGTCCCGCGTGGCGTGGTGCCCGGGCGGGCGCACCGCGCAGAAGGCGCTTCGCACCTCGCCCTTGAGGACGAGGTCCGTCGCGAGCACCGCGGCCCCCGCCGAGCGCAGCGCGGCGTCCACCGTGTGCGGGTTCATCGACGTGTCGGGATCGAGGTGCACGTAGCCGTCGGCGGGCGAGGCGGCGAGGATCTCCAGCACGTGGTGCGCGGTGTGCGCCCGCTCGAGCTGCTCGACCGTCGCCACGGGCGCGTCGTAGGGGATCAGCAGTCCCATGATCCCCTGCGCGAGCAGGTGGTCCGAGATCGCGTCCAGCCGCTCGGGGCATTCCGGATGGCCTTCGCCCATCTCGTGCAGCAGGCAGTCCCGGTGGGTGATCCAGGCACAGGGCATCTTGTTCTTCTCCTCCGCGTTTCATCCTAGGCGCGCGCCTTCGCGGCCGCCTTGCGCCGCGTCAAGGGCGGCGAGATACGGTAACCGCCTGCGCCCGTCGCGACCGGCACAATGGGCGGGCCCAAGCACCGGAGCGCGCCCATGAAGATCCTCGCACGCCTTGCCGCCGTCGCCGTATGCGTTCTCCCGCTCGCCGGCCATGCCCAGGCGCAGCCCGCCTACGGGTGCGACACGCCGGAGTCGAGGCGGTTCGACTTCTGGGTCGGCGACTGGGAGCTCGACTTCGCCGGCGGGAAGGGCCGCAACCGCATCGAGAAGACCCTCGGCGGCTGCGTGATCGTCGAGCACTTCCGCGGCGCGCCCGGCACGAAGCTCGACGGCACCAGCGTCTCCACCTACGACCGCGCGACGAAGCGCTGGCGGCAGGCGTGGGCGGACAACACCGGCACCTACCTCGACTTCACCGGCGGCGAGGACGCGGGCGACCCCACCTTCGAGCGCGAGTTTGAGAAGGACGGCAAGACGATCCGCCTGCGCATGGTCTTTCGCGACGTGAAGAAGGACTCGCTCAAGTGGCTGTGGCAGCGCTCCGACGACGGCGGCAAGTCGTGGAAGACCACGTGGGAGATCGACTACCGGCGGGCGAAGTAACCCGGCCACGGTAGCGTGGCGAAGGCGACCCGCAGGGGGAAGCGACTGCCGACGTCGTTCACGATCCTGGGCACGCAAGCGTGACCGTCGGATGGGTGCCCGGAAATTCGAGGCCAGGCAACACACGCCAGGCCTCGAATTTCCACCCATCTACAGAAGAGACCGCTTGCGCTGCCTCTTCCGCGACGGTCGCGTGCCAAGGATCGTGAACGACGTCGGCAGCCGCTTCCCTTCCGCGCTCCGTGGACACGGCGTCGAGTTGGCGGGCGGTGGACCGAAGGGGCCGCGGCCTCGCATCGGCACGGCGTGTCCACGGGACGGCCGGGGATGGGGCAAGCCTTTCCGAGTCCTTGGGCATGCGACCGTCGGGATGGGACAGCGAAGCGGTCCCATCTCTCAATGGGTAAGAATTCGGGGCCTGGCGTGTTTTGCCTGGCCCCGAATTCTTGGG
>CALEJW010000215.1 GCA_937898635.1 uncultured Pseudomonadota bacterium | reverse complement strand
GTTCGTGTAGTAACGCGCGGTCAACCGCAAGCGGGGATCCAGGTCGTCAATTCCGCTCCGCGGAAAATATTAAAACCGGCAACCCCGCCAACCGAGGAAAAGCCGGCTACACCCCGCTCGCGGAGTGGTTGAAGGTGTATTCCCCCAGCAGCCGCTCCTCCCCCGCCTCCACTGCGACCAGCCGCACGACCTCCCGGTGGGCGGGAAGCGAGCGAAGGTGCGCGAGGCTCGGCGCGAGCACCACCTCCCCGCTCGCGGCCTCGAACGGGATGTCCACCAGGCGGGTCTCGCCCTCGTACGCGACGATGGCATCCACGCGGCTTACCCCGTGGAGCGGGGCCTCCATCCGGCCGACCACGAGCTCGTCTCCCGGCGCCACGGAGCAATTGACGCTCCCGTTCACCGGGATCCGGTACTCCCGCACCCGCATCCCCTTCGCCCGCAGCCGATCGACGATGGCCGGCGTGACGACGGCGGAGACGAGGCCCTTCGCGAAGGCGCGCCGCACCCCGCTCGCGAGCGCCTCCACCTCCGCCAGCCGCGCGCTGCATTCGCCGCATCCCAGGTAGTGCTGCTCGAGCGCGGCCTCCCGGCCGTCGTCGAGCTCGCCGAGCCAGTAGGCGACGAGCATCCCGAAATCCGCGCAAGTCCCTTTCGTCACCGTTTCGTCCCCATCACGCAGTCGCGCAGCCGTTCCAGCGCGCGGTGGCGGATCACCCGCACGTTGCCCGCGGTAAGCCCGAGGGCGGCGCCCACCTGCTCCGCGGGCTCGTCCTCGTAGAAGGAAAGGAGCACGACGCTTCGCTCGCGCTCCGACAGCCGCTCGAGGCAGGCGGCCACCTTCGCCTCGTCCAGCCGGGGCGCGGGGGCGATGTCGGCGATCGCGAGGTCCTCGCCGAACTGCTCCAGCAGCGCCTCCCGCCGCTTGGCGCCGCGGCGGATCTCCCGCGTCACCATGCGGCAGGCTCCGAAGACGAACGACACCACGCGCTCGGGCTCGCGCAATTCGCCGGCGCGGAGCTTCTCGATCGTCATGAGGAGCACCTGTTGCGTAAGGTCGTCGGCGGCGGCGTCGTCGCGCAGGTGGCGGCGGCCGTAGAGGCGCACGCGGGGCGCGAGGCGGCGGTAGAACTCGGCCTCGGCCTCGGCGTCGATGCGCGACCCGGCCGCGGCGATGCGCCGGGCGAGCGCCGCTTCCGGTTCCGCGTGGGTGCTGCTGTCCATTCGGCCATCTTAGCGGCCCTTTCCCGGAGGATGTGTAACGGCCCGGCGCCTCGTTACACATCCGGGGGGTCAACCCCACGGAGGCCCCATGATCACCAATCCGCAATCCGGCACCAACATCGAGGAAGTCGCCCCGCGCATCTACCGCATCAACACCCCGCTGGACATCCCGGGCGGGGAATTCAGCTTCAACCAGTATCTCGTCGCCGCGGACCGGCCGCTCCTCTTCCACACGGGGCCGCGCAAGCTCTTCCCGCTCGTGAGCGAGGCCATCGCAAGCGTGATGCCCCTGGAGCGGCTGCGCTTCGTGGGCTTCTCGCACTTCGAGGCCGACGAGTGCGGCTCGCTGCCGGACTTCCTCGCCGTGGCGCCCGAGGCCGAGCCCGTGTGCGGCGCCATCGCCAAGATGGTGTCCGTGGACGATTTCTCCCCGCGCCCGGCGCGCGCCCTGGCCGACGGGGAGGTTCTCGACCTCGGCAGCCACCGCGTGCGCTGGCACGACACGCCGCACGTGCCCCACGGGTGGGAGAGCGGCCTCATGATGGAGACCGAAACGGGGACGCTCCTCTGCGGCGACCTCTTCACGCAGCCCGGGCACGGCAAGCCGGCCCTCACCACCGGCGACATCCTCGGCCCCAGCGAGGCCATGCGAAAGGGGCTGGACTACTACGCGCACTCGCCGTGGACGCGCGCGACGCTCGAGCGCCTGGCCGCGGAGAAGCCGAAGGTCCTCGCCTGCATGCATGGCAGCGCGTGGCAGGGCGACGGCGCCTCGCTCCTGCGGGCGCTGGCCGACACGCTGGACGGCATGGCGGGAGCCGTCCGCGCGGCCTGAAACGAAGGGGACGCTTCCCTTCGAAGGGTAGCGTCCCCTTCAGGAGCGG
>CALEJW010000214.1 GCA_937898635.1 uncultured Pseudomonadota bacterium | reverse complement strand
AAGCGGGTGTCGCCCTCGACGTCGGCGGCCACCTCGGTGAGGTAGATCCGGTCGGCCACGGCAAGCGCCTCGGCGTAGAGCTGCGCGCCGCCGATCACGAAGGCCTCGTCCGCCGGTCCCGCCGCCCGCCACGCCTCCTCGAGGGACCGGACGACCTCGGCTCCGGGAGCCCGGTACGACGGCGAGCGGCTCACCACGATGTTGCGCCGGCCGGGGAGCGCGCGACCGAGGGATTCCCAGGTGCGCCTGCCCATGATGACCGGGTGTCCCAGGGTCGTGCGCTTGAAGTGGGCGAGGTCCGCGGGCAGGTGCCAGGGCATGGCGTTGTCGCGCCCGATCGTGCCGTTTCGCGCCCGCGCGACGATGAGGGATCGGCGCACGCTCAGACCGCGATGGGAGCCCGGATCGGCGGGTGCGGATCGTAGCCCTCGAGCGCGAAGTCCCCGTAGCGGAAGGCGAAGAGGTCCGTGACGGCCGGGTTCAGGCGCATCACGGGCAGCTCGCGAGGCTCTCGCGAGAGCTGCTCGCGGGCCTGGTCCAGGTGGTTCACGTAGAGGTGCGCGTCCCCGAAGGTGTGGACGAATTCGCCGGGCGCGAGCCCCGTCACCTGCGCCACCATCATCGTGAGGAGCGCATAGGAGGCGATGTTGAACGGCACGCCGAGGAAGATGTCCGCGCTCCTCTGGTAGAGCTGGCAGGAAAGGCGCCCGTCGATCACGTAGAACTGGAAGAGGGCGTGACAGGGGGCGAGCGCCATGCGCGGGATGTCCGCCACGTTCCACGCGGAGACGATGAGGCGGCGCGAGTCGGGATTGGCGCGGATCTGCGCGAGGACCTCGGCCACCTGGTCGATGCGCCGGCCGTCGGGTGCCGGCCAGGAGCGCCACTGGTGCCCGTAGACGGGGCCGAGCTCGCCGCGCTCGTCGGCCCACTCGTCCCAGATGGTGACGCCGTTGTCCTTCAGGTAGCCCACGTTGGTCGAGCCCTGCAGGAACCAGAGCAGCTCGTGGATCACGCTCTTCATGTGCACGCGCTTGGTCGTCACGAGCGGGAAGCGCTCCGCGAGGTCGAAGCGCATCTGGTGGCCGAACACCGAGAGCGTGCCCGTGCCGGTGCGGTCGGATTTCCTCGCCCCGTGCTCGAGCACGAGGCGCATCAGGTCCAGGTAGGCCTTCATGGGGCGAGCCGCCTTCCGAGGATGAGCACGTCGCGCTCGATGCCGTCCAGTTCCGCGATTGCCGGAAGCCTACCCCAATCGGCGAAGCCCGCGCGGCGAAAGAGCGCGAGGCTCGCCTCGTTGTGCCCGAAGACGAACGCGAGGAGCGTGGCGATGCCCCGCGCGGGGGCGGCATCGATCGCGTGCGCGAGCAGCGCGCGGGCGATGCCGCGGCGCTGTCTCGCCGGCGCGACGTACACCGCCAGTTCCACCGTGCGGTGATAGGCGGGCCGCCCGTAGAAGGAGCGAAGTCCCAGCCAGCCCGTCACTTCGCCGCCGACCTCGGCCACCCAGATCGGCCGGCTGGCGGGATCGAACGCGGCGAACCACTCGCGCCGCTCGTCCACCGTGACGGGGGCGGTGTCCGCCGTCGCGAGGCGTCCCGGGATGGAGGCGTTGTAGATGGCGACGATCGCCGGGAGATCGGCCCCGGTCGCGTCGCGGATCGCGCTCGCTAGGCGCGCTGTCCGATCAGGATCCAAAGTCGCGCGAGGTCGGCGGTCCCGTCCTTGCCGTGGACGCCCTTGAGGGTCTGCAGCGCCCGCGCCCGCGAGCCGCTCTGGAGCTGCGCGATGCCGAGGAGGAGCTTCGCGTCCTCGGGCCGGCGCAGGTTGCCCTTCTTGATCCCGCGCTCCATGAACGCGAGCCCCTTCTGGGGAGCGCCTTCGGTCACGTAGTTGTAGCCCACGCTCACCAGGGCGTCGCCGGACTTGTCCTCGAGCGCCTCGGCTTCCAGGCGCGCTCGCGACTTGCTCGACTCCGCCAGGTTCTTCAGCACGAGGTCCTTCAGGCGCTGGTGGCGCTCGGCGTCCTTGCCGGTGCCAAGGGCCTTCGCCTCGTAGCCCTTGTCCACGATCGACTTTGCCTCGGCGGCAAAGCCGGCCTGGAGCGCGAGCTGGGCCATCTCGAGGTAGTCGTTCGCGGAAGCGAGGTTGCCCGTCTCGAGCTTCAGGCGGAAGACGTCGAGCGACAGCCGGCTGGAGAACCCGCTCTTCCTCTGGACGCGGTTCAGGAGGTCCGTCCAGTACTCCTTCTTCGGATAGTAGGTGACCAGCCGCTCGATGGCGGCGACGTATCCGGTATCGTCCTTCTGCTTGCTGAAGCAGTTGGCGAGGATCTGCAGTTCCTGCTCGCTCGGCCGGCGCCCGTTGCCCTCGCCCACTTCGCGCGAGACGGCGGCGCAGTCGTTCAGGAGGAAGTGGGACTGGATGAGCACGGTTCGGATGCCGGGATCGTTGCCGCCTTCCTTCTTGTACCGCTGCGCCCACTGGGCGGCCTTGGCGTAGTCGCGGGCATGGTAGTGGAGGCCGGCCACCGCCTGCATCATCTTCAGTTTCTCCGCGCCCGAGGCGCTGCCCGAGGCGATCACCGCCTCGAAGGCGCGCGCGGCGGTATCGTGGTCGCCCGCGGCCGCGGCGATGCTGCCGCGCGTTCGCTGGATCACGTAGTTCTCGTACGCGGTCCGGCCCGCGGCGGCGTCCGCCTCCGCCACCTTGGCGAGGGCTTCGCGGTACTTCTTCGCCTTGTAGAGAGCCTCGGCGGCCTGGAGCGGCTTTCCCACCTCGGGCCGGACGGTTTCCTGGGCCAGGGCCGGCGCGGCGGGCGCGAGGAGGAGGGCGGCGGCGAGCGCGCCCGCGCGAAGGATGTTGAGGCCGATCATCATGCGATCTCCCGTTTCCGGCAAACGAAAGGGCCGCGCCGGGCGGCGCGGCCCCGATGGGGCGTTTCTCAGTCGACGAACTGCTCGGCCCCGACCAGGCCGATCTTCGTGATCCCGTGGCTCTGGGCGGAGGCCATCACGCCCGCGACGTGCTTGTAGCTCACGATCTTGTTGGGCCGGAGGTGGAACTCCGGCTGGACCTGCTGCGCGGCCGCGCTCACGAACTTGGCATCGAGCGTCGGACGGTCGGCAATCGTGTCGCCGTTCCAGAGGATGGTGCCGTCGAAGTCCACCTCGACCAGGATCACCTCCGGCGGGACCGGCGGCGGAGGCGGGTTGCCCACCGGCATGTTGAGCTTCACCGCGTGGGTCTGGATCGGGATGGTGATGATCAACATGATGATGAGCACCAGCATCACGTCGATGAGCGGCGTGGTGTTGATGTCGATCATCACTTCGGGATCGCCGCTGCCGCCCGAGCCGACTTGCATGCCCATGGGGAGTTCCTTTAGGTGTCTGCGTTCAGAGGCTTCGCGCGGGAGGCTCGGTGATGAAGCCGATCTTGAGGATCGAGGCGCGCTGGCAGGTCGCGACCACGCGGCCGACGAACTCGTAGCGGGCTTCCTCGTCGGCGCGCACGTGGATCTCGGGTTGCGGCTGCATGACCGCCACCTTCTTCAGCTTCTCGAAGAGCGCCTTCGAGTCCGGCACCAGCTCCATCCCCCAGAACACGTCGCCGTCCTTGTTGATCGAGATGACGATGTTCTCCGGCTTGGTCTGCGTGGGGACGTTGCGCTCCTTGGGGAGCTCCATCGGGATCTGCTGGATCACGACGGGAATGGTGATCAGGAAGATGATGAGCAGCACCAGCATCACGTCGACGAGCGGCGTGGTGTTGATGGCCGACATCACCTCCTGGTCTTCCTCGACGCCCTGGCCGACGGTCATCGCCATGGTTTCAGCCCCGGGCTTTCCTGGCGGCGCCGCTCACGAGGACGAGGTGGAGGTCCGCGCTGAATCCGCGCAGGTGTTCCATCGCCACCTTGTTCCGGCGCACGAGCCAGTTGTAGCCGAGCACGGCCGGCACCGCGACCGCGAGGCCGAAGGCGGTCATGATGAGCGCCTCGCCCACGGGACCGGCCACCTTGTCGATCGAGGCCTGCCCCGCGATGCCGATGGCGGTGAGCGCGTGGTAGATACCCCACACCGTGCCGAAGAGGCCGACGAAGGGCGCCGTGGAGCCCACGGTCGCGAGGAACGCGAGGCCGTCCTGGAGCCGGCTGCCGACGTTCTCGACGCCGCGCTGGATCGACATCGTCACCCACTCGTTCAGGTCGATCTGCTCGAGGAGCTTGCCCTCGTGGTGCTTGGTCGCCTCGATGCCGGACTCGGCGACGAAGCGGAAGGGGCTGCCTTCCTTCATGGTGGACATGCCCTCGGCCACGGAGCCCGCCGACCAGAACGACGCCTTCACCCTGGCGGCCTCGCGGAAGAGCTTGAACTGCTCGTAGACCTTCACGAACATGATGTACCAGGAACCCATGGACATGATCGCGAGGATGATGAGCGTGCCCTTGGACACCCAGTCGCCCTGCTTCCAGAGCGCCTCGAGGCCGTAGGGGTTCTCGATCGTCTCCTTTTCCGTCGCGACGGGAGGCGGCGGGGCCGGCGCCGGTTTCGGCGCTTCCGCCGGGCTCGCCTCGGCCGGCTTGGCCGCGTCGGCGGCCGGCGCCTGGGCCTGGGCCGCGGCGGAATAGACCAGCGGCGCCGCCGGCGCGCAGGCGAAGATGATGGCCGCGAGCAGCGCGGGCAGACGACGGATCAGGTGCATGTGTATTCCTCCAAATTTCCTGGTGACGTGCTGCGGGTGAGTAAGGGCCGGCGGAGCGTCAGTCCGTCAGCTTGAAATCGATGTCCACCTCGCCGATGAAGCCGACGGCTTCCGGCGTGAACCGCCACTGCGAGAGCGCCCGGATGACCTCGCGGTCGAAGATGCGGGGCGGCTTCGCGGAGATGATCCGGACTTCCGACACGGTCCCGTCCGGCCGGATGACGAGGTGGGCGACCACGCTGCCGCTCTGGATGCCGTCGCGGATGGCCTGGCGCGGGAAGACGGGCCGCACGATCTCGCCCACGGGCCGCACGTTCTTGCGGACGAGGGGGGCGGGCGGCGCGGGAGGGGCGGGCGGCGCCGCCTTGGGCGGCGGCCCGGGCGGCGGCTTGGTGGTGGTGACCGTGGTGATGGTCGGGGCCTGCTGGGCCTGGACCGGCACCTGGATGTTCACTTCCGGCGGCGGAATGAACGGCGGGGGCGGCGCGGCGAGCTTCGGTGGCGGCGGCGGGGGCGTATCGGGCGGGGGCTTCTTGATTTCCTCGATGATCTTGGTCTCGATGGGCGCCTTGATGACCTCGACCACCTTGCGCGCGAGTCCGGAGACGAGCGCATAGCCCACGAGCAGGTGCAGGAGGCCGACCATGATCACGCTCGGCAAATGCCGCACCGGGTTGCGCTGGGTCTCCCTGTAGCTCTTCATGAAACCACCCTCCACCCCCTCCGGCGCGCGTAGCGCCATCAGTCCACGGCGGCCCCTGCGGCCGCCCGTTTTGCAGGCCGCGTGCCGACTCCGGACACACGGGATTGCCACCCCCCGCAAACTGCCACTGCCTTGGGAGGGACCGTTTCGGAAACCCGGCATTTTATTCGACAATGCGGCCGATTGCCAGCGCCGTGCATAATGCCCGAGCCATGGAAAGTCGACCCAAGGACCCCCGTTCGCTGGCCCGGGACGGCATGCAGGCGCTGCGTGCCGGCGATGCCCGCCGGGCGCGGGAATCGTTCGAGGCCATCGCCGCGGCCGGCGCCGACGACGCGTCCACCTGCACCGGTCTCGCCCTCGCCTGCCGGCGGATGGAGGATGGCCCGGCGGCCCTGGCGGCCATAGACCGGGCGCTCGCGCAGGACCCGCGCAACCTGCGCGCCCTGATCGTCAAGGCCGATCTCCTCGACTGGATGGGGGATGCCGGCGCGGCGTCCTCTCACTACATGGCTGCCGTCACCTACGCACGGGCCGCGGGCCAGTTGCCCCCGGACATCGTCCCCGAAGTCGCGAGGGCCCAGGCGCAGTGCGAGCGCTTCGCCAACCGCGTCGAGGAGGAGGTTCGCTCCCGGATTGCCGCGCTGGGCCTCGCCGGCGCAAGCGCTCCCGGCCGTTTCGCGCAGTCCCTCGACATCCTCTTCGGCCGAAAGCGGGTCTACAGCCAGCAGCCGCGCTACTACTTCTTTCCGGGGCTCGCGAGCATCCCGTTCTTCGAACGCGCGGACTTTCCCTGGCTCGACCGCGTCGAGGCGGCCGCGCCGGCCATCCGGAAGGAGCTTCTCGAGATCCTCGGCGAGGCATCGGCCTTCCGGCCCTACGTGCAGGGCGATCCGCGCCGGCCGCGAAAGGAACAGGACGGCATGCTCGACAATCCCGACTGGAGCGCCTTCTACCTGTGGAAGAACGGCGAGGCCGTTGCAGAGAACGCGGCGAGGGCTCCTTCGGCGTTGGACGCGCTTGCCGATGCGCCCATCGTGCGGATCCCGAACCGTTCGCCCTCCATTCTCTTCTCCCTGCTGCGGCCCGGCGCGCACATCCCGCCCCACTGCGGCCTCGTCAACACCCGCCTCATCTGCCACCTTCCGCTCGTCGTGCCGGAGCGATGCGTCTTCCGCGTGGGCAGCGAGACCCGCACGTGGGAGCAGGGCAGGGCCTGGGTCTTCGACGACACGATCGAGCACGAGGCGTGGAACCACAGCGCCGAGACACGGGTGATCCTCCTCTTCGAGGTCTGGAGGCCGGACCTTTCGCCGGAGGAGCGCACGGCCGTGACCGCGATGTTCGAGGCGATCGACGCGAGCGGCGCCGAGCGCCCCGCGTGGGAAATCTAGCCCGGGAGGGGCGAGCATGTCCGAGGATGGCGACCGAAGGCTTCAGGCAGCGAGGTCGTGGGATGCCTATTGGCGACTCGCGCCGCAGGCCCCGGCCCTGAGTGTCGGGGGCGGGCAGGACGCGGCGCTTTCCCGGTTCTGGGCCGGGGTGTTCGCCCGCGGCGGCGCGGGCCGCCCGGCGCGCAGCGTGCTCGACTTCGCCTGCGGGAACGGCGCCGTGACCGGGTTCGCGATCGAGGCGGGGGGCGATGCCGGCGGGGGTCCCTCGCTTTTCGGCGCCGACGGGGCGCCGGCCGCGATCGAGGCGTTCCGGACCCGCTTCCCCGGGGCAGGCGCGATCGTGGCGGAGGCGCGGCGCATGCCGTTCGCGGACGGGGCCTTCGACATCGTGGCGAGCCAGTTCGGCATCGAGTACGCGGGAATCGGGGCCATCGAGGAGGCGGCCCGCCTCGTGGCCCCCGGCGGGGTGCTCGCCGCGGTGCTGCACAGCCGGGACGGCGCGATCTTCCGCGAGTGCGAGCGCAGCTTCCAGGCCATGGAACGGGTGCGGGCTTCGGACATCCTGGCGGCCGCATCGGAGGTCTTCCGCCGTGGCGCAGCCGCGGTCCGGGGCCATGGAAGCCAGGCCCAGTTCCGCCGCGCGGAGGCGAAGTTCGCCGCCGCCGTGACCGAAGTCGACGCGGTGCTGCGCGACCACGGTGACGCGGTGGCCGGCGGCACCGTCCACCGGATCTACGTGGACCTGGCGCACATGTATGGCCGCCTGGCGGCCTATGATCCCGCGGAAGTCGCGCTGTGGCTCGACCGGATGGGCGGCGAGATCACGGCGTACCTCGGGCGCATGTCCGCGATGGTCGCGTCGGCGGTCGATGCGGAAGGGCTGGA
>CALEJW010000213.1 GCA_937898635.1 uncultured Pseudomonadota bacterium | reverse complement strand
GGCGCTTCGAGCAGGGCGCGGTCGCGGGCGTCACGGCGATCTCGGCGCTCCTCGAGAAGCACTTTCCCGCCGGCGAGACGAACGCCAACGAGCTGCCGGATCATCCGGTGATGCTCTAGCCGACGCGCGCCGCCCGCGAACCGTGCCACCGACGATAACCGCCATTCGCGTCCCGGGGGCAGCGCGCGCGGTCGCGAAAGCCCTGCTCGCGGCCGCCACCGCCGTGGCGCTGCTCCTGCCGGAGACGGTCCTGGCGGCGGGCTGCACGCTCGCGCGCATCGCGGAGTGGACCTCGAAGGCGGGCGGCAACCAGTTCGTCATCGACGGCGAGATCAACGGCAGGAAGATCGGCATCCTGCTCGACACCGGCGCGCACACGACACTGATCAATCGCGCCGCCGCCGACAAGCTCGGCCTGCGGGATCGGGTCTCGTCCGGCTACCAGTTCTTCGGGATCGGCGGAGAGTCCACGGCCGAGATCGTGGCGATCGACGAGTTCCGCATCGGGGGCGCGGCGCGACGCGATTTCCGGATGCTCGTCGCGGGAGAGCGCGGATTCGGCCCCGGCATCGCCGTCATCCTGGGTGACGACTTCCTGCAGCAGGTGGACCTCGAGATCGACCTTTCCCAGGGGGTCGTGAGGCTCTTCTCGGCGCGCGACTGCGATGGCGCCTGGCTCGCCTACTGGGCGAAGGCGGGCGCCGGCGTGGTGCCGCTCGAGTCGGGACAGGGGATCACCTTCCAGGTCCGGGTGAACGATCGTCCCGTTCTCGCGATGCTCGACACGGGGGCGATGGCGTCGATGCTGACTTGGCCGATGGCCGAGCGCGCGGGCGTGGCACGCGACGATCCGAGGGTCGCGGCCGCCGGATGCGCCGTCGGTTTCGGCAGGCGCCTGGTCGAGGTGTCGGTGGCGCCGTTCGAGACCTTCGCCATCGGCGACGAACTCGTGAGAAACCCGCTGCTTCGCGTGGCCGCGCTCTGGAAGCACGCCACCTACGAGGAGACGGGCAGCCGCCTGCCGAGGGCCGCGGCGAACCTGCCGGAGATGCTGCTCGGCGCGGACTTCCTGCGGGCGCACCGCGTGCTCGTCTCGCGCAGCCAGTCGAAGATGTACTTCACCCACACGGGCGGACTCGTGTTCCCGGCCGTGCCCTCCATCGCGTGCGGCGAGGAACCCCGGGCGAAGGACCTGGACGGCCTCATCGCCGAATACGATGCCGCCGTCGCTCGCGATCCGGGCGACGCGCGCTCGCGCATGTCCCGTGCGCAGGCCCTGGTGCGCAGGAAGGCGTTCGACCGGGCCCTGGCCGATCTCGACGTGGCGATCGGAATCGACCCGCGCAACGCGGCGGCGCTCATGCTCAGGGCGTCGGTGCACGCCGAGAGGCGGGACTTCGAACGCGCGATCGCCGACCTGGACGAAGCCGTTGCGCGGGGCGCGCGCACGGCGCGCGTCCATGTCGAGCGCGGGCGCGCCTGGGACGCGAAAGGCGATTTCGCCCGTGCCGTGGCCGACTTCGATCGCGCGATGGAACTCGATCCGCGCGGCTTTCGCGCCTTCGCGGAGCGCGGGGCGGTCCGGCTGAAGCAAGGGCAATTCGACCAGGCGATCGCCGACTACGACGCGGCCATCGAGCGCGGCGCCGCCGGCGCCTGGGTCTACGCCAATCGCGGCTGGGCGTGGCGCGGGCGCGGAGACGACGAGAAGGCGCTGGCGGACCTCGGGCATGCGATCGCGCAGGATCCGCGCGAGGCCTCGAGCCGGCTGATGCGCTCCTCGATCTGGCTGGATCGCGGGGAATTCGACAAGGTCCTCGCCGATTGCGATGCCGCGCTGGCGACCGACCCCGCATTGAAGGCGGCGCTCCAGCGGCGCGCGAGGACGCTCTTCTACCTGGGCCGCTTCGAGGAGGCGCGGCGCGCCTTCGACGCGGTGATGGGCGTGGCGCCGACGGCCGAAAACGCGATCTGGCGCTACGTCGCCGGCGCCCGCGCCGGCATCGACGGGTCGGCTTCGCTCAAGGCGTTCGAGGACGGCGGTTCGGGCGCGTGGCCGGCGCCGATCGTGCGCTTCCACCTCGGCCGGCTCGATCGCGAGCAGCTCCTCGCCTCCGCCCGCCACGCGGACCCGAAGACCGGCCGGGAGCAGGCGTGCGAGGCGAACTTCCACGTGGCGCAGCACCGGCTGATCGCCGGGGACCGCGCCGGCGCCGTGCCCTACCTGAAGGAGTCGGAGCGTTCCTGCCCGAAGCGTTTCGTGGAACGCCTCGGCGCGATCGAGGAACTGCGCAGGATTCCCTAGGCGGGGAGGGGGCACCGTACGCGGGCTGGCGTCACGGGCGGGCCGGCGACGGCGCGATCAGCTCGATGGGTACGGGCTTGCGATCGGGCGCGGCGGGCGCGTGCCTCGGCGTCGAGCGATTGACGATCGTGATGAAGGCGACGCTGGTGACGAGCGCCAGCACGACGATGGCCGCGACGCGCTTGAGGCGGGCGCGCCGGGTGCGCTCGGGACGATAGGGACCGACCGCATTGTCGAGCGCCTTCCTGATGGCGTGGTCGCGAAAATCCATGACGGGGACTCGGGCGGCGCCATGCCGCCCGGCGGACGCCTCAGTGCCCGGGTTTCCGGTCGGGTTCTTCGGCGAGGAGGGCCTCGATCTCGCGCCGGCGGGCGGGATCGGGCGCCGGCGCGGCCG
>CALEJW010000212.1 GCA_937898635.1 uncultured Pseudomonadota bacterium | reverse complement strand
CGCGATGCCGTGGCTCGCGCACAGGCGCACGAGCGTGGCTCGCCGCTCGCTCATCGCGCCTCCAGCCGGACCGAAATCCCGCCGGGAGCGAGCCGCAGCCCCTGGCCCGCCGGCTCCGCGCCCGCTTCGTGGATCGCCTCTCCCGCGGGCGCGGCGGAAAGGAACGCGGGCTCGTCGCCGAAGTTCACGGCCAGGCGCAGGCGCGCGCCGTCGCCCAGGGTCCAGGCGACGAGGAGGGCATCGCCCTCGATCGCGGATTCGCCCCCGCCGCGCATGCCCGCGAGGCGCGGCCCGAGATGCCGGCGCCGGAGCGCGAGGAGTTCGCGCGTGAGGGCGAGGTGCTCGAGATGTCCCGGGGCCGTGCGCTCTTCCCAGCGCAGCCGCGACCGGGCGAAGGTGCTCGCGGCGCCGGGATCGGGGATCCTGTCGCGCGCCGCCTCGTCCGCGAAGGCGGCGAACCGGGCGAACTCCTCGCGGCGGCCGCGCGCGACGGCGGCCGCGAGTTCCGGGCCGAAGTCGCAGAAGTAGAGGAAGGGCGTCGAGGCCGCGTACTCCTCGCCCATGAACAGCATCGGCGGCGCGGGCGACAGGAGGAGGCAGGCGGTCGCGGCGCGAAGGCGGTTGGCGGGACCCAGGGCGCAGAGCCGCTCGCCGAGGGCGCGGTTGCCCACCTGGTCGTGGGTCTGCAGGAAGTCCACGAAGGCGGCCGGCGGCAGGTGCGCGCTGGGCGATCCGCGGATTTCCCCGTGCCGGAAGGCGGAAGCGTCGCCCTGGTAGACGAAGCCCTGCGCAAGCCCGCGGCCCAGCCGCTCGAGCGGCCGGTCGGCGTAGTCGGCGTAGTAGCCGTCCCCTTCCCCCGTCACGAGGACATGGAACGCGTGGTGGACGTCGTCGTTCCACTGCGCCGTGGCGAGGCGGGGCGCGAGCGTCTCGTCGCGCTCGAGGTAGGAGGCCCCGTTGTCGTCGTTCTCGAGCACCAGGTGCACGTGGCGCTCGCGGCCGGGGCCTTCGCGGACGGCCCGTGCGATGCTCTCCACGATGTCCGGGTCGGAGTCGTCGCGGATCGCGTGCACCGCGTCGAGCCTCAGCCCGTCGAGGAAGTACTCCTCGATCCAGTAGAGCGCGTTGTGGACGAAGAAGTCGCGGACGTCCCCGCAGCCGGGCCCGTCGAAGTTGATCGCCGCGCCCCAGGGCGTCTCGTGCGCCGGGTTGAAGAATTGCGGCGCGTAGCCGTGCAGGTAGTTTCCCTCCGGGCCGAAGTGGTTGTACACCACGTCGAGCAGCACCATGAGGCCGGCGCGGTGCGCGGCGTCGACGAAGGCCTTCATGTCGGCGGGCGTGCCGTAGCCCGGGAAGGGCGCGAAGGGCAGCACGCCGTCGTAGCCCCAGTTGCGCTCGCCCGGGAAGGCGGCGACCGGCATGAGCTCGATCGCGGTGATGCCGAGCGCGGCGAGTTCCGCCAGTCGCTCCCGCGCCGCGGCGAAAGTGCCCTCCGGGGTGAACGCGCCCACGTGAAGTTCGTAGATCACGGCCTCCTCCCACGGCCGTCCGGTCCAGTCGTCGTGGATCCAGGGATAGGCGAGGGGGTCGATCACCTCGCTGGGACCGTGGACGCCCTGCCGGTTGAAGCGCGAGGCGGGATCCGGCGCGGGACCCGCGCCCTCGGGCGCGAAGCGGTAAGCGGTGCCGGCGGGAGCGTCGCGAACGACGATCTCGTGCCAGCCCCCGTCAAGCGCCTTCATGGCATGGCTCGCGGCGCCGCGCGGCTTCTCGAGCGAGAGCGAGACGCGCGGGCTGCCCGGCGCCCAGAGCCGGAAGCGCGTGGCTCCGTCGCCGCGAACCTCGGCGCCGA
>CALEJW010000211.1 GCA_937898635.1 uncultured Pseudomonadota bacterium | reverse complement strand
CGTGAACCTCGTCGAACGCGCGAAGAAGCTGATCCTCACCCCGGCCGCGGAATGGGACGCGATCTCCGCGGAGACGCACACCGTCCAGGGCCTCTACACCGGCTGGATCATGATCCTCGCGGCGATTCCCGCGCTCGCGGGTTTCATAGGCTTCTCGATCGTGGGCGTGGGCGCCTTCGGCCTCTCCTACCGCGTGCCCGTGGCGAGCGGGATCGCCCACGCGATCGCCACCTACGTGCTCTCCCTCGGCAGCGTCTACGTGTTCGCCCTCGTGATCGACGCCCTGTCGCCCAACTTCGGCGGCGAGAAGAACTTCGCGCAGGCCTTCAAGGTGGCCGCCTTCGCGCCGGTGGCCTCGTGGCTGGCGGGCATCTTCCACGTCCTGCCCGCGCTCTCGATCCTCTCCATCCTCGGGCTCTACAGCCTCTACCTGCTCTACCTGGGGCTGCCGAAGCTCATGAAGACGCCGCCGGAGAAGGCGATGCCCTACACGATCGTGGTGATCATCGTGGTGATCGTGATCTCCATCGTGATCGGCGTCCTCACCGGGCTCATGCTGCCGGGACGCGCCGGCGGCTTCTGAACGGCGTTCCCCGTCAGTCGGAGGACAGTCCCGCCACGGGCAGCGGCCCCGGGCGGGGACGGGGCTTGCGGCGCCGACCATAGGGGGAGAACCCGACGGGCCGGCGCGCGTTCACGTCGAGGTGGATGGCGAGCTGCTCGAGCGCCATGCGGTACACCTCGCGCTTGAAGTCGATCACCGTCTCCAGGGGCACCCAGTAGTCGTGCCAGCGCCACGCGTCGAACTCCGGGTGGCCGCTCGCGCGCAGCGACACGTCCGTGTCGCGGCCGACGAGCCGGAGGAGGAACCAGATCTGCTTCTGGCCCTTGTAGGTGCCGCGCCACTCGCGCTTCACCCAGTGGCTGGGCACGTGGTAATGCAGCCAGTCGCGCGTGCGGCCGAGGATCTCGACGTGCGCGGGCTTGAGTCCCGTTTCCTCCTCGAGCTCGCGATACATCGCTTGCTCGGGGGATTCCCCCGGCTTGATGCCGCCCTGGGGGAACTGCCAGGCGTGCTCCTTGATCCGCTTGCCCCAGAAGACCTGGTTGCGCTGGTTGACGAGCACGATGGCGACGTTCGGGCGGTAGCCGTCCCGATCGATCATGGCAGTCACCATCCAATCCGTTGAGTTGCAGCCATTTTTCCACAGTTTGCGAGCGCCCGCCAGCGCCGGATCGGGGCCGGCGCGTGTAGAATGCCGGATCGCAAGCCGATGATTTGATTCCAAAAACACCCTTCCCGCCTGCCCGAACCGGAGATTTCATGCGCGCCAGCCAGTTCTTCCTCGCCACCCTCAAGGAAGCCCCCCAGGAGGCGGAACTCGCCAGCCACAAGCTCATGCTGCGGGCGGGGCTCATCCGCAAGCTCGGCAGCGGGCTCTATTCCTGGCTCCCGGCCGGCATCCGGGTCCTCCGGAAGGTGGAGCGGATCGTGCGCGAGGAGATGGACCGCGCCGGGGCCCTGGAGGTGATCATGCCGCCCGTGCAGCCCGCGGAGCTCTGGCAGGAGACCGGCCGCTGGGAGCTTTACGGCCCGATGATGCTGCGCATCAAGGACCGCGCCGAGCGCGAGTTCTGCTACGCGCCCACCGCCGAGGAAGTCATCACGGACATCGCCCGGAAGGAGCTGCGCAGCTACCGCCAGCTGCCGGTGAACTTCTACCAGATCCAGACCAAGTTCCGCGACGAGATCCGCCCGCGCTTCGGGGTGCTGCGCGCGCGCGAGTTCTCGATGAAGGACGCCTACTCCTTCGACGCCGACGAGGCGGGGATGCTCGCCTCCTACCGGAGGATGTTCGACGCCTACGGCCGGATCTTCACGCGCCTGGGACTGAAGTTCCGTTCCGTCGCCGCCGACAGCGGCGAGATCGGGGGCAGCGCCTCGAACGAGTTCCAGGTGCTGGCCGACTCCGGCGAGGACCAGATCGCCTACTCCGACGCCTCGGACTACGCGGCCAACATCGAGCAGGCGGAGGCGCTCGCGCCCTCGGCGCCGCGGGCCGCGGCCTCCGCGCCCCTGAAGAAGGACCCGACCCCCGGCGTGTCCACCTGCGAAGGCGTGGCGAAGCTCTGGAACGAGCCGCTCGCGCGCACCGTGAAGGCGATCCTCCTCACCGCGAACGACCGCGTGCACATGCTGCTCATCCGCGGCGACCACAGCGTGAACGAGATCAAGGTGGGAAAGGTGCCCGGGCTCAAGGGCTGGCGCTGGTCCACGGACGGGGAGATCCTCGCCGCCGCGGGCGGGCCCGCGGGCTACCTGGGTCCGGTCGGGCTCGACCGCGCGAAGATCACGGTGGTCGCCGACCGCACGGTGGCGGCGATGTCCGACTTCATCTGCGGCGCCAACGAGAAGGACTTCCACCTGCGCGGCGCCAACTGGGGCCGCGACTGTCCCGAGCCGGACCTCGTCGCCGACGTGCGCAACGTCGTCGCGGGCGACCCCTCGCCCGACGGCAAGGGCCGCCTCGCGCTGGTGCGCGGCATCGAGGTGGGACACGTCTTCGCCCTCGGCCGGCGCTACTCCGAGGCGATGGGCGCGACTTTCACCGCCGAGGACGGCGCGCAGCGCCCCTTCGAGATGGGCTGCTACGGCATCGGCATCACCCGGATCGTCGGCGCGGCGATCGAGCAGAACCACGACGAGCGCGGGATCATCTGGCCCGATCCCATGGCGCCCTTCGCGGTGGCGGTGATCCCCCTGGGGCTGCACAAGAGCGAGGCCGTGAAGGCCGCCGCGGAGAAGCTCTACGGCGAGCTCGCCGGGGCCGGCGTCGAGGCCTTCCT
Source organism: uncultured Pseudomonadota bacterium (assembly GCA_937898635.1). GTDB lineage: Bacteria > Pseudomonadota > Gammaproteobacteria > Burkholderiales > Usitatibacteraceae > FEB-7. The sequence continues at coordinate 12,048 of CALEJW010000211.1, read as the reverse complement.
CGACGACCGCAACGAGCGCCCCGGCGTGCTGCTCGCGGACCAGGAGCTCGTGGGCATCCCGCACCGGCTGGTCATCGGCGAGCGCGGCCTCAAGGAAGGGATCGCGGAATACCAGCACCGGCGCGACGCGCAGGCGACGAAGGTGCCCCTCGCCGAGGCGGCGGCCTTCGTCCGCGCGCGCCTCGCGGGATGAGCGCGCTTCCCGGCGCCGCGGCGCTCGCCGCGGGCGAGGTCCGGGAGACCGCGCGACTGCAGCTGCGGCTCTTCGGCGAGCGCGACCTCGAATCCCTCGCCGCGATGTACGCCGACGCCGAGACCATGCGCCACATCGGCGAGGGCCGCACCCTCACGCGCGACGAGACCTGGCGCGCGATCGCCGGCATGCTCGGGCACTGGGCCCTGCGCGGCTTCGGCATGTGGGCGCTGGAGCTCAAGTCCACCGGCGAGCTCGTGGGTCGCGCGGGCTTCATCGATCCGGAGGGCTGGCCGGGGTTCGAGCTCGGCTGGCTCGTCGCGCGGCCCCACTGGGGCAAGGGCTATGCCACGGAGGCCGCGAGCTTCGCGCTGGATCACGCGCTCTCCTCGATGGGCCGCCGGCGCGTGATCAGCCTCGTCCGTCCCGGCAACGAGCGCTCCTCGCGCGTGGCCGAAAAGCTCGGCATGCGCGTCGAAGGCAGCATCGAGCTCCTGGGCGGGCCGGTGACCGTGCATGCGCGCGTCGTGGACTAGCCTCGCCACCGCGGCGCTCCTCGCGCTCGCCCCCACCGGCGCGAACGCGGGAGCCCAGCAGTACGAGGCGCTTTCCGCTTCCGTGCGCGCCTCCCTCGCCCGCGCGGTGACCGACCGCGATCGCCTGCCCTCCCTCGACCCGGAAACGCGCGCCTGGGTGCGCGCGATGCAGGGGCGAATGCTCGAGCGCGTGCGCGACGAGGCGCTCGCCCGCGAGCTTCTCGAGCTGGTCCGCTACGAGGCGCGGCGCGCGGGCCTCGACCCGCGGCTGGTCCTCGCGGTGATCGACGTGGAGAGCGGATTCCGCAAGTACGCGGTTTCCACCGCGGGCGCCCGCGGCTACATGCAGGTGATGCCCTTCTGGGTGCGCGAGATCGGGATGCCGGGGCAGAACCTCTTCCACGCGCGCACGAACCTGCGCTACGGCTGCGTGATCCTGCGCCACTACCTGCAGGTCGAGTCGGGGAACCTCTACAACGCGCTGGGGCGCTACAACGGGAGCCTGGGCCGGCGCGGCTACCCGGAACGCGTGCTGCGGGCGATGCGCGAGCGCTGGTCGCCCGGCGCCTAGGCCTTCGAGCGCGGCGCGAGGCCGGTCGCCTCCTCGAGCGACTTCCTCGTGACGGTGCCCGTGCGCTCCCACACGCGCTTGCCCGAGGGATCGTAGACCAGCGTCGTGGGCAGCCCCTTCACCTTGCCGAACTGCTTCTCCGTCGCGTCGTTCTCGAGCACCAGCGGATAGGCGTGGCCGACGCGCCCGGCGAACTGGCGCGTCTTCTCCGCGTCGTCCACGTCCAGGGCGATGCCGAGCACCACGGCGCGGTCCGGCGCGTTGGCGCGCTGGAACTGCGCGATCTCGGGAATCTCCTTGATGCACGGCGCGCACCAGGTCGCCCAGAAGTTCACGACCACCCATTTGCCGCGGTAATCGGCCAGGCGATGGCGCTTGCCGTCGGTGTCGGTGACGTCGAATGCGAGCGCCGCCGGCGCCGCCAGGGCCGCCAGCAGGGCCAGGGCGCCGGCCCGGGGGCCCGCCGCGAGGAATAAAGCTTTCGTTTTCAAAAACATCGCGGTCGTCTATCCTGCCTTGTCGTTGCCGGGCGCCCCGGCCCGCGGTGCGGGCCGGACGGTAATTTCCTTCAAAATCAAAGATTAACACAACCGTGGCCCTCGAACTCCGCATACCCACCGAGCGCGTCGCGCCGCCGAAGGACCTCGAGCTTCGACCGAAGCAGGCCAAGGCGTGGGTGGAATCGCTGCCCCTGAGCCAGAGCATGGACGCGGGGCGCGCGATCCTCGCGAACCTCTGCGCGATCAACCGGGCGAAGGTGGAGTTCGACGACCGCCTGCAGCTCCTGGAGGCCTACCGGCCCGTCGCCCTCGTGGTCTTCGACGAGCTGGACGCGGTGTACGGGAAGTCGTCGCTGCCCCTCGCGCCGAAAGCCCGCGAGGCGCTCGCCCTGGCGCGGGAACTCGCCACGGAGTTCGCCTACGGCTACAAGACGCTCATCCTCGAGAAGACCGGCAAGCTCCTCGCGTTCGGCGCGAAGAAGCAGATGCCGCTGCTCGTGCACCGCGCCCTGGACTCGCTCGTGCAGTTGCTCACCGCGAGCTACCGCTCCTACTCGCCCATCCCGGCGGGCGCCTGGCGCGAGATCCACGTGCTCTACCTGCACGCCGAGAAGGAAGGCTTCGCGCGCGATCCCGCCGAGCCCGAGGCGAAGACGAGCGTGACCGACCTGTACGGCGAGACGCTGCTGGTCGCCCTGACCGATCCCTATCGCCTCATCCCCGGCGACCTGGAGAGGATCGAGCAGGTCATCCGCGCCAACCGCGGCGCCTTCACGCTCGGCCAGGCCCGGCCGGCGACGCGCCCCGGCGGCCACTTCCTCGTGCCCTGCGACCAGGACAAGCCGCCCAAGCCGCTCCTGTCCGCCAACGACGACCCGGGCGGGCCCAACTGGCGGCTCCTCGACGCCAATCCCATCGTCGACAAGCTGCGGGCGCGCCGCCAGGCCGTGGAGACGGGCAACGTCTCGGCCACCACGAGCCGCGCGACGGGACCCGAGATGCTCGCCCTGCTCGCCAAGCTGGTGACGCTGTGGGGAGACCCGCCCAAGCGGACCTCCCGCCGCGACCCGATGGACACCAGCGTGGCGATCTGCGCGGGGATGCGGGCGATCACGCACTTCCTCTCGCTCGCGCCGAAGGTCGACGCGCAGAAGGAGGCGGAGGCGATCGCGAGCGGCATCACGATCCCCCTCGTCTCCGTGCCCGACGACGAGGTCTCGAAGAGCATGAACGTGAGCGAGTGGGACGTCGTGAACCAGAGCGCGGGCGGGCTCAAGGTGCGCCGGGCCGGCTCGAGCGGGGGCGCGGTGACGGTCGGCGAGGTGCTCGGCATCAAGTTCGTGGGCAAGTCCCACTGGACGATCGGCGCGGTGCGCTGGCTCACGATGGTGGACGAGGGCGGGATGGAGTTCGGCGTCCAGTTCCTCGCGCCGTCGGCGCGCTTCGTCGCCGTCCAGCCCACGATCAGCGCCGCGGGCCAGGTGCGCCCGGGGCTGCTGCTCTCCGACGAGGAAGGCGGCGACGCCGCGGACATGCTGCTCACCACCCCGGCGACCTACAGCGACCTGCGCGAGTTCGAGATCGACGACGAGGGCTTCATCAGCCGCGTGCGCGCGACCACCCTCATCGAGCGCACCGGGCGCTTCGAGCTCTTCCACATCGCGCCGTCCTGATCAGGGCGCCGGCTCCTCCCCGCGGGGCGCGAGCGCCCAGCCTTCGGGCGTGCGGCGCACGGTCCCGGATTCACAGAGCTCGGCCAGCAGCGCCTCGAGCCGCTCCTCCGGCAGGTCCACCGATTCGCGGATCCTCGCGAGCGGGAGCGGCACGCCGCCCGCGGCGCAGAGCACGCGTCCCAGGCCGAAGGCGCCCGCCAGCGCGGGATCGCGCGCTTCGTCGGGAAGGAAGCGGCGGCCGCGCCACCAGGCGAGCGAGGCGGTGAACTCCGCGCCGAGGAGCACGACGAGCCAGGAGAGATAGAGCCACAGCATGAAGATCGGCAGCGAGGCGAAGGCGCCGTACACCAGCCGGTAGGTCGGCACCGCGCGCAGGTAGCCGGCGAAGACCGACTTCATGAGCTCGAAGGCGAGCGCGGCGAGGACCCCCCCGGCCAGCGCGTGCAGCGCCGGCACGTGCCGGTTGGGGATGATGCGGTAGACGAGGAAGAAGACGATCGCGCTCCCCGCGAGCGGCACCAATCTCAGCACCAGCGCCTCGAGCTGCGAGGGCATGACGAGCCGGTCGAGCGACGCGGCCAGGACCCAGGAGCTCGCCCACAGCGACACGCCCATCAGCGCCGGCCCGATCAGGAGGAGCGCCACGTAGCCGGTGACCGAGAGCCACAGCGGCCGCAGGCGCTCGACCCGCCAGATCACGTTGAGCGAGCGGTCCACCGTGAAGAGCATCGCGAGCGCCATCGCGAAGAGGGCGACGAGCGACACCGAGGTGAGCCGACCGGCGGCCTCCGCGAACTGCTGCATGTACACGGTGATCACCTTCCCGGCGATCTCGGGCACGAGGTTCAGGAGCAGGAAGACCTTCACCTGCACCATCGCGTCCTCGAAGAAGGGCAGCGCCGAGAGCACCGCCACGACGACGGTGAAGAGCGGCACCAGGGCGAGGAGCGTGGTGAAGGTGAGGCTGCCCGCGACCTGCAGGCAGCGGTCCTCGCGCCAGCGGCGGAAGACGAACGCGACGAAGCCGGCGGCGTCGCGGACAAAGGCGGGGAGCGTCTTCAAGCGGCAGGTATCATAGCACCGGCCCCGCCGGCTTCCGCCGCGCGGGCGCATGGCGAAAGGAAGCGAAGGTGGCCGACATCCTCGTGCTCTACTACAGCAGCGCCGGGTCCGTCCGCGCGCTGGCCGAGAGCGTGGCGCGGGGCGTCGAGTCCGTCGAGGGCATGCGCGCGCGCGTGCGCACCGTGCCGCGCGTCTCGCCGGTGACGGAGGTCGCCGCACCCGCGGTCCCGGCCTCCGGCCCGCCCTACGTGGAGGCGCGCGACCTGAAGGAATGCGCCGGGCTCGCGCTGGGCTCGCCCACCCGCTTCGGCAACATGGCCGCCCCGCTCAAGCACTTCCTCGATTCCCTCGGCACCGAGTGGACCCAGGGCACGCTCGCGGGCAAGCCCGCCGCCGTCTTCACCTCCACCTCGTCCATGCACGGCGGCCAGGAGGCCACGCTCCTCGCGATGATGGTGCCGCTCCTGCACCACGGGATGCTCCTGGTGGGCATTCCCTACACGGAGCCGGACCTCAACACGACGAAGGGCGGCGGCACGCCCTACGGCGCTTCGCACGTGGCCGGGCCGCTGGGCGACCTGCCCGTGAGCGACGAGGAGAAGCGCCTCGCGCTCGCCCTGGGCCGGCGCCTCGCGGGCGTCGCGCGCAAGCTCTCGGCGTGAGCGCGCGCTCGGCGTGGCTCGCCGCCTGCTCGGCCTGGATCGGGCTCATCTTCCTCGGGCTCGCGTGGGAGACCTTCCTCGCGCCGCTGCGCCCGGGAGGCTCCTGGCTGGTGCTGAAGGTGCTGCCGCTGCTCTTTCCCCTTCGGGGCCTGCTGCGCGCGCGGCGCTACACCTTCCGCTGGAGTTCGCTCCTGGTGTGGGCCTACGTCGCCGAGGGGCTCACGCGGGCCGTCTCCGACCCCGGACCCTCGGCGCGCCTCGCCGTGCTGGAAGTCGGCCTCGGCGTGGCGTTCTTCGCCGCCGCCGTGGCCTTTCTCCGCGCGCCCGCGCGCTAGCCGATGAACCGCGCGCGGTCCGTGAGGGCCGAGAGGAAGACCTCGCGCAGGAACGCGAGGAGGCAGAAGGTGAGCACGCCGATCGCCAGCACGAAGAGCACGGCCACGGGCCGCGAAAGGTCCAGGGCCACGAAGGCGCCGAGGAAGGCCGTGCCGATGAGCACGCATACCAGCAGCGCCGAGAGCACCGCCGAGGCCATCGCCCAGAGGACGAGCCGGATGCGCTGGGCGAGGACACCGAGCTCGCGCACCATGGATTCTCGCGCCTCCCCCTCGAAGGCCGGGAGAAGCTCCTCGAGCTTGCGGCGCCGGTCCACCGCGCGACCCAGCCGCCCCATGAGCGCGTTGATGAGCGTGCCGATCGCGGTGAGCAGGAACACGGGCGCCACCGCGAGCTGGATCGCGCGCGTGATGTCGAAGACGTGGGATTCGAAGACGGGCACGGGGGCAATCTAGGCGCGCGGGCGATCGCCCGTCAAGGCCGGGCCGGGCCGCGGGACTTCCAGGCGGCCACCGCCAGCGGGACGAGGCTCACGGCGATGATCGCGAGGATGATGAAGGTGAGGTTCGCCCGTACCCAGGGGAGGTTGCCGAAGAAGTAGCCCGCGTACGCGAGCGAGGCGACCCAGAGCACCGCGCCGCCGACGTTGTACGCGGTGAAGCTCGCCCGGCCCATGCGCGCGAGGCCGGCCACGAAGGGCACGTAGGTGCGCACGATCGGCAGGAAGCGCGAGATGACGACCGCCATGCCGCCGTGGCGCTCGTAGAAGGCGTGGGTGCGCTCGAGGTGCTCGCGCTTCACCCACCGCGAGCCCCCGGCGTCGAAGTAGCGCCGCCCGAGCCAGCGCCCGACGGAATAGTTCACGGTGTTGCCCAGGATCGCGGCCAGGGTGAGGGTGGCGAAGAGGAGGTGCACGTCGAGCCCGCCGAGCGCGGCGAGCGCGCCGGCCACGAAGAGGAGCGAGTCGCCGGGCAGGAACGGGGTGACCACGAGGCCGGTCTCGGCGAAGATCACCGCGAAGAGGATCGCGTAGACCCAGGCGCCGTACTTCCCGATCAGCGCCCCGAGGTGGACGTCGAGCCTGAGGACGATGTCCGCCAGCCCGGCGAGGAGCTCCACGGCCTCAGGGCACCACGGGCTCGACGGCCTTCTTCTCCGGCTTCACGAAGTCCTCGCGGGAGGCGCCGAGGTACTTCGCGAGCGGCGCGGCCACCAGCACCGAGGAGTAGATGCCGAAGCAGATGCCGATGGTGAGGGCGAGCGCGAAGTAGTACAGGCTCGCGCCGCCGAAGAAGAGGATCGAGAGCACCATCATCTGCGTGGAGCCGTGCGTGATGATCGTGCGCGAGATCGTCCCCGTGATGGAGGCGTCCATGATCTCGTCCACGGAGGCGCGGCGCATCTTGCGGAAGTTCTCCCGCACCCGGTCGAACACGACCACGGATTCGTTCACCGAGTAGCCCAGGACCGCGAGCACCGCCGCGAGCACCGGCAGCGAGAACTCCAGCTGGAACGCCGAGAAGACGCCCAGGATGATCACCACGTCGTGCAGGTTGGCGATGATGGTCGCCACCGCGAAGCGCCACTCGAAGCGGAAGGCGAGGTAGATCATGATGCCCAGGCAGACCATGAGGAGGGCGAGCGCCCCGTCGGTGGCGAGCTCCTTGCCCACCTGCCCGCCCACGAACTCCGTGCGCACGAGCTTCGCCGAGGCGTCCACGCCCTTGAGCACCTCCACCGCCGCCGCGCTCTGCTTCTGCATCTCCTCGTTCTGCACGCGGGGGTCGGGGTTCGCCTTGAGGGGCAGGCGGATCAGCACGTCCTGCGACGAGCCGAACTTGAGCACGTTGATGTCCTTGAAGCCCGCGGCGCCGAGCGCGTCGCGGATCTTCTCCGGCTGCGCGGGCTTGTCGTGCGTGACCTCCATCACCGTCCCGCCGGTGAACTCGATGGAGAAGTGCAGTCCCTTCGTCGCGAGGAAGCCCACCGAGAGCACGAACGTGATGAGCGAGATCACGTTGAACACCAGCGCGTGGCGCATGAAGGGGATCGTGCGCCGGATCTTGAAGAATTCCATCGAGTCGGTCCTTGTCGGGGCTTGCCGGGCCGGGGATCAGGCCGGCGCCTTCTTGTGCCAGTCGGTGTTGCCGATCGAGACGTGCGCGACCTTGCGGCGGCCGCCGTAGACCAGGTTCACGATGCCCCGCGAGACCATCACGGCGCTGAAGATCGACGTGAGGATGCCCAGGCAGTGCACGACGGCGAAGCCGCGCACGGGGCCGGAACCGAAGGCGAGGAGCGCCAGGCCCGCGATGAGCGTCGTGATGTTGGAGTCGAAGATCGTGTCGAAGGCCCGCTCGTAGCCGGCCTGGATCGCCATCTGCGGGCTCATGCCCGCGCGCAGCTCCTCGCGAACGCGCTCGTTGATGAGCACGTTGGCGTCGATCGCCATGCCGATCGCGAGCGCGATGGCCGCGATGCCCGGCAGCGTGAGCGTGGCCTGCAGCATCGACAGCAGCGCGATGAGGAAGAGCAGGTTCGCCGCCAGCGCCACGACGGAAATCACGCCGAAGAGCGCGTAGTACACCATCATGAAGGCGGCGATGGCGAGGAAGCCGTAGACCACCGACTTGAAGCCCTTGGCGATGTTCTCCGCGCCGAGCGAGGGGCCGACGGTGCGCTCCTCGATGATGTCCATGGGGGCGGCGAGCGCGCCCGCGCGAAGGAGCAGCGCGAGGTTGCGGGCCTCCTGGACGTCGCCGATGCCGGAGATCTGGAAGCGGTTGCCGAACTCCTCCTGGATCACCGGCCAGGTGAGCACCACCGTGGAATTGCGCTCCACGAGCAGCATCCCCATGCGCTTCTTGAGGTTCTCGCGCGTGGTCTGGCGCATGATGCGCCCGCCCGTGTCGTCGAGCGCCATGGAGACCACCGGGCGCCCGTCGCGCTGGTCGAAGCCGGGCTGGGCGTCCTTGATGCGATCGCCCGTGAGGACGAGGGACTTCTTCACGAGCACCGTGAAGCCCTCGGCGTCGAGGTACTTGTCGGTGCCGAAGGGCGCGGGCTGGTCCTTGTAGGCGAGGAAGGCGTTCTGCCCCGGCCCGGAGGCGTGCTCCTCGGAGACCATGCGCACCTCCAGGGTCGCCGTGCGGCCGAGGATCTCCTTGGCCCGCCCCGGATCCTGCACGCCCGCGAGCTGCACCACGATCCGGTCGCCGCCCTGCTGCTGGATGATGGGCTCGGCCACCCCCAGCTCGTTCACGCGGTTGCGAAGCGTCTGGATGTTCTGCTGCAGGGCGAGCTCCTGCTCCTTCTTCACGACCTCGGGCTTGATCGTGGCGGTGATGACCGACTCCTCGCCCCCCTCCTGCTCGCGCAGCGTGAGGTCCGGCATCTCGGCGGCGACGAGCTTCAGGGCCGCGTCGCGCTGGTCGCGCTCGCGGAAGCGCATCGTCACGCGCTCGCCCTCGCGCGCGAGCCCCGAGTAGTAGATCTTCTTGTCGCGCAGGAGCCCCCGCACGTCGCCCAGGTAGCGCTCGACGGACTTGTTGGCCGCGGCCTTCATGTCCACCTGCAGCAGGAAGTGCACGCCCCCGCGCAGGTCCAGGCCCAGGTACATGGGCTTCGCCCCCAGCGCCTGCAGCCACGCAGGCGTGGCCGACTGGAGGTTCAGCGCCACCACGTAGCCGGGACCCACCCGCGACTGGATGAGGTCGCGCGCCTTGATCTGGCTGTCGGTGTCGGCGAAGCGGAAGTTCGCCTGGCCTTCCCCGGCCTCGACGCCCGCGAGCGCGATGCCCGCGCCCTTGATCGCCGCCTCGAGCTCCGTGCGCAGGGCCGCGTCCACCTTCACCGTGGCGCGCGCGCCGGAGACCTGCACCACCGGCGCCTCGCCGAAGAGGTTCGGCGTGGCGTAGACGATGCTCACCAGCAGCGCGACCGCGATGATGGCGTACTTCCAGGCGGGATACTTGTTCATGCGAGGCGGTCCGCTACGCGGCGTCCTTGAGGGTGCCCTTGGGCAGGAGCTGGTTGACCGCCTGCTTCTGGACCTGGATCACCACGTTGTCGGCGACTTCCAGGCCCACGTAGTTGTCGTTGATCTTCGTGATCTTGCCGACGATGCCGACGGCGACCACCTCGTCGCCCTTCTGCAGCCCCTCGAGCATCGTCTTGTGCTCCTTCGCCTTCTTCATCTGCGGCCGGATCATGAGGAAATACAGGATCACGAACATCAGGATGATGGGCAGGAGGCTCATCAGCGTGTCGCCCTGCGCGGGCGCTCCGGCGGCTTGGGCGTATGCGGTTCCGATCATGGGGGGTCTCCGGGCGGAATGTCTTGATGCGGCAAGGGCTTAGCCTGCCGGAAAAGCACGTGATTCTAGCATGCGGAGGAGCCGCTTTCGACCCGACGTGGGGCGGAGGAAGGGGATGAAGGGGACGCTACCCTTCGAGATCGTCGGAGCGACCCGTTCCTCGAAGGGTAGCGTCCCCTTCATCCCCGGCGGCCCGGTCGCGGCGGAAGCGCTCCCGGAACGCGGCGAAGGTCCCGGCCGCGATGGCTTCGCGCATCTCGCGCATCAGCGCCTGGTAGTAGAAGAGGTTGTGCAGCGTGTTGAGTCGCGCGCCGAGGATCTCGTTGGTTCGATGCAGGTGGTGCAGGTAGGCGCGCGAGAAGTTCCGGCAGCAGTGGCAGCCGCAGGTCCCGTCCAGGGGGCCCGTGTCGGCGCGGTGGCGCGCGTTCTTGATCCGCAGGTCCCCGAAGCGCGTGAAGAGCCAGCCGTTCCTCGCGTTGCGGGTCGGCAGGACACAGTCGAACATGTCGACGCCCGCGGCCACGGCCTCGACCAGGTCCTCGGGCGTGCCCACTCCCATGAGGTAGCGCGGGCGGTCCGCCGGAAGCCGCGGCGCCGTGTGCGCGAGGATCCTCGCCATGTCCTCCTTCGGCTCCCCCACCGAGAGCCCGCCGATCGCGTAGCCGTCGAAGCCGGTGGCCTCGAGCCCCCCGAGGGACTCCTCCCGCAGGTCCTCGTGCATGCCGCCCTGCACGATCCCGAAGAGGGCGTTGGCGTTGCCCGCGTGGGCCGCCTTCGAGCGGGCCGCCCAGCGAAGCGAGAGCCGCATGGAGGAAGCCGCTTCGTCTCGCGTGGCCGGCCAGGCCGTGCACTCGTCGAAGACCATCACCACGTCCGCGTCGAGCACGCGCTGGATGCGCATCGACTCCTCCGGCGTGAGGAAGAGCTTGTCGCCGTTTACCGGCGACTGGAAGGCGACACCCTCCTCGCTCACCTTTCGCAGCGGTCCCAGGCTGTAGACCTGGAAGCCGCCGGAGTCGGTGAGGATGGGCCCGGCCCATCCCATGAAGCGGTGCAGCCCGCCGTGCGCGGCGATCACTTCCAGGCCAGGCCTCAGCCACAGGTGGAAGGTGTTGCCGAGCACGATGTCGGCGCCGACCTCGGTGAGCTCCGCCGGCGTCATGGCCTTCACGGTCCCGTAGGTGCCCACGGGCATGAAGGCCGGCGTTTCGACCGGGCCGTGGGCGAGCGAAAGCGTGCCGCGGCGGGCGGGGCCGTCCGTCGCGAGGAGTTCGAAGTTCACGAGCGCCAGTGCGGCGGGAAGGTCTTGTCGAAGTACGGCAGCGCCTCGATGCGGGCCGCCCACGCCGCGATCGGGCCCTCGAGGATTCCCGCGAGCCCCGACTCGGGCTTCTTCTCGCCGATGCGCTTCACGTAGGCCACGTCCGGGTAGAGGACGAAGTCGGCCGCGGTGGGCGCCTCGCCCGCGAGGAAGGGACCGCGAAGCTCGCCGCCGAAGCGTGCGAGTTCCTCCGCGAGGGTGCGACGCGCGGCCTCGATCCGGCCCGCGTCGGGCGGGCCCGCCTCGGGCTTGCGCGTGTACAGCTCCTCGTAGATGGGGGTGAGGCCCTTCGCGTCGAGGTCCTCCTCGTCCTCGCGGATGAGGCGGCGGATGCGCGCGCGATCCTGGGCCGTGCCGGGATAGAGCCTGCGCCCCTCGCTCCCGAAACGCTCGTCGAGATACTCGAGGATGGCGAGCGACTCCCACAGCGCGAAACCCTCGTCCACGATCGTCGGCACGCGGTGGCGCGGGTTGATCGCGAGGAACGCGGGCTTCAGGTGGTCCTTCTCCGAGAAGGAGAGGACCTTCAGCTCGTAGGGCACGCCGAGGAACTCGAGCGCGAGCCACACGCGCCACGAGTAGGGCGAGCCGTGGCCGTGGTAGAAGTCGAGGGACATGGGTTTCCTCCGGGGTGCCGCGAAAACAAAGGGCCGGCGGGGGAAACCCGCCGGCCCGTAGTCTAGCGCCTCGCGCTCAGAGCAGCGGCACGATGAGCAGCGCCACGATGTTGATGATCTTGATGAGCGGGTTCACGGCCGGGCCCGCGGTGTCCTTGTAGGGATCGCCCACGGTGTCGCCGGTCACCGCGGCCTTGTGGGCGTCGGAGCCCTTGCCGCCGTGGTGGCCGTCCTCGATGTACTTCTTGGCATTGTCCCAGG
>CALEJW010000210.1 GCA_937898635.1 uncultured Pseudomonadota bacterium | reverse complement strand
CGGGGCGCTAGAATGCGCCCATGATCGACGAAGCCCTCCTCGCCCGCGCGCTCGCCTGGGAAGACGCGCAATCGCTTCGGGACGAGTCCCTCGAGTTCTTTCCCGACGACGGCGGCGAACGCGGCGTCGTCCTGAAGGTCGTGGAGGTGAGCTCGCAGGGCCGCTCCGGCGAGGTGCGCCAGTTCGCGATCCTCTTCCGCGGCCCGTCCTCGCCGGTGCACCCGCAGCGGATCTACCGCTTCCGCCACGCGCGCCTCGGCGACTACGCCTTCTTCATCACGCCCATCGCGCAGTCGCCCGAGGGCACGGACTACGAAGCCTGCTTCTGCCATGCCGCCTGAGGCGGCGGCGGTCCCGGTCGTCCCGGGACTCGCGTTCCGCGAGACCGGGCCCGGCGACGAAGCCTTCCTGAGGGCGCTCTACCGCAGCACGCGCGAGCCGGAGCTGGACCTCACCGGCTGGAGCGAGGCGGACAAGCGGGCCTTCGCCGATTCCCAGTTCGCCCTCCAGGACCGCCACTACCGCGAGCACTACCGCGGCGCGGCCTTCCTCGTGATCGAGCGCGCGGGCGAGCCCATCGGGCGGCTCTACCTGCACGCGATGGAAGGCGAGATCCGGGTAATGGACATCGCGCTCGTGCCGGCCGCGCGCGATGCGGGGCTCGGCACGGCGATCATGCAGGCCGTCATCGCGGACGCCGCGCGCCGGGGCGCGGCCGTGACGCTGCACGTGGAATCCTTCAACCGCGCGAGGAGCCTCTACGACCGCCTCGGCTTCCGCGAGGAGGCCGTGGACGGCATCCACGTCCGGATGCGCCGCGGCCCGGGCGCCTAGATCCGGTTGAACACCGCCTCGACGACGCGGCCCTCGGCGTCGTTGGGACTCACGAAGAGCGCGAAGCGCCCGAGGCCGGGGTGCGTCACGGTGTACGACTCCTGCGGGATCGAGCCGGGGACGGCCGGCACGAACTCCAGCCGGAACGCGTCCTCGCTTTCGCGCGCGCCGGGGCCGCTTCCCAGGGGCGCGACCGCGACGAGGCTCGCGGCGCGCTGCGCGAACGGGCCGGTCTCGAAGCGGAACTCCTCGCCGACGCAGGCGAGGAAAGACGATCGGCGCAGGGGCCCGGCGGTCGAGGCGAGGGCCGCGGCCGGGGCCACCACGCCCGCGGCGGCGGCGGCGGGCGCGAGGCCTGCGAACTTGAGGAATGCGCGGCGGTTCGAACCCATGTCGTCTCCGGTGGCCATCGCGGCGTGGTGCCGATGGCGCATTGTAGTGCCGATCGCGCGTCGCGAGGCAAGCCGGGCGAAAGTCCGATGGACGGTCCCGGCATCGGGGGGCTAGTATCGGGCATCGCGATCGCGATTCTCGCGCTCGCCCTTCCCCGGAGCGATTCCATGGCGGACCCCTTCATCGGCGAAATTCGCCTGTTCGCGGGCAACTTCGCGCCCAACGGCTGGGCATTCTGCAACGGCCAGGTGCTGCCGATCTCCGAGAACGATGCCCTCTTCTCCCTGCTCGGCACGACCTACGGGGGCGACGGCGTGACCACCTTCAACCTTCCGGACCTGCGCGGACGGGTTCCCCTGCACATGGGCACGGGACCGGGACTGTCGAGCCGCCAGATCGGGCAGATGGCCGGGGCGGAAAACGTCACGCTCGTGAGCACGCAGATGCCCGCGCACAACCACCTCGCCGGCGCGGCGACCGGCGTGGGCCACCTCTCCGAGCCCGCCGGCGCGGTGCCCGCCGCGCACCGGGACTTTGCCGCCTACGACCCGGCCACCGGCGTGACGATGCACGCGAGCGCCGTGCAGCCCGCCGGAGGGAGCCAGTCGCACCCGAACATGCCGCCCTTCATCTGCCTGAGCTTCATCATCGCGCTCTTCGGCATCTACCCCTCCCGGAACTGAGACCATGTCCGAAGCCTTCATCTCCGAAATCCGCATCTACGCCTTCAACTTCCCGCCGCGCAACTGGGCGACCTGCGACGGGCAGATCCTGTCGATCGCCCAGAACTCGGCGCTCTTCTCGCTCCTGGGAACGACCTTCGGGGGCGACGGCAGGACGACCTTCGCGCTGCCCGACCTCCGGGGAAGGTCCCCGACGCACTGGGGAACCGGCCCGGGACTGTCCACGCGCAGCCTCGGCGAGCGCTCCGGCGAGCAGTCGCACACGCTCATCACGAGCGAGATGCCGCAGCACACGCACGCGGTGGGCGTGGTGAACAAGCCGGGGACCGCCACCAGTGCCTCCGGCAACCTGCTCGCCGCCCATCGCGGCGGCTATGCCGAAGCCGGCAACACGAACCTCGGCGCGGGCGCCGTGGACATCGGCGGCGGCTCGCAGGCCCACGAGAACATGGCGCCCTACCTCGTGCTCAATTTCTGCATCTGCATCGCCGGCATCTTTCCCTCCCGAAGCTAGGAATCCCCATGTCCGAACCGTTCCTCGCCGAAGTCCGGATGTTCGGCTGCAACTTCGCCCCCTCCGGCTGGGCCCTCTGCAACGGCCAGCTGATGTCCATCGCCCAGAACACCGCGGTGTTCTCGCTGGTCGGGACCACCTACGGCGGCGATGGCCGGACGACCTTCGGGCTGCCCAACATCCAGGGCCGCCTGCCCATGCAGTGGGGCAGCGGACCGGGCCTCACGCCGCGCAGCTTCGGCGAGACCGGAGGAACCGAGACGGTGACGCTCGTCGCGAGCCAGATGCCTTTCCACACTCACCCGCTCAACGCGAGCGCCGCGGCCGGCGCCCAGTCGCCGGCCGGTAACGTCCCCGGGCTCTCGCGCGCGAAGGGCTACCATCCCGGCCCCGCCGACGCCACGAGCCCCGCCCTCCTGCAGAACTCGGGAGGCAACGCGCCGCACAACAACCTGCCGCCCTACCTGGTGCTGAACTTCTGCATCGCGCTACAGGGCATCTTCCCGTCGCGCTCGTGACGGCGCCGCCGAATCCCGTGGAGAACTCCATGCCCAAGTTCCGTGCCGGCCTCGCCGTCGCACTTCTCGCCTGTTCCTTCGCCGTCGTCGCGGCGCCGGGGACGCGCCTCGCCGCGAAGTCCGTCGCGAGCCGCGGCGACCGCTTCATCCAGGTGCCGCCGTCGCAGGCGGGCGGCCGCTTCCTGAACATCGCCTCGGACCTCACGGTGCTCTATTCCGCGGGCGCCATCGAGGTGCGGCCGAGGGGCCAGGCCGCTTACGGCTCCGGCAAGTCCGCCGCCACCGCCTCGCTGCGCTACGAGTTCGCGTCCGCGAATCCCTCCTCGCCGCAGGGCGTGGGCGATTCCGGCGTCACCTACAACTTCTTCGTCGGCGCGCGTGAAGGCTGGGCCACGGGGCTGAAGAGCTTCTCGCAGGTGCGCTACGGCGGGCTCTGGCCCGGCATCGAGGCCACCTACTCCGGCGATTCCGGCGGCATCAAGTACCACTTCGACGTGGGCGCGGGGGCCGATGCCACGAGGATCGCCTTCGTGGTCCGCGGCGCGGAGGACGCGCGCATCACGGATGACGGCGCGGTCGAGTGGAGCGTCGGCGGCAAGCGGCTGCGCGACGAGCGCCCGGTCGCCTACCAGGCCTCCTCCTTCGGCGACAGCGTCGTGCCGGTTGCGTTCACGCTCGAGGCCGCCGGCCCCGGCGCGTGGCGGCTCGGCTTCGAGGTCGGCGCCCACGACCCGAAGAAGGCGCTCACGCTCGATCCCGCGTGGACCGCGTTCTCGGGCCTCGTGGGCGGCAATGCCGCGGACCAGGTCTACGGCGTCGCGCGTGACGCGGCCGGAAACGCCTACGCCTGCGGCGTCACCGCGTCCACGGACCTTCCCGTGGCGGGCGCCTACGACACGACCGCCAACGGCGGCGACGACGCCTTCCTCGTGAAATTCAACGCGGCCGGCGCGCCGCAGTTCGTGACCTACTTCGGCGGCAACGGATTCGACGCCTGCACCGGCATCGCGGTCCTGCCCTCGGACGGCTCGATCAGCGTCGCGGGCGGCACCACGTCCACGAACTTTCCGTTCCAGGGCACGGGAGACGCGTCGTTCCGGCGAACCAAGGCCGCCGCCGACCGGGACGCCTTCGTCGCGAAGTTCGGCGCCGCGGGCAATACGCTCACCTACTCGGGCGTGATCGGCGGCAACGGCGACGACCAGGCGATGGCGATAGCGCTCGATGGGGGCGGTCGCGCCTACGTGACGGGCTACGCCAGCGGCACGGACTTTCCCTTCGTCACCGCGCCGGGATCGTTCGCGGGCTGCGCGATGTGCGCCTTCGTCGCGCGGATCGACGCGACGGGAAACACGACCCAGTACTCCGGCTCCTTCGCCGGCAACGGCGGCGTGCAGGCGGGCCGCGGGATCGCGGTCGCCGCCGATTCCAGCGCCTACGTCGCGGGCGAGACCGACTCGACCGCCGGCCTGCCCTCGATGGCGGGCACGTTCCGCACGAACGCCGGGGCGGGCGACAGCGACGGGTTCGTCGCCAAGGTGGACGCGAACGGCGCGAACGCGTTCTACACCCTGCTCACCGGCACCGGCGGGGGCGCC
Source organism: uncultured Pseudomonadota bacterium (assembly GCA_937898635.1). Classification (GTDB taxonomy): domain Bacteria; phylum Pseudomonadota; class Gammaproteobacteria; order Burkholderiales; family Usitatibacteraceae; genus FEB-7. The sequence goes on along the minus strand of CALEJW010000210.1, from coordinate 1,464 downwards.
GACCGCGCGCTCGGCGTGGCGATCGACTTCGACGGCACGGTGGTCGTCGCGGGCGAGACGAGCTCGGCGAACTTCCCCGCCGACGACGGCGGAATCCGGCTCGGCACGGGCGGCGTGCAGGCCGCGCCCTCGGGCAGCATGGACGGCTTCGTCGTGCGCATCGCGGGCAACGCCTCGACGGTGAACGCGTCGAGCTACCTCGGCGGGACGCGCTTCGACACGGTCGAAGGGGTCGCGGTCGATGGCGCCGGCGGCGTCTATGTCGCGGGCACCACGGCCAACACCAACGCCGCGGGCGCGGGCGCGAACGGCTTTCCCGTCCTCGCGACGAGCGGGCTCGCCATCACGAACCTCGGCCTGCAGGACGGCTTCCTCGCGAGGATCCTCTCGAGCGCGGCGCCGACCTTCGTCGGGTTCGTGGGCGGAGCCGCGAGCGACACGATGCACGCCATCGCCGCGACACCGGACCGCATCCTTTCGCTCGGCGGCGCCACGACCGCCACGGGCGGCTTCACCAACACCACGACGGGCGCGCTCTCCGGGGCGCCCTCCTCGACCAACGGCCTGGTGTTCCGCGTGAATCCCTTCGGGCCGCCCGCGACGCTCGCGCTCGTTTCCGGCTCGCCGCAATCGGCGAACGTGAACGCGGCCTTCGCCGCGCCGCTGGTCGTGAAAGTGGCCGACACGGACGGCACCGGCCTCGCCGGGGTGGACGTCACCTTCACGCCGCCGGTCTCCGGCGCCTCCGCGAGCCTCGCGCCCGCGACGACCGTGGCGACGGACGCCAACGGACTCGCGCAAGTCACCGCGACCGCAAACGCGATCGGCGGCGGGCCCTACAACGTCACCGCCTCCTCGACGGGGCTGACTCCGGTCGACTTCGCGCTCACCAACCTGAAGCTCGGCCAGACCATCTCCTTCCCGGCGGTCGGGCCGCAAGCCTTCGTCGCCTCGGGCACGTTCGGCGTCTCGGCCACCGCGACCTCCGGTCTCACCGTCTCGTTCACCTCGCTCACCGCGGGCGTGTGCACGGCGGCCGGCAGCACGATCACGATGGTGAGCGCCGGCACCTGCACGATCCGCGCCTCCCAGGCCGGTGACGACTCCTACGCGCCCGCCGCGGACGTGGACCAGGACATCTCCCTCTTCGAGTCCCGAGCGCCCACCCGCCCGGACTTCGATGCGGACGGCAAGAGCGACCTCCTGTGGCAGAACGCCGACGGGCGCGCGGCCGTGTGGCTGATGAACGGCCTTGCCGCGACCTCGACTTCCGAGATCCTCGCCAGCGGCAGCGGCTGGGCGGTGACGCACATGGCCGACTTCGACGGCGACGGCAAGACCGACCTTCTCTGGAAGGGGTTCTTCGGCCGCGCGGCCGTCTGGCTCATGAACGGGACCGCGCCGGCGGCGACGGCAGAGGTCCTCCCCGTGTTCAGCACGTGGACCGCAGTGGCCACGCCCGAT
>CALEJW010000209.1 GCA_937898635.1 uncultured Pseudomonadota bacterium | reverse complement strand
CAGGACAATCCCGAGTTCATCGCGCTCACCTGAGGCTCCGATCATGAGAACTTCCCCCCTTCGCGCCCTCGCGTCCGCCCTGCTCGCGCTCGCGCTCGCCGCGGGCGCGACCCCGCCGTTCCCCGCGCGCGGGATCGCGATCGTCGTGCCCGACGCGCCGGGCGGCGAATCCGACGGCCTCGCGCGCATCCTCGCGCCGGCGCTCGCGGACGTCTGGGGCCAGCCGGTGACGGTCGAGAACGTGACGGGCGAGGGCCGGGAATCGGCCGCCTGGCGCGCCTCGCGCGCCTCCTGGGACGCCTACACGCTGCTGCTCGCCCCCAGCGCGACGATCGAGGACCCGCGCGTCCACTACTTCGCCTCCGTCACGCTCGTGGCGAGCTCGCCCCTGGTCGTCGTCGCGGCCGCGAAGTCGCGGCTCGCGGGCGTCGCCGATCTCGTGAAGGCCGCGCGGGCGCGGCCGGGGAAGCTCGCCTACGCGGCCGTGGGATCGCGTCGCGCGCGGGGCCTCGCCGGGGAGCACTTCAAGGCGGTCGCGAAGGTCGATCTCCGGCGCGTGGAGCACCCGACGGCGCAGGAGGCGCTCGAGGCCGTCGCGGCGGGCAAGGCCGACGTCGCCTTCGTGCCCCTTCGCGACGCGCTCGCGGCCGTCGCGGGCGGGAAGGCGAAGGCGCTCGCCGTCACGGGCGCGGCGCGCGCGCACGCGCTGCCGAAGGTTCCCACGGTCGCCGAGTCCGGCTTCGAGCGCTTCGAGGCCGTGGACTGGCAGGGGCTCATGCTCCCGAGCGCCACGCCCCGCCCCCTCGTCGCGGCCCACAACGCCGGCGCGAACAAGGCGCTCGCGCTGCCCGGGGTGCGCGAGAAGATCCGCGCCCTCGGCCTCGAGCCGGAGGGCGGCTCCCAGACGCGGCTCGTGGACCTGATCCGCATGGACCGGGAGGAGTGGCTCAAGCTCGCCGTGCCGAAGGACGGCAAGCCCTAGCCCCGCAGGCAAGCCCCACGACCCGGAACCGGAAATGGACGAGGACCGCAAGCCCTTCAGGCTCACCTACTCGACGATGTTCGACCCGCCCGCGGAGCTGCACGAGCGGTTCGAGGCGGCGCTCGCGCGCGTGAGGTCGCGGCTGGGCGAGACGCTCCCCATGCGCATCGGCGGCGAGGCGCGCCTCGCCCGCGAGAGCTTCGAGTCGCGCTCGCCGATCGACCGCGAATGGCTCCTCGCGCGCCTGCCGCGCGGCACGGCGCGCGACGCCGACGACGCGGTGGCCGCGGCGGCGGCCGCCTTCCGGCCCTGGGCCGCGACGCCGTGGCCCGAGCGCGTGGCGATGCTGCGGCGCGCGGCGCGCCTGATCTCGGAGCGAGTCTGCGAACTCGCCGCGGCGATGGCGCTGGAAGTGGGCAAGAACCGCCTGGAGGCGCTCGGCGAGGTGCAGGAGACCGCCGACCTCATCGACTGGTACTGCGCGGAGATGGAGGAGAACGGCGGCTTCGTGCGCTTCCTGCCCGACGACCCGGTGGCGGGCTACGCGAGCCACAACCGCACCGTGCTCAAGCCCCACGGCGTGTGGGCCGTGATCGCGCCCTTCAACTTCCCCCTGGCGCTCGCGGGCGGGCCGGTGGGCGCGGCGCTCGTGGCCGGCAACACCGTCGTGTTCAAGGTGGCGAGCGACACCGCCTGGTGCGGGGCGCTCCTCATGGAGGCTTTCCGCGACGCGGGGATCCCGGACGGCGTCGTGAACCACGTGACGGGCGGCGGCGCGGAGGTGGGCGATGCGCTCGTCCGCCACCCCGATGTGGCGGGCATCACCTTCACGGGCTCGGGGGAGGTGGGCATGGCGATCGTGCGCCGCTTCGCCGAGGGCCGCTGGCCGCGGCCGTGCATCGCCGAGATGGGCGGCAAGAATCCCGTCATCGTCACGCGCCACGCGGACCTCGGGCGCGCCGCCACGGGCATCTTCCGCTCGGCCTTCGGGCTGCAGGGCCAGAAGTGCTCCGCCGCGTCGCGGGTGCTCGTGGAGCGGCCCGTGATGGAGGAACTCGCCGCGAGGCTCGCGAAACTCGCGCAGGAGGCGAGCGTGGGCGACCCGACGCGGCGCGAGAACTGGATGGGGCCCGTGATCAACGAGGCGGCGCGCGGGCGCTACCGGCAGGTCGTCGCGGAAGCCGCGGCCGGCGGGCGGATCCTCGCCGGCGGGCGCGAGATGGCGGAGGGCCCCCTCGCGCGCGGCTACTTCGTCGCGCCGACGGTCGCCACCGCGCCCTGGGAATCGCGCCTCTGGCGCGACGAGCACTTCCTGCCCTTCGTCCTCGTCGGCGCGGTGGATTCCCTCGACGAGGCGATCGTGCGGGCGAACGACACCGACTACGGGCTCACGGCCGGCTTCTACGGCGCGCCGGAGGAGGTGGGCGAGTTCCTCGACCGCATCGAGGCGGGCGTGGTCTACGTGAACCGCCCGCAGGGCGCCACCACCGGCGCCTGGCCCGGCTACCAGCCCTTCGGCGGCTGGAAGGGCTCGGGATCGACGGGCAAGGCGATCGGGTCCTTCTACTACGTCACGCAGTACCTGCGCGAGCAGTCGCAGACCGTGGTCGAGTAGGACGGCGCTAGGGACCCGCCACGCGCGCGAGGTAGGCCTGCAGGGACGCGCCCCAGAGCGCCGGGTCGTCGTGGACGAAGTGGCCGTTGAGCCCCGCGCCGCGCTCGTGCAGCGCGAACGCGCCCTTGCCCCCGGCCATCACGAAGGCGTCGAAGTTCGCCTGGCTGTGGGCGGCGCCGTAGAAGGGGTCGTTCAGGCCGTAGATCCAGGCCGTCTCGGCCGGGAACGGCCCGCCCCTCGCGAAGGTCGCGCGGTTCACGGGCACCGCGTCCGTGCAGCCCTCGCCGAGCCATCCCCCGACGAAGTTGACGGCGCCGCGGAAGGAGGCGCTGCGCAGTCCCGCGTGCGCGATCGCGAGGATGCCGCCGCGCGAGTGGCCGGCGGAGACGATCCGGGAGGCGTCCACGCCGGCCATGGCCTGCACGTGCGCGAGCGCCGCGTCCGCATCGCCCAGCGCGCGCTCGACACCGGCGAGGGCCGGGCCCTGCAGGCACGAATAGCGCGCGCGATCGGGCGTGAAGCCCTCGTCGTAGGTGCCGTCCGAGGCCCCGCGGCCGCGGCGCTGCGGAAAGACGACGATCCAGCCGCGCTCGGCGAAGAAGCGCGCCACGGCCTGGTGCTCGAAGGTGATGCGGAAGAGCGACGGGTCGTCGCCGTTGCCCGTGGAGCCGTGGTGGAAGATCACCGCCGGGAAGGGGCCCGCGCCGAAGGGACGGTAGACCACCACCTCGAGCGTCACCGGGTTGCCGCCTTCCGCGAAGGGCGTCGCGGCGCGTTCCGTGGCGCGCACCGCGAAGGGCGCGCACTGGGCGCCGTTCCACGCCGCCGCCGCCACGCAGCGCCCCGCGAGGCTGCGCTCGTCGAGGCGGGTGGCGCCGTCGTGGAGCGTGACGGTGACGCCGTCGCCGCCGATCGCCGCCTGCGCGGAACCGTTCGGCGCGGTGGACAGGGTCGTCGAGCCCACCGCGACGCGGGGCGACGACGCGTTGCTCGTGCTCCACGCGACCGTGGCCTGGCAGGCCGTCGCGCCCGCCTCGATCACGCAGGCCGTGAGCGTGAGCTTTCCGGTCGCGGACGGGACGCTTCCTCCCCCGGAGCCGCCGCAGGAGGCCAGGAGCGCCGCGGCGCCCGCGCACGCGAGGGCCCGGAGCCGCGCCGGGCGGCGGAAGAAAGTCGGCAGGGGTGAGGACGACGGTCGCATCCGGGCTCCAGGGCGGGGTGCGCGAAAGTATATTCGGGGGTAGGCTTCGCATTTCTCGCTTTTTCCCCACAAACGCGTCGCGATACGGAGATATTCGCGGAATGGACAGGATCGACAGGGAAATTCTCGGAATCCTGGGGAAGGACGGCCGCCGGTCCTATACCGAGATCGGCGAATCCGTGGGTCTTTCCTCCAACGCCGTCGCGGAGCGCGTGAAGCGGCTGCAGCGATCGGGCACGATCCGCCACATCCGCGCGAGCGTCGACCCGGAGGCCCTGGGATTCCGGCTGGAGGCGCACATCGACGTCACGCTGAAGGAGGGCATCTCCGCGGCGCGCTTCGAGGCGGCGCTGCGCGAGCTGCCGCAGGTGCTCGGCGCCGCGGTGATGACGGGCTCCTTCGACTATGCGCTGCGCGTGGCCTGCGCGGACCGCGAGGAGCTCTTCCGCCTCGTCGAGCAGCTTCGCGAGCGCGCGGGCGCCCGCGAGACCTACAGCCGGCTGATCCTGCACGAGGTCGAGCTGGGCGGCGGCTGAGGCGGCCGGCCTAGGGCAGGGGGCGCAGCCCGAGGAAGAAGTTGCGCATGCGGATGAGGTGGTCGCCCTTCGCCTCGCGCGCCCACTCGATGAACGCCGTCTCGCGGAAATCCCCGTTCGCCACGATCACGACGCACGCCTCGCCGGAGTCGTTCCGGCAGCGCTGGAGCGCGGTCTCCTGCGCGAAGTCCGGGGTGCGCTCGTTTAACGCGCGGCGGCCGACGAACTTCCCGCGGGAAGGCACCGCGATCGCGAAGGCGCTGTGGTAGGGCATCGCCCGGAACTGCTTCTCCTTGTCCACGAGCACGAGGAGCTGCTCGTCGCTGAAGGGCCCCAGGAAGAGGGCCACCGCCTTCGGGAAGGCGAGCGACCCCCGTTGCGCCTCCAGGAGCGCCATGCGCCGATCCCATTCCGAGCGGACCACCGCGGCGAGCGGCCGGACCGGCGCCTCCTCGCGCGCGGCCGGCGCGGGCGCCGCGGAACTCGCCTTCGCGGTCTTCGTGGGGGACTTTTCCCTGCGCTCGGCGGCGGGCTTCGCCGCACTCTTCTTCGCGGCGGGATCCGCGGTTGCCCCAACATCCTTCGCCGCCGGCGGCGGCTTCGCGGCGGCCTCCGGCTCCGCCTTCGCGCCGGCCGGCGCCGGCGGCGCCGCCGCGGAGAGTCGCCGCACCTCCTCGCGCAGCTTCTCCATCTCCGACTTGAGCAGCGCCGCGTCGCGCTCGCGCTGGCTGCGCTCGGCGTCGAGCCGCGCCTGCAGCTCGGCCTGCTTCGCGCTCACCTCGCGCGCCGACTTCGCCGCCTCGGCGCTCCGGTCCACGGGGCGGAAGTAGTAGTCGCCCGTGAGGGACGACGACTCCCAGGGGATCTGCTCGCTCGCGGTGGCCTTGATCACGTTCACGCGCACCGTCTTGAAGGCCTCCTCGACCTTGATGCCGGGAAGGTCCATCGCCTTCAGGAGCTCGGCCGTGTAGAGCCCGTGCGCGCCCTCGCCGTCGGAGGCCACCTTGCCCGGCGCCGTGGCGTAGGCGAGGAGCGTGCCCTTGGGCGCGTCGATCTGCGCGAGGCCGCCGCCGCGGCCCGAGCGGAAGCGGTTCTCGAACGGGTTGTTGCGGCACGCGTCCAGGATCACCATGCTCAGGCGCGCGGGGCCGAGCTGCTCCAGCACGAGGTCCAGGTCCACCGACTCGCTGCGGGCGGAGGCCTCGCTCTCGATCTGCGCGTCCACCGGCACCAGGAAGTTGCGCCCGCGCACCTGCATGCCGTGGCCGGCGTAGTAGAAGAGCGCGACGCTGCCGGGCCGCAGGCTCTGGCCGAACTGGCTCACCGCGCGCGTCATGTCGCGCTGCGTGGCGTCCGTGCGCAGCTGGACCTCGTAGCCCAGGGCGCGCAACCGGTCCGCGACGGCCTTCGCGTCGTTGACCGGATTGCGCAGCGCCGCCGCGCCGGGATAGGCGGCGTTGCCCACGACGAGGGCGACGCGGTGCTCCGCCGCCTTCGCCTGCGCGCGGGCGGGCATCGCGGCGAAGGCGGCGGCGAGGCCCAGGACGGCCAGGGCCGTGGGCAACGCCGCGCGAAGGGAAGTCGGTCGCATCGCGCTTTGTTGCACGGGCGCGAGCGCCGGTCAAGACGCGCGGCCGGCAGCCTCACTACAATCGGCCCATGGAAGAGCCCTGGGACGCGATCGTGCTCGGCCTGGGCGCCATGGGATCGGCGGCCCTGTACCAGCTCGCCCGCCGCGGCCTCCGGGTGCTCGGCATCGACCGGCACTCGCCCCCGCACGCTTTCGGCTCGAGCCACGGCGAGACGCGCATCACGCGGCTCGCGATCGGCGAGGGCGAGGAGTACACGCCGCTCGCGATGCGCTCCCACGAGATCTGGCGCGCGATCGAGCGCGAGACGGGCGAGTCGCTCCTCACCGTGACGGGCGGACTCGTCGTCTCCGGCGCGGGCGCGCGGGCGCAGTGCCACGGCCCGGGCTTCTTCGCGACCACGGTCGCGGCGGCGAGGCGCCACGGCATCGCCCACGAGATCCTCGACGCGCGCGCGATCCGCCGGCGCTTCCCGCCCTTCGCGGTGCGCGACGACGAGGTGGGCTACCACGAGCCCGGGGCGGGCTTCCTGCGTCCCGAGCGCTGCATCGCGGCGCAGCTCGCGCTGGCGCAGCGGCATGGCGCCACCGTCCACCGCGGGGAGCGGGCGAGCGGCTTCGACGAGGCGGGTGGCTTCGCGCGCCTTCGCACCGACCGCGGCGAGTACCGCGCGCGCCACCTCGTCGTCACCGCCGGGCCGTGGCTGCCGGAGCTGCTCGGCGCCACCTGGGCCGGGCGGTTCACCGTGCGGCGACAGGCGCTCTTCTGGTTCGCCCCGGCGGGACCGGCGGAGGCCTTCGCGCCGGGACGCTTTCCGGTCTTCATCTGGGAGCTCGCGGGCCACGCGCAGCCGATCTACGGGTTTCCCGCGCTCGACGGCGCGGCGGGCGGCGTGAAGGTCGCGACCGAGCAGCACGACGAGGCGACGACGCCCGACGGGGCCTTGCGCGAGGTCGGGCCGGAGGAGGCGCGGCGTTTCTTCGAGGCGAAGGTGGGGCCGTGCTTCCCGGGGCTTACCGGCGACTGCGTGAAGGCCGAGGCGTGCCTCTACACGATGGCCGCGGACTTCCGTTTCGTGATCGGCGCGCACCCGGACTTTCCGACGGTGCTCGTGGCCTCGCCGTGCTCCGGCCACGGCTTCAAGCACTCGGCGGCGATCGGCGAGGCGCTTGCCGAGCGGGTCGTGGACGGGCGCAGCCGGATCGACCTGTCCGGATTCGCGCCGGACCGCCCCGAAACGCCCCGGAACGGCTAGAGGCACTGGGTATAATCGGCGCTCGAAGACGTGCGGCGCCCGGACCGCACGCGGGCCGCGGGGGGGATGAACCGGTGGCGATCGAAGGCGCGGTGCGCACGCGAATGGCGAATTGCCCGTCCTGCGGCGGGCCGCTGCGCTTCCGGGGGGCCACCTCGATCGTCGCGGTGTGCGCCTTCTGCCGGGCCACGCTGGTGCGCGAGGGCGTCCGGCTCGAGGACGTCGGCAAGCAGGCCGAGCTCCTCGCCGACGACACGCTCCTGCAGGTCGGCGCCACGGGCCGCCACCGCGGCGAGCCCTTCACGATCGCCGGGCGCATCCAGTACCGCTACGAGTCGGGCCTGTGGAACGAGTGGCACGTGCTCTTCGACAACGGCAAGAGCGCCTGGCTCTCGGACGCGAGCCGCGACTACACGATCGCCTACCTTTCGCCGCCCGCCGAGGTGCCCGCCTTCGAGGCGCTGAAGCCGGGCATGGCGGTGACGCTCCTCGGCGAGCGCTACGGCGTCACCAACCTCGAGAAGGCCGAGGTGATCGCGGGCGAGGGCGAGCTGCCCTTCCGCTTCACCGCCGGCTGGAAGGCGCCGGTCGCGGACCTGCGCGGTCCCGGCGCGCGCTTCGCGACGATCGACTACTCCGAGGACGTTCCCCACATCTACCTCGGCGAGCGCCTGCCCTTCGACGCCTTCGGCTTCGCGGGGCTGCGCGACCCGGACCGGCCGGTGGAGGCCCAGGGCCGCGCGCTCGCCTTCAAGTGCGGCGGCTGCGGCGCGCCGATCTCGAAGCACGTCGCCGCGACCAAGGTCGTGGCCTGCGAGTCCTGCGGCACCGTGACCGATGTCGCGGGCACCATCGGCGAGATCGTCCAGCGCAATGAAACCCACAAGCCGGCCTTCGGGCCCTCGATCCCGCTCGGCACGACGGGGAAGTGGCGGGGCGTGGACTACGAGGTCGTCGGCTACCTGCGCCGGCAGATCGTCGTGGAGGGGGAGCGCTACGAGTGGGTCGAGTACCTGCTCCACAACCTCGCCCAGGGCTACCTGTGGGTGAGCGAGTACGAGGGCCACTTCAGCGTCGTGAAGGACGCGGCCGAGACGCCGAAGGAGGCGAGCGCCTTGTTCGGCGTCCCGCGGGTGCGCTACCTCGGTCGGGAGTTCGTGCACTTCCAGAAGAGCGAGCCCAGGGTGGTCTTCCTCGCGGGCGAGTTCTACTGGCGGGTGAAGCTCGGCGACACCTGCCGCGTGGACGACTACGTGGCGCCGCCCCTCATCCTGTCCTCCGAGGCCACCGAAAACGAGATCACCTGGTCGCTCGGCGAGTACGTGGAGCCCGAGGTCCTGTGGAAGGCGCTCGGCCTCAAGAGCCGCCCGCCCACGCGCAAGGGCGTGGCGCCCAACCAGCCTTCGCCGCACGCGGGCGGGAGCTTCGGCTACTGGGCCGCCTTTCTCGCGTTCGCGGCGGTCGCGTTCGTCCTGCAGTTCGGGTTCATGGCGGCCAACTCGGGGGCGCAGCCCGGGCCGCTCTCCTTCGCGGTGCCCATGGGCGCGCCCACGCGCTTCGTGAGCCCCGTCTTCGAGCTCGGCGGGCGCGAGGGCACGGTGAACCTGCGCACGACCTCGAGCGCGCGCCAGTCCTGGCTCAACCTCGACATGCAGCTCGTGGACGCGGACACGGGCCGCGCGTGGCGTGTCTCCCGCCAGCTGGGCCTGCGCAGCCTCGCCCGGAAGGACGAGGCGACGAGCGACGACCTGGCGGAGATCCTCCGGGTGCCCGGCGGCCGGTACACGCTCGCGATCGACGCAAGCGCGGGCGCGTTCCCCGATCCCCGGGGCCGCCTGGAACAGCAGGTGACCGGCGAGGTCCGCCTCTACCGGCCCGCCTCCGGATGGTCGAACCTCGCGCTGCTCCTCGGTTTCCTGGTCCTGTGGCCGCTGGTCGCCTGGGGACGCGCCGCGGCCTTCGAGCGCGCGCGCTGGGCCGAGAGCGACCACGCGACCTCGTCCACCGACGACGACGACGACTGACGGAGGCCGCGCCCCATGTTCCGAAACTTCATCGTCTCCGGCCTCCTCGCCCTCGGGCTGTACGGCTTCGCCCAGTACCGCGGATGGTCGATGTTCCCTTCCGACGCCGAGGAGTTCAAGCGAGTGCGCGCCGAGCAGGCCTACAACCGGACGGTCGGCCGCAGCGGCGGCGGCGGGTTTTCCGGCCACAAGTAACCCCAAGGAGGCAGCCATGTTCGAGTACCTGAAGCCCGCAGCCCTGATCGGATCGGTCATCTACTCGGTGATCGGCATCGTCCTCGTGATGATCGCCTTCATCGTGGTGGACAAGATCACGCCCTACGACCTGTGGAAGGAGCTGATCGAGAACCGCAACCAGTCCCTCGCCACGGTGGTGGCGGCCTTCGTGCTCGCCATCGCGATCATCGTGGCCGCGGCGATCCACGGCGGCTGACGGGCCGGGACGCGAGCCCCCGCATGACCGGCACCGCCGAGCACGTCCCGCCCGCCGAAGCGCGCGCGGCGCCCCTGGCGCCCTCGGCCGCGCTCAACCGGGCGCTGCTCGCCTCGGTGTTCGTCATCGCGGCCTGCGGGCTCGTCTACGAGCTCATCGCCGCCGCGGCCTCGACCTACCTGCTGGGAGACTCCATCACCCAGTTCTCCGTGGTGATCGGCGTGTACCTCGCCGCCATGGGCGTGGGCTCCTACCTGTCGCGATACATCGTCTCGGGCCTCGTCACCCGCTTCGTCGACATCGAGCTGCTGATCGCCGTCCTGGGAGGCTTCTCCGCGGCCGTGATGTTCCTGTCCTTCGCCTACGCCGGCCCGGGCTTCCGCGTGGTGCTCTACGCGATCGTGGTCCTCGTGGGCATCCTCGTCGGCCTGGAGATCCCGCTCGTCATGCGCATCCTCGGCGAGCGCCTCGGCCTGAAGGACGTGGTGGCCCAGGTGCTCACCTTCGACTACATCGGGGCGCTCGCCGTCTCGATCGCGTTCCCGCTCGTGCTGGCGCCGCGCCTGGGGCTCATCCGCACCGCCTTCCTCTTCGGCCTCATGAACGCCGCGGTCGCGCTCTGGGCCGTCTGGCTCTTCCGCGACCGGCTGCGCGCGCCCCGCGTCGTGGCGCTTCGCTGCGCGGTCGTCCTCGCGGCGCTGGCCGGGGGCTTCGCGGCCGCCGAGCGGCTCACCCAGCTCGCCGAGCACCAGCTCTACGCCGACCAGATCATCCACGCCGAGTCGAGCCGGGCGCAGCGCATCGTGGTCACGCGCTGGCGCGACGACCTTCGCCTGTACCTGAACGGCAACCTCCAGTTCAGCGCCCTCGACGAGTACCGCTACCACGAGACGCTGGTGCACCCGGCGCTCGCGGCGCTGCCGCAGGCCCGGCGCGCGCTGGTCCTGGGCGGCGGCGACGGGCTCGCGCTGCGCGAGATCCTCAAGTACCCGGACATCGAGTCCGTCACGCTGGTGGATCTCGACCCCGCCATCACGCGGCTCTTCGCCGACGCGCCGGCGCTGCGATCGCTCAACGGCGACGCGCTCAACTCGCCGAAGGTGAAGGTGGTCAACGCGGACGCCTTCGTCTGGCTGGAGGCCTCGCGCGAGCACTTCGACTTCGTGGCGATCGACTTCCCCGACCCCAGCAACCACTCCCTGGGCAAGCTCTACACGACCGCCTTCTACCAGCTGCTCAAGCGCCGGCTCTCCGCGCGCGGCATCGCCGTGATCCAGTCCACCTCGCCCCTCTACGCGCGGCGCTCCTTCTGGTGCGTGGTGACCACGCTCGAGAGCGTGGGCTTCGAGGTGACGCCCCTGCACGCGCTGGTGCCCTCCTTCGGCGAGTGGGGATTCATCATCGCCTCCCAGGGGCCGTACGCGCCGCCGGCGCGCTACCCGGAGGGGCTGCGCTTCGTGACGCCGGAGATCCATCCGGCGCTCTTCGGCTTCCCGAAGGACATGGCGCGCGTGCCCGCGGAGGTGAACCGGCTCAACAACCAGGTGCTGGTGACCTACTTCGAATCGGAGTGGCGGCGCGGATCGGCGGAGTGATGGACCGCCGGGCCTTCTTCGGCGCGGGCGCGGCGATCCTCGCGGCGGGCTGCTCGCCGCGGGTCCCGGCGACGCCGCCCGGCGACCTGCTCTCCACGAGCCACGCCCTCGGCCACCGCCTGCGCGACGGGCCCTTTCCCGCGGCCGGGGAGACGCGGCGCGCGCGCGTCGTGATCGTGGGCGCCGGCGTCTCCGGGCTCTCGGCGGCCTGGCGGCTGCGCCGCGCCGGCTTCGACGACTTCGCGCTGCTGGAGCTCGAGCGCGAGCCGGGAGGCAACGCCCGCTCCGGCGCGAACGCGGTGAGCGCGTACCCGTGGGGGGCGCACTACATCCCGCTGCCGACGCGCGAGGCGCGCGCCACGAGGCTCATCCTCGCCGAGCTCGGCGTGCTGCAGGGCGACCCCGACGCCGACAGGCCGCGCTACGACGAGCGGGCGCTGTGCCAGGCGCCGCAGGAGCGCCTCTACCGCAACGGGACCTGGGAGGAGGGGCTCGCGCCGCTCGCCGGGCGCACGAAGGCCGAGGCCGGCGAGTGGCAGCGCTTCCACGAGCGCATGCGCGCCTTCGAGGCGATGCGCGGCGCGGACGGGCGGCGCGCGTTCGCGATCCCGCTCGAGTTCTCCTCGCGCGACCCGGCGCTCCTCGCCCTGGACCGCGTGACGATGCGCGACTGGATGCGCGGCGAAGGCTTCGGCTCCGAGGCGGTGAACTGGCTCGTGAACTACGCCTGCCGCGACGACTACGGCTGCGACTACCGCGACACCTCGGCCTGGGCGGGCATCCACTACTTCGCGAGCCGCGGCGCGAGCGCCCGGGACGCCGAGCGCGACGCCGTGCTCACCTGGCCCGACGGCATCGGCTTCGTGGTGCGCGGCCTCGCGGAACGCCACGGCCTTCGCGCGGTGCCCTCCGCGCTGGTCCACCGGGTGGAAGAGGGGGCCCGCGGCGTGGCGCTCGACGCCTGGCTCGCGGACGAGAAGCGCGCGGTGCGCTACCTCGCGGAGCACGTGATCTGGGCCGCGCCCTTCGCCTTCGCGGCCCGCGCGCTCGCCGGCGCGCCCCCGGCGCTCGTCGAGGCGCTGCGCGCCTGGGACTACGCGCCCTGGCTCACGGCGAACCTCACGCTCTCGGAGCCGCCGCACGTGCACCACGGCGCGCCGCTTTCCTGGGACAACGTGATCTTCGAGAGCGATTCCCTCGGCTACGTGGTCGCCACGCACCAGGGCGTCGCGACGCGGCCGGGACCGACGGTGCTCACCTGGTACCGGCCGCTCTCGGGCGAGGCCCCGGCGGCGGCGCGCCGGCGCCTGCTCTCTTCCACGCGGGAGTCGTGGGCGGAGGCCGCGCTCGCGGACCTCGCGAGGCCGCACCCGGAGATCCGCGCGATCACGACGCGCATCGACGTCTTCGCCAATGGCCACGCGATGGTGCGTCCTCGCCCGGGTCTCGTCTGGGGTGCGGCGCGAAGGCGCGTCACCGGCCACCGCGGGCGCGTGCACTTCGCCCATGCGGACGCGAGCGGGATCTCGATCTTCGAGGAGGCCAACGACCGCGGCGTGGGCGCGGCCGAGGCGGTGCTCGCCGCGCTCGGGGAGCGCGCGAAGTCCGTGCGCTGGGCGGGCTAGCCCCCGGCCTGCTTGCGCCGGGCGAGTTCTTCCTTCACCAGGTCCGGGCGGTCGGAGATGATCCCGTCCACGCCCATGTCGAGGAGCTTCGCCATCATCTTCGGGTCGTTCACCGTCCAGGGAATGACGACGATGCCCAGGGCGCGCGCTTCCGCGAGGAGCTCCGGCGTGAGGTAGGTCTGGTTGGGCGCCCAGATGCGGCCGCCGGCGGCCTTGACCGCCTTGGGCACGGTGCCGCCGTGGGACTCCGGCGCGAACCCGGCGAGCCACGGCGAGGGCTTCCCGTCGGCCTCCGCCTTGAGCGTGCGCGGCGAGGAGAGGTACATCGTGCGGATCTCCGGCGCCTCCTTCTGGATGACCTGCAGGGTGCGCCAGTCGAAGGACTGCACCATCGTGCGAGCGGCCATGCCGTGCTTGCGGATCTCCGCGACGACGCGGCGCGCGAACGCCTCCGGCGGCAGGGTCGCGTCCGGTTCCAGCGGCGAGAGCTTGGTCTCGCAGTCGAAGCCGACCTTTGCGTTGCCCGACTGCTTCACGAGGTCGAACAAGTCCGAGAGCCTCGGGATGCGGGTGCCGTCCGCGCTCACCTGGTGGGGAAAGTCGGCCGCGTACTTCGTGCCCGGCTTGATGCGGCCCACGTCGTAGCGCTGCAGCTCCTCGAAGGTGAGGCTGCGGATGGCGGGACCGCGCGCCTCGAGCCACTTGCCGTCGGGGCCGCGCGTGAGATCCGGGTTGAGCCACAGGTCGTGGTGGACCACGACCACGTCGTCCTTCGTGATCGCCATGTCGCACTCGATCGTGTCGACGCCGATCTCGAGCGCCTTGCGCCAGGAGGGCAGGGTGTTCTCCGGGGCGAGGCCGCGCGCGCCGCGGTGTCCCTGCAGGTCGAAGGCGTGGGCGGGGCCCAGGGCGAAGAGGGCGAGGGCGGCGAGGAGGGCGCTGCGCTTCATGGAGTTGTCCTCAAGGTCGTGCGGTCGGTGGGTCCCGGGATGCCGGCGCGCTCCCGGCCTTGCGCCGCATCAGGACGGCCAGGTTGTCGCGCGCCACATCGTATCCCGGATGCAGGCGCAACGCCTCGCGATAGGCGGCCTCGGCCAGGTCGAGGCGCCCGGCGCGGCTGTAGGCGTGGCCGAGATTGTTGTGGACGCGCGGCTTCTCCGGCGAAACGCGGGCCGTCTGCTCCCAGAGCGCGACCTCGCTCGCGTAGTCGCGATTGCGCGCCGCGGTGGCGAAGGCGAGCAAGGCGATCGCCACGCCCGCGGACGTCCAGATCCGCCGCGACAGGCCGGGACGCCGCTTCGCCCACCCGGCGAGCTCCACGCCGGCCGCCACGAAGAACCCGAGGCCCGCGAGGTAGAGGTGGCGGTCGTTCGCGAGGTCCGCGCGCGGCAGGATCGAGTTGGTGGGCAGGAGTTGCAGGACGAACCACGCGGCGCCCAGGCCCCACCACCGCCGCCGCCGGAAGGAGAGCGCGGCGGCGAGCGCGCCCGCGGCGAGGAGCGCGGCCTCGACCGCGAGCGTGAGGTTCCACTCGGAGGCCATGCGCAGGTCCGGGTCGATGTTGAGCGGCCAGGGACGCACGAGCCGCAGGACCAGGTATGCGATCGCGTCCACCTGCGAAAGCGCGTTGCGGCGAAGGCTTTCCGCGTCGAGCGCGGGCGCGAGCCGCGTGCCGTAGAGCGGATGCGCGGCGAGGAGGGCGGCGATCGCGGCGAGGAGCGCCCAGTGCGCCGCCTGCCGGCGCGCGATCGCGCGCCAGTCCTTCGCGCCCGGCTGGCAGGCCTCCCACCACAGGAGCGCGAGGGGAAAGCTCGCCGCCGCTTCCTTCGTCGCCACCGCGAGGGCGAAGCACGCCGGCGAGAGCGCGTAGAGGAGAACGCGCCGTCCGCCCTGCGCGCCGGCCGCGTAGGCGGCGAGCCCGCCCAGGTAGAAGAAGGCCATGAGGCTCGCCGAGCGCCCGCTGAGGTAGGTGACGGCCTCGGTCTGGGCCGGGTGAAGCCCGAAGAGCAGCGCCGCGACGAGCGCGGCGCGCGCGCCGTCCTCGCCCTCGAGCCCGTGCGCCCGCGCGAGGCGCCGGGCCAGCGCGAAGGCGAGCAGGACATTGGCGGCGTGCACCGCGAGGTTGAAGGCGTGGAATCCCGCCTCGCCCGGGCCCGCGAGCCAGTTGAGGAGGTAGGAGAGCTTGAGCACCGGGCGGATGCCGTGCCCGAGGTCGGCGAGCCACGCCGCGAAGGAATGCACCGTGGGCTCCTCGACGATCACCTTGTAGTCGTCGAACTGGAAGACGCCCGCGAAAGCGCCGAGGTAGGCGAGCGTGACGGCGGCCGCGAGGAACGCGGGCAGGCGCGGCCCCGGTGGCATGGTCAGCGCGCGGCCTTCGCCTCGGCGAAGGCGGCGTCGAGCGCGGCGACCGTGTCCCACCAGCGGTCGGGCGCGCCCAGCACCACGACGAGGACGGTGACGCCGTCGCGGCGCGCGAGCGCGACGAGGCACTTGCCCGCCCCGGGCGTGAAGCCGCTCTTGATCCCCGCCGCGCCCGGATAGCGGCCGACGATCTCGTTGCGGTTCTCGAGGGCGAAGCGCCGCCCGCCGAGCGTGGCGACGCCGAGCTCCACCGTCGCGACGAGCTCGGCGAAGCGCGGCTCGCCCATGGCGGCGGCGGCGAGGACCGCGAGGTCGCGCGCGCTGGCGCGGTGCCCGGGCTCGTCGTGGCCGCAGGGGTTCTTGAAGTGCGTGCGCGCGAGCCCCAGCGCGGCGGCGCGGCGGTTCATGCGCGCGGCGAAGCCCGCCTTGTCGCCGGCCACGTGCTCGGCGAGCGCGAGGCAGGCGTCGTTGGCCGAGGCGAGGAGCGTCGCCGCGAGCGCGTCCCATGCCCGCATCCGCTCCCCGGCCTTGAGACCCAGCCGCGTGCCCGTCGCCCGCGCCGCCCTCGGGCTCACCCGGACCACGCCGTCGGCCGGCAGGCCGCTTTCGAGGAAGACGAGCGCCGTCATGATCTTCGTGAGGCTCGCCGGGGGGAGCGCGCGGTCGGGCTCGCGCGACCAGAGCGTGCGGCCGTCGGCCTGGACGAGGTAGGCGGCCGCGCCGCCCGGAAAGAGCGGCGCCGGCGGCTGCGCGGACGCGGCGCCGGGGGCCGCGGCGAGCGCGAGGAGCGCCAGCGCGACGCCCGTCTTCACGCCCCGCGGCCCCGCGCGCCTAGAAGCCGAGGAGCTTGCGCGCGGTGTCCAGGCCGCCCTTCACCGGGTCGGCGGGCTTCTGGCCCTGCTGGCTGCGGTTGCGCAGCTCGGCGGTGTAGTCGCGCACCTCGCGCTTGGGCTGGCAGGCGGTCTTCAGCCGGTAGAGCTCCCCCTCCAGGAACGAGATCTCCGTGGAGTAGCCCATCATCTCCTCGCTCGCGTACTGGGTGAGCTGGAAGCCGTCGCGCTCGAAGCGATCCGCCCCCGTGCGCACGGAGGTCGCGATCTTGCCCGCGGTGCGCGTCTTCAGGCACTCCTGGCGGTGGTGCTCCTCGTGGCGGCGCACGCTTTCGCGCATGCAGGCGGTGGCCGAGGGGTGCAGGCCGATCGTCACGTTGCACAGGTTGTCGGTGCCCCCGGGGTTGTCGCCCATCGTCGGCGCCGTCTGGATGCGCCCGGCCGCGACCTTGTTGATCGCCCCCTGCACGCGGCCCTGGAGCTTCTCGCGGCGCTCGCGCGTGTAGGGCAGCGGCGACTGCGTGCGCATCATCTGCTCGGACATCTTCTGGATCTCGGCGCCGTAGGCTTCCATGGCGGCCTTGGCTTCCGCGATGCGGGCCTTGATGTCGCCCTGGTCGATGCACTGGCAGGGTTGCGCGAAGGCGGCGGGTGAGAGCGCGAGGAGGAAGGCGACCAGGGCGGGAAGGCGCGGCATGCGGGCTCCAATTCCTTGTGGGGAGTGGGGATTCTAATCTAACATCGGTTCTCCCCATTCCCTCCCGGAGTCCCATGAAAACGACGAAGCGCCTGGCCCTTGCCCTGTCATTCCTGGCGGTCCCCGCCGCGACGACCGCGCTCGCCGCCCCGAACCTGGAGGAGGGCAACTGGGAGATCAACGCCAAGATGGAGATGCCGGGCATGCCCTTCGCCATGCCGCCGGTGAAGCACAACCAGTGCATGACGAAGAAGGACTTCATGCCGGACAACTCGCGCAAGGGGGAGGACTGCAAGGTCCTGGAGCAGAAGCTCGCCGGCAACACGCTCACCTGGCGCATCCAGTGCAGGGGCAAGGACGGCACCATGGACGGCGAGGGCCGCATCACCTACGCCGGGAAGACCTACGAGGGCACGATGAAGGCCCGCATGAAGGACAAGGGCGGCGAGACGATGGAGATGAACTTCCAGTACAACGCCCGCCACACGGGGCCCTGCAAGTCGCCGCCGGGCAAGCGCGCCGACGACTACTGATCCGCCGCCGCGGGCGGACGCTCCCGGCGCCCGCCCGCCACGGCCGGCCGGCTAGTCTCCCGAGGGATGGGGCGCCGGCCGCGGCGCCGGGCCGCGCCGCGCTCTCGCCGCCGCCCAGCCGAGGAGGCGCCGGGCCATCCGGTAGAGCGAGCGCAGGCCGACCAGCGCGAGCAGCGCCTCGACGAAGGTCACGACGAACGCGGCGAAGGCGTTCCAGCGCGCCTCGCGGGCGCGGAACTTGGCGAACGCCCGGTCGCGCGCGATCTCGATGGAGTCGTAGAAGGTCGGCACCACCAGCAGCGTGAGGATCGTCGAGGTGATGATGCCGCCGATGATCGCGACCGCCATCGGGCGGTAGAACTCGCCGCCCTCGCCCAGCGCGATCGCCACGGGCATCATGCCGGCGACGAGCGCGAAGGTCGTCATCATGATCGGTCTCAGGCGCACGCGCCCGGCGTGCATCAGCGCCTCCTCGCGGGAGACGCCCTGCGCCTCCTCCTTGCGCGCGCAGTCGAGGAGCAGGATCGCGTTCTTCGCGACCAGCCCCATGAGCATGATCACGCCGATGAAGCTCATGAGGTTGAGCGTCCCGCCGGTCACGAGCAGCGCCACGACCACGCCGATGAGCGAGAGCGGCAGCGAGAGCATCACCGGCAGCGGCGCCGTGAAGGAGCCGAACTGCATCACCAGCACCAGGTACATGAGGGCGATGCCCATCGCCAGCGCGATCGCCATCTCGGAGAAGACCTCCTTCTGGTCGCGCGAGGCGCCGCCCAGCTCCAGGCCGTAGCCGGCGGGGAAGTCGATCTGCCTCGCGATCTTCATCGCGTCGGCCGTCACCTCGCCCGGCGAGCGGCCCTGCGCGTTGGCCGACACCGCGATCATCCGCTTGCCGTCCTGGTGCTGGATCTGCGCCGGGCCCTTGCCCATGGTGATGGTGGCGATCTGGTCGAGCGGCACCATCATGCTGGTGCCGCTCACGGCGATGGGCAGGCGCTCGATGTTGGCCGCGTCCACGCGGTCGTCGGGATGCAGGCGCACCGCCACGTCGCGCGACTCGCCCGTGGGATCGACCCAGTCGCCCACCTCGACGCCGGCGAAGGCCACGCGCAGCGCCTGCGCCGCGTCGCCGACCGAGATGCCGAGCGCGTTGGCGAGCCCCCGGTCGAGCTCGATCTTCAGCTCGTCCTTGGGTTCCTGCTCCGAGAGCCCCACGTCCACCGCGCCGCGCACGCCCTTGAGCTTCTCCATGAAGTCGCTGGTGATCGCCATGAGCCGGCGCGAGTCCGGCCCGGAGAACTGGATCTGCACGGGCTTCCTCACGCCGTTGTTCAGGTCGTCGAGCACCACGTACTCGGCGCCGACGATCCGCGCCATGAGCTTCCTCAGGTCGGCGGCGATCACGGCGGCCGAGCGCGCGCGCTCGGTGCTCTTGCCGAGGTCCACGTACACGCGCCCGCCGCCCGCGTTCACCTGGCTGTTGGTGGCCCGGGTCTCGGGGATCGTGCGCGCGAGCTCGGCCGCCTTCTCCACCTTGAGCTTCGCGTACTCCAGGCTCGCGCTGGAGGGCGTGCGCACGTCGATCGCGATGGTGCCCACGTCGGAGGCCGGCAGGAAGCTCGAGCCTCCCACGGTCGCCTGCAGCACGAGCGCGCCCGCGAAGCTCGCGACCGCGATCGCGACCATGGACTTGCGGTGGTGCAGGGCCCAGGCGATCACGTTGCCGTAGCGGTCCGCCTGGTGGTCGAACCAGGCGTTGAAGCGCCCGAGCCACCGGCGCAGGCCCCGCTTCTCCTGCTGCTGGTAGCCGACCGGGTCTCCCCAGTAGGCGGAGAGCATCGGGTCGAGGGTGAAGGAAATGAAGAGGCTCACCAGCACCGAGGTCGCGACCGTGAGCGCGAACGGGCGGAACCACTCGCCCGCGCCGCCCCCCATGAAGGCCACGGGGATGAAGACCGCGATGATGGAGAAGGTGGTCGCCGTCACCGCCAGGCCGATCTCCGCGGTGCCGGTGCTCGCCGCCGTCAGCCGGTCGGCGCCGCGCTCCATGTGGCGCACGATGTTCTCGCGGACCACGATCGCGTCGTCGATCAGCACGCCGATGGCGAGCGAGAGCCCCAGGAGCGTCATGAAGTTGAGGGTGAAGCCGCAGGCCCAGATGGCGATGAAGGCCGCGACGACGGAGGTCGGGAGCGAGAGCGCCGTGATGAGGGTCGAGCGCCAGGAATTGAGGAAGGCGTACACCACGAAGATCGTGAGGATCGCCCCGAACATCAGCGCCTCGATCACGTTCTTCAGGCTCTGCTCGGCGTCCTCCCCTCCGTCGCGGGTGACCTCGAGCTTCGTCCCCGGAGGCAGCGTCTTGTTGATCTCGGCCACGAGGTTGCGGATGGCCGTGGCGACGGTGACCGTGCTCGCGTCGCGCGAGCGCGTGACCGAGATGCCCACGTTGGGGTTGCCGTTCCGGAGGCTGAAGCCCCCGAGCTCGGCGAAGCCGTCGGCGACGCTCGCGACCTGGCTCAGGCGCACCACCTCGTTGCCGCGGCGCCGGATCACGATTCTCTCGAATTCCGCCGGCGACTCGATGCGGCCCACCAGGCGGATGCTCTGCTCGTCGAGCGCGCCCTTCACCCGGCCGACCGGCGCCGTCGTGTTCTGCAGGCGCAGCGCGTTCACCACGTCGGTCACCGAGACGTTGTACTCGCGCAGCTTCTCCGCGTGCAGGAGCACCGAGAGCTCCCGGCGCAGCGCCCCGTTCACGTTCACCACGGCCACGCCGTCGATGCCGCGGAAGCGGTCGGCGAGCACGTCCTCGGCCAGGCGCGAGATCTCGGCGTGGGACTGCTTCGTCGAGGAGAGCCCCATCTGCATGATGGGCTGGGCGGAGGGGTCGATCCGCCGCAGGATCGGCTCGCGCATCTCGATCGGAAGCTTGTGCCGCACCGAGGCGATGGCGTTCCGGATCTCGTCGGAGGCCTCGACCATGTTCTTCTTGAAGTTGAAGATGATGACGATCGTGGCGGCGCTCTCGGCCGAGGTGGAGCGGATCTGGTAGACCTGCGGGATCGACTGCAGCGCCTTCTCGACGCGGTTCACGATCTCGCGCTCCACCGTCTCCGGGGAGGCGCCCGGGTAGGGGATGTTCACCACGATCACCGGCTGCTCGACGTCCGGGATCTGGTTCACGCGCAGGTTCTTCAGCGCGAGGAGCCCCAGGCACATGAGGCCGATGATGACGACGACCGTGGAGACCGGCCGCTTGATCGCGAAATCGGACAGGAACATGGCTCAGTTCCTCTTCGGGAGGGACGCGCCGCCGGTGGCGGCGGCCTTGGTGGGCTCGGCCGCGACGGAAGACTGCACGAGCTGGCCGTCCTTCAGGAGCGCGCCCGGGTGGCGGATCACCTGGTCGCCCTCGGCGAGGCCGCCCTTCAGCACCCAGTCGCCGCTGCGCGGGTCGCGCTCGCCCAGGGCGAGCGTCACCTTCTCGAGCTTGCCGCCCTTCACGCGCCAGGCGGAAGCCTTGTCGCCGTCGCGCACGAGCGCGGTGGCGGGCAGGGTGAGGGCCGGCGTGGTCGCCGTCTCCAGTCGCCCCTCGGCGTAGAGGCCCGCCAGGCGCGGCTGCTTCTGGCCGGTGAAGTCCACCAGCACCTCCACCTGGCGGGTGGTCGGGTTGGCGGCGGGATTCACGCGGCGAACCTTGCCGGTGAACTCCTCGTCGGGATAGCCGTTCACGCGGAAGACCACGGACTGGCCGGCCTTCACCTCGCCGATGTGGTCGGCCGACACCAGGCCCTCGAAGCGCATGCTGGCCGGGTCGATCACCTTGAGGAGCTCCTTGCCGACCTGGGCGGTGTCGCCGGCCGAGACCTTGCGGTCGCTCACGATGCCGTTGAAGGGCGCGCGCACCTCGCTGCGCTGCAGCTGCTGGCGGGCGAGCACGACGCGCGTCTTGGCCGCCTCGAGGTCGCTCAGCGCGTTGTTGCGGCGGACCTCGGCGTCCTCGAGCTGCTGGGCGGAGGCCATGCCCGAGCCGCGCAGCGTCTTCGTGCGCTCGAGCTGGCGCCCGGCCTGCTCGAAGGCCTGGGCGGCGGCGCGGCTCGCCGCCTCGGCGGAGGCGAGGGCGTCGCGGTAGGCGGTGTCGTCCAGGCGGACCAGCAGGTCGCCGCGGCGCACCGGATCGCCGTTCTCCTTGTGGACCTGCAGGACGACGGCCGGCACTTCCGCGCGCAGGTCCGCGCGCTGCTCGGGCTGCACGGAGCCGGTGATCACGGGGCCCGAGGAGAGCGAGGTTCTCGCGAGGGTGACGACGTCCTCGGCGGCGAGGAGCAGGGGAGCGGCCGTGGCGGCCTTGGCGTCCTTCCGGGAAGCATCCGGCCCCTTGCTGCAGGCGGCAAGGGCGATCGCGAGGACGAGGACGGTGGCGAGGCGAGGCGTCATGGCAGGTTCCGGGGCTTTCTGGGGTGGCGAAAGGGTAGGCCGCCCCGGCGGCTCGTGGCTACCGGGGTGGGACGGACTGCAGGAAACGGGGGGTGAATTGTAGGGGAAACGGCGCCAGCGGAGGTTACCGTTTCCCTCTCTCGGGGGCGGGGCGCCCCGGGGGGCTAGAACGACGAGACGTTCGTTCCCGCCTCGCCCACCGCGGTGTAGCCGGAGAGCGTGCGCGCGACGGCGGCGAGGTCGTTCGTCGTGCCCGAGGTCCGCGCCGTCCAGGCCACGCCGTCGGGGCTGGTGAAGATGCCGCCCGAGCGGCCCACCGCGACGAACTGCCCGCCGTAGGTGACCGCGAGGAGGTCCTGGGTCGTGATCGGCGGTTGCACCGTCCAGGCCTGGCCGTCGTTGCTGGTGACGACCGCGCCGCCAAGACCGACCGCCACGTAGTGGTTGGTCACCACCGTTTCGGTGCCGGTGGTCGTGGCGATCGCCGCGTAGGCGACGCCGCGCAGGTCGCTGGACGTGCCGGAGGCGACCGGGACCCAGGTCACCCCGTCGCCCTCGGTGACGATGGTGCCGCCCGCGCCGACGGCGACGTAGCGGTTGTTGCCGAAGGCCGCGGCGTAGAGGTCGCTCGTCGTTCCCGAGGCGAGCACCGACCACGTCGCGCCGTCGGAGCTGGCGACGATGGTGCCGCCGGTGCCGACCGCGATGAAGCCGCCGATGCCCACGCTGGTGCCGCCGTGGAGCGTCGCCGTCGTGCCGCTCGTGCGGGCGGTCCAGGTGGTCGCGTCGCCGCTGGTGAGGATGGTGCCGTTGGCGCCGGCCGCCACGAAGCCGAGCGTGGCGAACCAGACGGCGTGCAGGTCGGCCGGCGCGGCCGGGTTCGTGGGCATCGTCGTCGCGGCGCCGTTCAGGCTCGTGAAGATCGCGCCGCCCGCGCCCACCGCCACGTCCACGGTGCCCGTGACGAGGCTGCCCGTCGCCACGCCGTTGAGCCGGCCGGTCCCGAGCGGCGTCCCCACGGCCCAGTTGGCCCCGGCGAGCTGCGGCACCGCGACCTGCGTGGGCGCGCCCGAACCGCCCGGGCCCCCGTTCTTGCGGCCGTTGATCGTGAAGGAATAGGTGTTGCCGTTCACGAGGCCCGTGACCACGCGCGGCGAGGTGGCCTTCGGGATCACGGAGCCGCCCGAGGTCGCCCAGTTCGTCGTGGTGATGCCGGTCCCGGGGCCGTAGAAGATCCAGTACTCCACGTCGGGCTCCGCCGTCCAGGTCACGATCACGGAGTTGTCGCCGGGCGTCACCTTGAAGTCGGCGGGGAAGTCCGCGGAGCTGCCCTGGCTGCCGCAGCCGGCGGCGAGGAGCGTGAGGGCGAGCGTGGCGAGGAGGGAGGCGAGTTTCTTCACGAGCGGTCCTTGGGGAAACGGGGCTTGCGGGGAGGGGGCGATTATCCCACAGTCCCGTCCCCGTTCCGGCAGCGTGCCCCGTGCGCCGCTAGTCCACGAAGAGCAGCGCCGGGCACTCCAGGCAGCCCCGCAGCGCCTGCACGTACTCCGCGGCGTCCTGCCCGTCCACCACGCGGTGGTCGAAGGAGGACGAGAGGTTCATGAGCTTCCTCGGCACGATCGCGCCGGAGACGATCGCCGGCCGCTCGACGATCCGGTTCACGCCCACGATGGCCACTTCCGGCGCGTTGATGACCGGGGTCGTGACGATCCCGCCCAGCGGGCCCAGGCTCGTGATCGTGACGGTGGAGCCGGAAAGCTCCTCGCGCGAGGCCCTGCCCTCGCGCGCGGCCTGCGCGAGCCGCGCGAGCTCGGCCGCGGCGGCCCAGAGGTCGAGCGCCTCCGCGTGGCGGACCACGGGAACCATGAGCCCTCCCCCGGTCTGCGTGGCGATGCCGATGTGCACGGCCTCGAAGCGCGTCACCTCGTCGTGCTCGTCGTCGAAGCGCGCGTTCATCTGCGGGAAGCGCGCCGCCGCGAGGACCATGGCCCGCATCAGGAAGGGAAGCACCGTGAGCTTTCCGCGGGAGGCGCCGCGCTCCCCGTTCAGGCGCGCGCGAAGCGCCTCGAGCTCCGTCACGTCCACTTCCTCGACATAGGTGAAGTGCGGGATGCGCCGCATCGCCTCCTGCATGCGCTGCGCGATCACGCGGCGCAGCCCGATCACGGGCACCTTGGTCTCGCCATTGCGGCGGGCGTAGCGCGGGCCGCCTGCGGCTTTCGCGCCGCCGCCGCCCTCGAGGTCCTCGTGCAGGATGCGCCCGCCCGGCCCGCTGCCGCGCACGCCGCCCAGCTCGATGCCGAGCTCGCGCGCGTGGCGGCGCACGGAAGGCGAGGCGAGGGCCTTCTCGCCGCCCGCCGGCCCGCCCGCGGGTGCCGCCGGTTTCGCGGGTGGCGGCGAGACCGGGGCGGCGGGCTTCGCTTCCGGCGCGCGGGGCCCGCGCGCGCCGGCCTCCTTCGCCTCCCCCTCGATCTTCATGAGCACGGCGCCCACCGCGATCTTCTCGCCGACCTTTCCGCCCAGCGCGGCCACGCGGCCGGCCACGGGCACGGGAACCTCCACCGTCGCCTTGTCGGTCATCACGTCGGCCACCACCTGGTCGGCCTCGACCGCGTCGCCCTCGGCCACGTGCCAGGCCACCAGCTCGACTTCCGCGATGCCCTCGCCGATGTCGGGCACCTTGACCACGTGCAGGCTCATTGGGCCTCCATAGCGCGCCGGAACGCGGCGCCCACGCGGGCCGGCCCCGGGAAGTAGGCCCATTCCTGCGCGTGCGGGTAGGGCGTGTCCCACCCGGTCACGCGCGCGATGGGCGCCTCCAGGTGGTAGAAGCAGTGTTCCTGAACGAGCGCGGCGAGCTCCGCGCCGAAGCCGCTGGTTCGCGTGGCCTCGTGCACGATCACGCAGCGCCCCGTCTTCTCGACGGAAGCCACGATCGTCGCGAGGTCGAGGGGCCAGAGGCTGCGCAGGTCGATGATCTCGGCGTCGATCCCCGTCTCGCCGGCCGCCGTCTCCGACACCCACACCATGGTGCCGTAGGCGAGCACCGTGAGATCGCCGCCCGGGCGCACGACCGCCGCCGATTCCAGCGGCACGGTGTAGTGCCCCTCGGGCACCTCGGCGAGGGGATGATCCGTCCACGGCACCACCGGCCGGTCGTGGTGGCCGTCGAAGGGGCCGTTGTAGAGCCGCTTGGGCTCGAGGAAGATCACCGGGTCGTCGCACTCGATCGAGGCGATGAGGAGACCCTTGGCGTCGTACGGGTTGGAGGGCATCACCGTGCGCAGTCCGCACACGTGGGTGAAGAGGGCCTCGGGGCTCTGGCTGTGGGTCTGCCCGCCGTAGATGCCGCCGCCGCAGGGCATGCGGATGGTCATCGGCGCGGTGAAGTCGCCGGCGGAGCGGTAGCGGATCCGCGCCGCTTCCGACACGATCTGGTCGTAGGCGGGGTAGATGTAGTCGGCGAACTGCACCTCCACCACGGGACGCAGCCCGTAGGCGCCCATGCCGATGCCCACGCCCACGAGGCCGCCCTCGGCGATGGGCGTGTCGAAGACCCGCGAGGTGCCGTACTTCGCCTGCAGCCCGTCGGTGCAGCGGAAGACGCCGCCGAAGTAGCCCACGTCCTCGCCGAACACGACAACGCTTTCGTCGCGATCGAGCATCACGTCCATCGCCGAGCGCAGCGCCTGGATCATCGTCATCGTGGCCACGGGCTAGCCCTCCAGCTCTCTGCGCTGCCGCGCGAGGTGTTCGGGCATCTCCTTGTAGATGTCCTCGAACATCGTCGAGGCGTCGTGGACGTGCCCCGAGGCGAGGGTGCCGTAGCTCTCCGCCTCCTTCTGCGCGGCGGCGATCTCCGCCTCCAGCGCCTTCGTCGCGCGCTCGTGCTCCGCGTCGGACCACTCGCCGAGGACGGTGAGGTGCTTCTTCAGCCGCTCCACCGGGTCGCCCAGCGGGAAGCGCTTCCAGTCGTCGGCGGGGCGGTACTTGGAGGGGTCGTCGGAGGTGGAGTGCGCGCCCGCGCGGTAGGTGGTCCACTCGACGAGCGTCGGCCCCAGCCCGCGGCGCGCGCGCTCGGCGGCCCAGCGCGAGGCCGAGAGCACGGCGAGGAAGTCGTTGCCGTCCACCCGGAGCGAGGCGATGCCGATGCCCACGCCGCGCGCGGCGAAGGTGGCCGCCTCGCCGCCGGCGATGCCCTGGAAGGAGGAGATCGCCCACTGGTTGTTCACGATGTTGAGGATCACCGGCGCGCGGTACACGGCCGCGAAGGTGAGCGCGCTGTGGAAGTCGGATTCCGCCGTGGACCCGTCGCCCACCCACGCCGAGGCGATCCGCGTGTCGCCCTTGATGGCGGAGGCCATCGCCCAGCCCACCGCCTGGATGTACTGCGTGCCGAGGTTGCCCGAGATCGAGAAGAAGCCGTGCGCGCGCGAGGTGTACATCACCGGCAGCTGGCGCC
This sequence comes from uncultured Pseudomonadota bacterium, assembly GCA_937898635.1. Classification (GTDB taxonomy): domain Bacteria; phylum Pseudomonadota; class Gammaproteobacteria; order Burkholderiales; family Usitatibacteraceae; genus FEB-7. The sequence goes on along the minus strand of CALEJW010000209.1, from coordinate 13,129 downwards.
CCTTCACGGGGTCGCGCTCGTTCGAGAAGAGCTGGCACATCATGTCCACGAGCGGGTAGCCGCGCGCGACGAGGATGCCCTGCTGGCGGTAGGTGGGGAAGCACATGTCGTCGGGGTTGAGCGCGAGCGCCTGCCCCACGGCCACCGCCTCCTCGCCCAGGCACTGCATGTAGAAGGACATCTTCTTCTGCCGCTGCGCGACGAGCATCCGCGCGTCGAAGAGGCGCGTCTTGAGCATCGCGACGAGGCCCTGCTTCAGGAGCGCGGGCTCGGCCTTCGGGTCCCAGGGCCCGACGGCGCGCCCGTCGTCGTCGAGGACGCGCACGAGGGATTCCACGATGTCGCCGGTGTCGGCGGGGCGCGCGTCCACGGGCGGGCGGCGCACGGCGCCCGCGGGCGAGAGGTTCAGGTAGGAGAAGTCGGTCTCGCGGCCCGGGCGCCCGGGCGGCTCCGGCACGTGCAGGTGCAGGGGCGCGTACGGGCTCGCGGGCGGGGCGGGGGATCGGCGCGCCATGCTCAGGCCGCCCAGTCGAGGATCACCTTGCCGCTCGCCCCGGAGAGCATCGCGGCGAAGCCCGCCTCGTACTCGTCCACGGGGAAGTGGTGGGTGATGACGGGGGAGAGGTCCAGCCCGCTCTGCAGCATCGCGACCATCTTGTACCACGTCTCGAACATCTCGCGCCCGTAGATGCCGCGGATCTCGAGGCCCTTGAAGATCACCTGGTTCCAGTCGATCGCCATGCCCGGCGGCGGGATGCCGAGGAGCGCGATCTTGCCGCCGTGGTTCATGTGCTCGAGCATCTGCGTGAAGGCCTGGGGGGCGCCCGACATCTCCAGGCCCACGTCGAAGCCCTCCGTCATGCCGAGGGCGTCCATCACGTCGCGCAGCTTCCCGCTCGCGACGTTCACCGCGCGCGTGGCGCCCATCTTCCGCGCGAGGCCGAGGCGGTAGTCGTTCACGTCCGTGATCACCACGTGCCGGGCGCCCACGTGCCGGGCGATCGCCACCGCCATGATGCCGATGGGGCCCGCGCCGGTGACCAGCACGTCCTCGCCCACGAGGTTGTAGGCGAGCGCCGTGTGCGTGGCGTTGCCGAAGGGGTCGAAGATCGCCGCGAGGTCGTCGGGGATGTCGTCGGGGATCCGGAAGGCGTTGAAGGCGGGGATCACGAGGTACTCGGCGAAGGCGCCCTCGCGGTTCACGCCCACGCCCACCGTGTTGCGGCACAGGTGGCGCCGGCCCGCGCGGCAGTTGCGGCAGAAGCCGCAGGTGATGTGGCCCTCGCCGGAGACGCGGTCGCCCACCCGGAAGCCCTTCACCTCCACGCCCATCTCGACGATCTCGCCCACGTACTCGTGCCCCACCTGCATGGGCACGGGGATGGTCTTCTGCGCCCAGTCGTCCCACTTCCAGATGTGCACGTCCGTGCCGCAGATCGCCGTCTTGCGGATGCGGATCATCACGTCGTTGTGCCCGACCTCCGGCTTCTTCACGCGCGTGAGCGTGAGGCCCGGGCCTCTTTCCGTCTTCGCAAGTGCCTTCATCGGTTCACCTTCGCGGGGGCAGTGGGGGCGGCGGGGCCGGGTTTCACGGGAGGGCGCCGAGCGACCGGGCGACCTTGCCGAAGGCCTCGGCCGCGCGGTCGACCTGCGCCGGGGTGTGGGCGGCGCTCATCTGCGTGCGGATGCGCGCCTTGCCCTTCGGCACCACGGGGTAGGAAAAGCCGATCACGTACACGCCCTCGGCGAGGAGCGCGTCGGCCATGCGCGTGGCGAGGGAGGCGTCGCCCAGCATCACCGGGATGATCGGGTGCGCGCCCGGGACGAGGTCGAAGCCCAGCGCCGCCATGGCAGCACGGAAGCGCGCGCCGTTGTCGCGCACGCGCTCGCGAAGTCGCGCGCCCTCCTCGCCGGCGAGGAGGGCGAGCACCGCGAGCGAGGTCTCGGCGATGACGGGCGCGAGCGAGTTGGAGAAGAGGTAGGGCCGCGAGCGCTGGCGCAGCAGCTCCACGATCTCGCGCCGTCCCGCGGTGTAGCCGCCCGAGGCGCCACCCATCGCCTTGCCGAGGGTGCCGGTGAGGATGTCGATGCGCCCCTCGACCCCGCAGAGCTCCGGCGTGCCGCGCCCCGCCTTGCCCACGAAACCCACCGCGTGGGAGTCGTCCACCATCGTGAGCGCGTCGTGGCGCTCGGCGAGGTCGCAGATCGCGGGCAGGTTCGCGACGATCCCGTCCATGGAGAACACGCCGTCGGTGGCGACCAGCTTGAAGCGCGCGCCCGCGGCGTCGGCCTCCCTCAGCTTCGCCTCGAGGTCCGCCATGTCGTTGTTGCGGTAGCGGTAGCGCTTCGCCTTGCACAGGCGGATGCCGTCCACGATGCTCGCGTGGTTCAGCTCGTCGCTCAGGACCGCGTCCTCCTCCGTGAGCAGCGTCTCGAAGAGCCCGCCGTTCGCGTCGAAGCAGCTGCCGTAGAGGATGCAGTCGTCGGTCCTCAGGAAGGCGGCGAGCTCGCGCTCGAGCGCCTTGTGCACGTCCTGGGTGCCGCAGATGAAGCGCACCGAGGCCATGCCGTAGCCGTGGCGGTCGAGCGCGTCCTTCGCGGCGGCGACGAGCCGCGGGTCGCCGGCGAGGCCGAGGTAGTTGTTCGCGCAGAAGTTGAGGACTTCCGAGCCGTCGGCCAGCCGTATGGCCGCCGACTGGGGGCTCGCGATGATCCGTTCGGTCTTGTGGAACCCGTCGGCGCGGATCTTCGCCAGCGTGTCGCGTACCTGGGACAGATAGCGATCGCTCATGGCGGTCTTATCGTCTCAAGGAAGGGGTGGGGTAGCCGCCATTCTAGCCCGCCGCGGACCGCCGCGAAAAAAACGCCCCGGGGAGCGATCCCCGGGGCGCCGTTCGAGGCGAAGCGCGCGACGCGTCAGGGATCGACGCGCACGATGGTCGGGTTGGGCAGGCCGGCCGCGCCGCCGTAGGCCACGGAGCCCAGGTACTTGGTGCCGGGCACGAGGCCGCTGAAGGAAAGCCCGATGGTGCCGGTGGCGCCGATCGTCGCGGTGGCCGGCGCCGTGACCGTCATGTTGCCGGCGTCCGCGGAACCGAGGTTCCAGTGGAAGAGCGTGTAGTTCGCATCCGCCCCGTCGGCCTGCCAGCCGTGCACCACGACGAAGTAGTTGCCCGGCGCCGGGTTCACGAGGTTCACCTCCTCGGCCGACGTGCCCGAGCCGCTGCCGCCGACCTGGGACCCGCCCGGGTTGAAGACGTAGAGGTCGAGGTCGTCGTTGCCGTCGGTGAAGTCGTCGAACAGCGAGAACCTGGCGTAGGTGGTGCCGGCGGGGATGTTCAGCACGTGGATCGTGACGCCGACCCCGGTGCCGAGCGCCGTGTTGATGTCGTTCGCGGGATCGTCGAGCACGTTGCCCGCGATCGTGGCGGCGGGAACGAGGCCGCGCCCGGTCGCCGTGAACGGGCCGCTGTAGCCGAAGGTCACGTCGTAGCTCGCGCTCGCCTGCGCCGGGGCCGCCAGCGCCACCGGGCGCACGACCATCGGCACGCGAACCATGTGCGCGCCGTCGGTCCAGCGCAGCTGCCCGCCCGAGTAGGCGTTGAGCGGCGCCGTCGTCCGGGTGAAGGTGACCGTGAAGGTCCCCGTCGCGCCCTTGGCCAGCGTGAGCGAGGAGGGGCTCACGGCGACCGTGAACCCGGCCATCCCCGTGTAGCTCGCGGTGTAGGTCGCGGCCGAGTTGCCGACGTTGGTGACCCGGCGCGTGACCGTCTGCGTGCCCGCCATGGCGCCGATGGCGATGGAGGCCACGTTCAAGTCGCTCGGGTGGATCGGCGTGAAGGCGGAGCAGAACGAGCCCGGCTGCGTGCCGCAGATGAAGTTCAGCCAGTCGTTGTAGCCGGAGTCGAAGACGAGCCCGGGGTCCGCGGCGCTCGCCGGGCTCACGTGGCCCGCGCCCTGGCGGAAGATGAGCACCGGGTTCGTGTTCGGCGCGGGCGTGCCGCCGTCGAGCACGTCGTAGCCGGTGGTCATGAGCGCCGACTTGATGGCCATCGGCGACCAGGACGGATGCAGCTCCTTCATCAGCGCGCCGAGGCCGGCCACGTGCGGGCTCGACATCGAGGTGCCGCTCAGCAGGTCGAAGAGGCGCCCGCCGTAGCCCGAGGGCGAGACGCCCGCGAGGATGTCCTGGCCGGGCGCGATGAGGTCGGGCTTGAGGAGGCTCCCGCCGCCGGCGAGCAGCGGCCCGCGCGAGGAGAAGCTCGCCGTGAAGGGCGCCGGCGCCGTGAGCACGACGGAGGCCGTGTTGATCGTCGCCGTCGCGCCGGGCGCGGCCGCGTAGGCCTTCACCGCCGCGCGGTCGGTGTGCGCGAGGTGCACCGAGGGCACGAAGTGCAGGTCGGCGTTGACCGAGCTCGCGGCCGTGTTCACGAGGATCATGCCGATGCCGCCCGCTTCCTGCACCGCGAGGCTCTTGTTCACGCGCGCGGTGACGCCGCGGTCGCAGAGCACGATCTTGCCGGCGACCTTCGCCGGATCGAGCACCGCGCCGCCGTCGGCGGAGCTGTAGCAGAGGGCCACCTCGGTGGGATCCGCGCCCGGAAGCCCGGCGTCCACGGAATCGATGAAGGGGGCCGGTCCGACGCCGCCCAGCGTGGCCATGGAGGCGCCGGTGTAGGTGACGGAGTTGCCCAGGGTCGCGGAGCCCGCGCCGTCGCGGTTGTGCGTGCCCGCGGCGACCGTGGTGAGCCACGGGCCGGGGTGCGCGACCGTGCTCGAGGCCGGGCCGGCGTTGCCCGCCGAGGCCGCCACGAAGACGCCCGCGTCGGCCGCGAAGAGGAACGCGATCTCCACGGCATCCCGGAAGTTGGTCGAGGTGCCGCTGATCGAGAAGTTGATGACGTCCACGCCGTCGGCGACGGCCTGGTCGATGGCCGCCACGCTGTCGCTGCCGAAGCACCCGCCGTCGGTGCCGCGGCCCCAGCAGACCTTGTAGGTGGCGATGCGCGCGCGCGGCGCGATGCCGCTCACCGCGCCCAGCACCGCGGCCGGGCCGGTCGCGGGCACGCCGGCGTTGCCGCCGGCCGTCGAGGACGTGTGCGTGCCGTGGCCGTCGGCGTCGCGCGGCGAGTTGTATTCATAGGGAAGCTCGGCCTTGACGCCCGCGTTGCCGCCGAAGCCCGCGTTGAAGAACTGGGCGCCGATCAGCTTCTGGTTGCAGTTCGAGGCGTTGAAGGCCTCGCCGGGCGTGCACTTGCCGTGCCAGCCGGGAATCTGGTGGTAGTCGAGCTTGCCGCCCTGCGAGCCGTTGCCGTTCGCGCCGGTGCGGTCGCTGAAGCTGGGGTGTTCCGGCCAGATGCCGGAGTCGACGATGCCGATGATGACGTTCTCGCCCTTCGCGCCGGAGGTGCTCCACAGCCCGGTGGGTCCGCTCAGGCCGAGGAAGGCCGGGGTCGTGGCGGTGTCGCGCGAGAGCAGCTCGTCGCGCTCGACGGCGAGGACGCCGGGGAGCGATGCCATCCTGCCGGCCTGCGCCTCGGTGAGTTCCGCGGCGAAGCCGTTGAAGGCGTACTGGTAGCCGTAGACCTTGCGCCCGCCGACGCTCGCGACCGCCGCGTCGTGCTTGCCGCCCAGGTAGGAGGCGTAGCGCGCGACCTTGTTGTCCCTCGGGTCGATCTTCGCGCCCTTCTTCGGCTTGGTGGCCGCGTAGCCGGCGATGCCGCCGTCGTAGGCGACGACCGGCTTGTCGGCCATGCGCACGATATACAGGTTGTTCCTCGCCGTTCCCGCCGCCTTGCCGGAAGCCGCCTGGCCGATGCCGCCGTCGGCGAGGGTCGGCAACGCGGCGGCGAGCGCCAGTGCCGCCGCCCACGAAAGGCAGCCTTTCCTCAACTTCATGGATCGCATGAATTGTCTCCCCAGGTGAAATGCTCGGTCTTCTTGGGTCCGAAGGATGTCGGCCCCGTTGGTCCCCCGCGCGGTCGGCGCGGGCGGAACGGCGAAGCTACCAGAAATGCGAAGCCGCAGGGCCGCTCTTTCGGGCCGCGCGGCGTTGTGCGGCGCAACAGGCGAGGGGAGCGCCTAGGCGTTTCCGAGCACGGAGTTCACGGACTTCACCAGCGCGCTCATCTTGAACGGCTTGGAGACGTAGCCGTCGGCACCCGCGGCGAGCCCGGCCAGCACGTCCTCGGCGCTGGACTTGCCGGTCATCAGGATCACCGGAAGCTTCGCGAGCCTCGGGTGGCCGCGGATGCGCTGCAGGATGTCCAGGCCGTTCGCGTCCGGCAGCACGATGTCCAGGAGGATCAGGTCCACGAAGGGCTGGCGGTTCATCTCCGCGTTGATTTCCGCGCGGTTCGACGCCCAGCGGACCTCGAAGCCCGCGAGCATGAAGATGTCGATGAGGAGCTGCCCCAGGTCGGCGTCGTCCTCCACGACGAGGACGGCGTACTTCTCGCCGTTTCGCGGCGGGATGCGCCTGGACGCCTGGCGGGCGATGCTCACGTAGAAGCCGGCGGACTGCAGCTTCGGGGTGACCGCCTTCGCCTCCTCGCGGACGCGCTCCACCTGCTGGGGAGTGATCGCCGGCGCCGGGCTCGTGCCGGGGTGGGTGAAGTCGAGTTCGTCGCCTGGCGGGGAGGTCGGGCGGGTCATGGTGTCCGTTCGCCGTTCCCGTCCCGGAGCCCGGGTGGAAGGCGTTGCGCGATGTTACACCGCCGGGGATGGGGTCGCTGTCCAAGCGGGAAACCCGCGCAAGCCGGTAAGATGCGATGCCCACCGATTCCACGACAAGAACATGCCCGCGCACGAGATCCACACCCGGTTTCCCGGCCGCATCCTCATCGTCGGCTTCGGCTGCATCGGCCGCGGCGTGCTGCCGCTGCTGCAGCGCCACGTCGGCCTGGGCCCCGGAGGGATCCGCATCGTCACCGACCACGACCGCCACCGCGACGTGGCCGATGCCCTCGGGGTGCAGATGCGGGTCGAGGCGCTCACGCGCGAAAACTACCGCCGCATCCTCGCCGAGGAGTTGCGTGCCGGCGACTTCCTCCTGAACCTCTCGATCAACGTGGCGAGCGTGGACCTCATCGCCTGGTGCCGGGACGCGGGCGTGCTCTACCTGGACGCCTGCATCGAGCCCTGGGCCGGGGGCTACTACGACACGACGATGAGCGCCTCGCAGCGCTCGAACTACGGCCTGCGCGAGGAGGCGCTGGCGCTGCGCCGGCCCGGCGCCCCGACGGCGGTCCTCACCCACGGCGTGAACCCGGGACTGGTCTCGCATTTCGTGAAGCAGGCGCTCCTCGACGTCGCCGCGGCCACGGGCGCGGAAGGGGAGGAGCCGCGCGCAAGAGCCGGCTGGGCGGCGCTCGCCCGCCGCCTCGGCGTCAGGACGATCCACATCGCCGAGCGCGACACGCAGGCCGCGCTCGCCTGCAAGAAGCCGGGCGAGTTCGTGAACACCTGGTCGGTCGAGGGCTTCGTCGGCGAGGGCTGCCAGCCCGCCGAGCTCGGCTGGGGCACCCACGAGCGACACTGGCCCGCCGACGGCCACCGCCACGGCCACGGCTGCGACGCGGCGATCTACCTCGACCGGCCCGGCGCGGCGACGCGCGTGCGCAGCTGGACGCCGCTCGAGGGCCCGTACCACGGCTTCCTCATCACCCACGGCGAGTCGATCTCCATTTCGGACTACCTCACGGTCCGCGAAGGCGGGCGCGTCGCCTACCGCCCCACCGCCCACTACGCCTACCACCCGTGCGACGACGCGGTGCTCTCCATCCACGAGCTCGCGGGCAAGGGCTGGCGGCTGCAGGACGGCCGGCGCGAGCTGGGGCCGGACGACATCGAGCACGGCATGGACGAGCTGGGGGTGCTCCTCGGGGGCCACGCTCGCAACGCCTACTGGTACGGCTCGCGGCTCACGATCGGCCAGGCGCGCGCCCTCTGCCCGCACAACAACGCGACCAGCCTGCAGACGGCGGCGGGCGTGCTGGGCGGCGTGGTGTGGGCGATGCGCCACCCGCGGGAGGGCATCGTCGACCCGGACGACATGGACTTCCGCGAGGTGCTCGCCGTCGCCACGCCCTACCTCGGCGAAATCGTCGGCGTGTACAGCGACTGGACGCCGCTCGAGCGGCGCGGGGAGCTCTTCGCCGAGAAGGTGGACGCGGACGACCCCTGGCAGTTCGCGAACGTCCGGGTCTAGCCGGGGCTTCAGCCCGGGCGCTGCGCGGTGCGCTCCAGCGCCTCGAGGGCCTTCCTCAGCAGGGCGCGGATCCGCTCGGAGGCGCGCGCGTCCACGGTGGAGGGGTCGAGGTAGAAGTCGAGGCCGGCGGCGTGCTCGCTGAAGATCTCGAACCGCCCTCCGTCCGCGTCGTGCAGGCCCTCGACCACGTACGGCACGACCTCGCGGCTGATGCCCTTCATGGTGATGGGCGCGAGCGGGTGGGCGACGAGGACGCCGCGCACCAGCGCGTAGGTCTCGTAGCTCATCGCGATGCGCCCGGGCTCCGCGATCGACTGCAGCCGCGCGGCGAGGTTCGCCTCGGCGCCGATGATCGTGTAGTCCATGCGGTCGGCGCTGCCGAAGTTGCCGACGTTGCAGAAGCCGGTGTTCACCCCCATGCGCACGCGGAAGGGGTTCTCCACGCCTTCGTTGCGCCACCGCATGTTGAGGACGGCGATGCGGTGCTGCATCTCGAGCGCCATGTGCAGGCAGGCCTTCGCGTCCTCGCGCTCGCCCTTCGTCTCCGGGTCGCCGAAGAAGATGAGCATCGCGTCGCCCACGAACTTGTCGATCGTGCCGCCGTGGCGCAGCGCGATGGCGGACATCTCGGTGAAGTACTCGTTCAGCAGCCGCGTGATCTGCTCGGGCTGCAGCCGCTCCGTGGTGGCGGTGAAGTCCTTGATGTCGGAGAAGAAGATCGTGAGCTTCTTCCGCTCGGTGTGGATCACCACGTCGCGCTGGCCGCTGAAGATGCTCTTGTAGATCTGCGGGGAGAGGTAGCGCGAGATCTTCATCGAGAGTGTCGCGAGGAACTCGTTGGCCGTCTCGAGCTCGCGGTTCATCCCGGCGATGAGGGCCGCCTGGCGCCGCTCCAGGACGATGAAGGAGATGCCCGTGGCCGCCACCAGGACGAAGTAGATGAGGAGGTACTTCACCGAGAAGAGGTTCGCGGCGAGCGGCTGCGCGATGCTCACCTCCTGGATGCCGCGCACGTCGCCCACCTTCCAGTCCGTCTTGGTGCTCTCCACGTGGGAGTTGTGGCAGGCCACGCAGGTCGCACCCATCACGACCGGCGAGATGAGGCGGATGCGGTCGTCGAAGAGCCCGTGGGAGACCTCGGTCACGACCCGCGCCGGGTCCTCGCGCAGGGCCGCCAGCGCGCGCCGCTCGAACCCGTCCAGCGCGTGCATGGCGCGGTTGCGGAACGGGAAGTCGGAGACGAAGCGGTAGGCGATGTTCTGCTGCTGCTCGCTGATCACCCGGCCGAGCTCGAGCGAGAGCGTGGCGGGAATGGGAATCGCGCCCGGGATCGACTCGTAGTCGTGGCTCACCCGGGTCGGGCCGGCGGCGGCGAGCACGCGGCCGGCGACGTTGGTGCCGTAGAAGCTCCTCACGCTCGTGATCACGGAGTTCAGGTCGCTCGCCTGGCGGCGCAGCGCGTCCTCGGTAAGGCTGCGCAGGTCGAGCCAGACGGCGACCGGCAGGCCGGCGAGCATCAGTACCACCAGGCCGACGAGAAGGGGCCCGCGCCTGGCGCCGCCCCGCTGGATGTCCTTCGTCATGGTGCTCTCCCTCCGGCGCGGCCCGCGGCCGGCGTTCCACCCGTCAGCCCGGCGGCATCTGCGCGTGCTGGGGCAGCGAATCGGTGATGCGGAACCACGGCGCCTTGTCGGCGACGAAGATGTGCGCGGACGGCTGCACGCCGGGGTCGGTGTCGAGGCTCCCCGCGGGCACGTTGACCACGCCGCGCTCGGCCGAGATCCGCGGCACCTTCGAGCCGCACTTCGAGCAGAAGGCCACGGCGTGGAACTTCGCGTCGGGCACCTTGTACTCCGTGACCTCCGCCTCGCCGCGCGTCCAGCGGAACTGGTCGAGCTTGTAGAAATAATTGGTCGCGTGGGCCGCGCCCCGCCCGAGGCGGCAGCGGGAGCAGTGGCAGTTCATCGCCCGCACCGGCGCGCCCGTGAGCTCGAAGGCGACGGACCCGCACAGGCAGCTTCCGTCGGTGAATCCCGCGCGGGGCGCCACCGTCGGGCGCTCCACGCCCTTCGCGTCCACGCCCGGCGGATAGGCCTCGTCCTGCGGCAGGTCGTCGGTGATCCGGAACCACGGCGCCTTGGAGCCGGCGAAGATGTGCCGCTGCGGCCGGATGCCCGGGTCGCCCTCCAGGTTGCCGGCGGGCAGGAAGACGATCCCCATCTCCGGCAGGACGCCCGGCGCGGCCGATCCGCACACGCGGCAGAATCCGCGGACGCCGTGGTCGGAGGACTGGAACCTCGCGACCTGGTCCTCCCCCGCCAGCCAGCGGAAGCCCGCCGCCGGCGCGATCGCGAAGGTCGCGAAGAGGGTGCCGTGCTCCTTGCGGCACATGGAGCAGTGGCAGTTCATCATCGCGGTGAACGGACCCTCGACCTCGTAGCGCACCGCACCGCAAAGGCAGTTTCCTCGCGTCATGATTTCCTCTCGACCTGAAGCCGCTTCCCGGCGACCGGGGAAGGCCCGATTAAAGGGCAATGCGGCGCCGGGGGCAAGCGCCCGCACGCCGCGGTCGCGGCGGCGGACGCGAATCGGCGCAAAATGGCGGCAGCGGGCCCGCGCGGCGGGCGCCCGGATCGACTCCCGGCGCCTTCCCCGCCGCCCTTCTCGACAAACTTCCACAGGGAGCGATCAGGCGATGTCGGCGAACGCGGTCTTCATGGCACCGGGCGAGGGCGAGACGGTCTTCTCGGTGAGTTCCTCGCCGATCAAGTTCGGGGCGGGTGCGTTGCGCGAGCTCGGCGCGGACGCCCAGGCCCTCGGGATGAAGCGGGTGGCCCTCTTCGTCGATCCGCACGTGCTCGCGAGCGCGCCCGGCGAGACCGCGCTCGCCTCGCTCAGGGCCGCGGGACTCGAGGTCGCGGTCCACGCCGAGTCGAGGTGCGAGCCGGACAGCGATTCCTTCGAGGCCGCGGCCGCCTTCGCGCGCGACGGCGCCTTCGACGGCTTCGTGTCCCTGGGCGGCGGCTCCGTGATGGACACGGCCAAGGCCGCGAACCTGCTCTCCACCTGGCCGGACGAACTGATCGCCTACGTGAACGCGCCGATCGGGCGCGCGAAGCCGATCCCGGGAAAGCTCAAGCCCCACATCGCCTGCCCGACCACCTGCGGCACCGGCAGCGAGACCACGGGCATCACGATCATGGACCTCAAGAGCGTCGGCCTGAAGACGGGCATCGCCTCGCCGCTCCTGAAACCCTCGCTCGCGATCGTCGATCCCATCGCCACCGAGACGCTTCCCGCGGGCGTGGTCGCCGCCTCGGGCTTCGACGTCCTCTCCCACGCGGTGGAGTCGTTCACGGCGCGGCCCTTCACCAGCCGGCCGAAGCCCGCGCACCCGAGCCAGCGCCCGCCCTACCAGGGTTCCACGCCCTACAACGACATCGGCAGCCTCGCGGCCATCCGCCTCGGCGGGAAGTACCTCGCGCGCGCGGTGCGCGACGCGGGCGACCGCGAAGCGCGGCACCAGCTCATGTTCGCTTCCACCCTCGCCGGGCTCGCCTTCGGCAGCGCGGGCGTGCACATCCCGCACGCGATGTCCTACTCCGTGGCCACGCTCCGGCACGAGTACACGGCGTCGGGCTACGAGGAGCGAGACCCCATGGTCCCGCACGGCATCGCGGTGGTGATCAACGCGCCGGCCGCCTTCCGCTTCACGGCTTCCGCGAACCCGGCCCGCCACCTGGAAGCGGCGGCGGCGCTCGGCGCGAACGTCGCGGGCGCGAAGCCGGAGGACGCGGGCGAGATCCTCGCGCAGGCCTTCATCGCGCTCATGCGCGAGACGGGGCTCCCCTCGGGGATCGCGGCGCTGGGCTACCGGGAGTCCGACGTGCCGGCGCTCGCGGAAGGGGCGTACGCGCAGCAGCGCCCGCTCATCATGGCGCCGCGCGCCGTGAGCAAGCAGGATCTCGAGGGGCTGTACCGGGCGGCGATGAAGTACTGGTGATCCAGGGGCTCGCGGGGTGCCGGAGCACGCTGCTCCAGGATGCGAGACGATGCAGGTCTAGCGACCGGTCAGCGCCCGGGCGATGTCGATGTCCGTGGCCCCCGCAGCGATGAGCGCCCTCAGCATCAAATCCAGGGATACGGATGGGTCGCCCGACTCGATCTTGGCGACGCGAGACTGGCTGGAGCCCATGCGCTCGGCCAGTTCGATCTGCGAGAGCTTCGATCGTTCGCGGGCAACGCGAACGGCCCCGACCAGGCCGAGGCGCATCCGGAGCCATCGGGCGTCGTCGTCCGGAAGGTCCAGGAAATCACGGGCGGACCCGACACGCCACCCGGCGGCAGTCAGTTTGCGCAGCTTGGCCGTTTTCACGAGCTTTTCCCTATTCGATTGCGCGAAGGTAGGAGGCAAGACGCCGTTTGCAGTTCGCCAGGACGACTTGCGGGGTGCGGGTTGTCTTCTTGGAGAACACCTCCAGGATCACGACGGCATCGCTCATGACGCAGGCGACGATTCGCCAGTCGATCGTCTCATCCCTCACGCGCAACTCAAGGCATCCCCGGGCAATGGTCGGCATGGGGCGAGCGCTCGGAAACGCGATGTGGTCACCGATCTGGAGCCGGCCGAGCAACTCTCCCGCCTCCAGCCGCGCCGACCTCGAGAAAGGTGGCGTCTTGATCTCGCCATGCAGCCAAACAAGCGGTTTTTCGCGAACGTGACGGCGCATGATATGTCAATAGCGACATAGACGCAATGGCGAGCAGGGGAGGCTCACAAGGGAAGTAACGGTTCGCCGCGGCATTCGGATTACGCGATCATCTAGACTGCGCGGGGGCGTGATGCTGAAGGCATGTGTGGGCGATAGAATTGGCACGATCCCGTGACAAGCGCGGGACTCATCCAGGGAGAAGCCTTGC
>CALEJW010000208.1 GCA_937898635.1 uncultured Pseudomonadota bacterium | reverse complement strand
TCGTCCGCGAAGAACTCCCGCCCCGCGAGGCGCCGGTCCATCACGCCGTAGAGCCTGCGCGTCTCCTTGGAGTAGCGCTCCAGCCCGTAGCGCCGGTCCGCCTCGTTCTCCACCGTGAGGAAGTGGTGCACCTGCCCGGGGACCGGCCCGAAGCCGCCGTGCTGGAACATGAGCCACTCGAGCACCGGGATGCGCGCGGCGAGCGACTTCGGCCAGAACTTCCCGGTCTTCTCGCCCAGGTAGATGAGGATCGCGCCCGACTCGAAGACGCTCACGGGCTTCCCGTCGGGCCCGTCCGGGTCGAGGATCGCGGGAATCTTGCCGTTCGGGCTCAGCGCCAGGAACGCGGGATCGTGCTGCTCGCCCTTGCGGATATCGACGATCCGCACTTCGTAGGGGAGCCCCATTTCCTCCAGCGCGACGCTGATCTTGCGGCCATTGGGGGTGTCGAAGGCGTGAAGTTGTATGGTCATCGTGCGTGTCCTTGGGGTATCCGGACCATTATCGCCGCTCGCAAGCGCGGGCGGAGTCGGTCATTCCATCCCGCGGCCGACTATCATGGTCGCCATGAGCCCATTCTCCGATGCCGCCGCATTCGCCCTGTCCCACGAGATCCCCTGGCCGCGCGATCCCGACGCCGACCCCGCGCGCTGGGGCGTCCACCACGACGATCCGCCGCCCTTCGATCGCCTTCGCGGCCCGGTGCACCCGCGAGGCGGCGTCTCCGGCGTGATCCGCGTGAAGGGAAACGAGGTGGTGGCCTGGGGCGAACCCGACCGCGCCGACCAGACCTTCAGCGTCGCCAAGACCTACCTCGCGCTGCTGGCCGGCGTCGCGCACTCGCGCGGGCTTCTCGAGCCCGCGGAGCGCGTGAGCGAGAGGCTCCCCGGCATCGGATTCGACTCGCCGCACAACCGCGCCATCACCTGGGAGCACCTCCTCACGCAGACCAGCGAGTGGCAGGGCGAATGCCTCGGCATGCCCGAGCAGGTGGAGCACTACCGGCGCGTCTCCCACGACCCCAAGCCGCCGGAGGGAAAAAAGGGCGAGCTGCGCCCGCTTCGCGAGCCGGGCACCTACTGGGAATACAACGACGTGCGCATCAACCAGTTCTCGTTGGCCCTCCTGCACCTCTTCAAGCGCCCGCTCCCGGAGGTGTTCCTCGAGACCGTGCTGCATCCGATCGGGGGAGGAGAAGATTTCCGCTGGGAGGGCTACGACGACGCCTGGGTCGAGATCGACGGCCGGCGGATGCCGTCGGTCCCCGGCGGCACGCACTGGGGCGGAGGCGTCACGATAAGCGCGCGCGACCAGGCTCGCATCGGCCAACTGCTGCTCGATGGCGGCGCGCACCAGGGCCGGCAGTTGATTCCCCGCGACTGGGTCCGGCGCATGCAGGAACCCTGCGCGGTCGCGCCTTTCTATGGCTGGCTCACGTGGCTCAACCGCGACGGCCGGCTCTTCGCCGACGCCTCGCGCGCGAGCGTGTTCATGTTCGGCGCGGGCGGCCACCTGGTGTGGATCGATCCGGACCACGAGGCGGTGGTCGTCGCCCGCTGGCTCGACGGCGCGCACTCCGCGGAGTTCGTCCGCCGCGTGGCGCAGGCGTTCAGCGCGGGGCCGGGCGATCGGCCTGCGTCGCCTCGTAGCGCCGTCCAACCTCGCTAGCGACCCGGTCCAGCCCTTCGCGCTCGGCCAGCGCGTCCACGGGGCGCTGCCCGTCGAGTCCCGGGCAGGCCGCGTTCATCCATTCGCACGCCGCTTCGCTGTCCTGCTTGTGGATGGACTTGAGCTGGTCCCACAGGTGGACGAACCGGCGGGCCCGCTCGAGGGCCTGCATGTGCAGCTCGAGGAAATCGCCGCCGGTGCGGATGAGGTAGAGGTCCTCGAGGCCGGTCTGCAGCACGGCGCCGATCGTCGCCGGCGGAAGCCGCATGAGGACCGCGGCCTTCAGCAGGGCCACCATCATCGCGTCGGCCTGTTCTCGGCGTGCATCCATCGGTCCGCCAGGCGCCTCCGGTCGTGTAACACCCAGCGTAACACCCTTGCGCGGCGAATCTCCCTACGGTTTGCAAGCCCTTTGACCGCCCTTGTCCCGGCACGGTCGAGACTTTTCGGGAGCGATGTCTAGCGCGCGATCTTCTTCATCGGCACCTTGACCGGCATCCACCCCTTGTCCGTCTGGTACTCCCGCAGCACCTCGTAGCCATCGTCGCCGGTGCGCTTCCACTTGCCACGGAAGCCGAACGACTTCCCGCCGCTCACCATCACCGCCGCCGGGAAGTCGAGCGTGTCGCCCGCGGCCGCCATCGTCCCCTGGGCGTGGCCACCGGCCGCCGTGACGTAGAAGTACTCGACCTGCTTCGCGACGGAGTTCCAGTAGTAGGTCGACTCTCCCTCGTACACCGTCTTCTCGCCGCGGCGCACCACGTGCCGGTCGCGGAGATACCGGCCTTCGTAGATCCAGGCGAAGCAGTGCTCGTCGGTGTCGGCGGTGCCGGGGATCGTCCCGATCCAGCAGTGCCCCGCGAGGAAGGCGAGGGGCTCGAGGGCAGGGTCGGGGGCCGCGGCGGCAGTCAACGGCGCAAGCGCCAGGGCGAGCGCCACGGCGGGCGAAAGTCTCTTCAAGGTCGGTCTCCCGGGTTGGACGCGAGACATGATAGGCGAGGCGGGGCCGCGCGCCATTCCGGCCCGCCCCGGGAACGGTGAGATAATTTCGCCTGCTCCCGAGATTTCCCCGCACGCCATGAACACGACGCCCGACCGCCCGCCGCTTCCCGACCGCCTCGCCGTGGACCCGAAGAGCCCCTTCCACGCGCCCGCCGTGCTCGAGCACGACATCGGCATCCGCTTCAACGGCAGCGAGCGCAAGGACGTGGAGGAGTACTGCGTGAGCGAAGGCTGGGTGAAGGTGGCGGTCGGCAAGAAGGTGGACCGCCACGGCAACCCGCTTCTCATCAAGCTCAAGGGGCCGGTCGAGGCGTACTACAAGTAGCCCCGCGGAGCGCGGGCGGCCCGCCTAGGACGGCGGGTGGTAGCGGCCTTCCCGGTACGGCATCGCGTCTTCGTCCTCGTCCTCGAGGTCCACCCGGGCCGAGGGCGGCAGCTTCGCGATGATCGCCTGGACCATCTCCACGTGTTCCGTCTCCTCGTCGCGCAGTTCCTCGAAGAGCGCCTTCACTTCCGGGTGGGTCACGTAGCGAAGCGCGTTGTCGTAGAACGCGAAGGCCTTCTTCTCCGATTCCAGCGCCACCCAGTAGGCCTTGAGGGCGGACATGTTCTCGCTGGGCGCGCCGAATTCCGGGGCTTCGATGTCAAAGAGGTCGCCGAGCGTGACGTTCGGGGGCGTCTCGCCGAAAAGCGCGTGCCGGCGCTCGGCGATCTGCTCGCCGTGCTTCTTCTCGTTCTCCGCCATCGACTGGAAGACCGAGGCGGCGTCGTCGTCGGTTCGGATTCCGAGCCGGTCGGCGAACTGCGTGTAGCGCTTGTGCGCCTCGAGCTCGATCAGGGTGGCGAGGTCGAGGGCGTCCATCAGGGAGAGCTTGGAATAGTCGAGTTTCGTCGGCATGGGAGGCCCTCGGTCGAGGCTCGTTTCGCGGATGAAAGCGGGGAAATTCGCGTTCCAAGTTAAGCCGGGCACGGCGCGGCCTCGTTGATCCAGCGCAAGGGAACCGGGCCGGGCCCGCGCGGCCGACCCCGCTCAGGTCCCGCAGAAGGTCTGGTAGCAGGCGGTCAACTCGGCCGGGGCCGGCTCGGCGTAGGGCGACGAGGCGAGCGACTCGTCGAAGGGGCGCCGCAGCGCCTCCAGCAGGCGCTCGAACGGCGCGAAGTCGCCCTCGTCGGACGCCGCCGCGAGCGCTTCCTCCACGCGGTGGTTGCGCGGGATCACGACCGGGTTCACGCGCCGCAGGGCCTCGGCTCGTTCCGCGGCTGCCGAGCCGGAGTCTCCGTCCTCCCTCGCGTAGCGCGCCCGCCACTGCGCGATCCAGCTTTCGGGCGCGTGGGGGTCGGCGAAGAGGCCGCGCAGCGGCGCTTCGTTTCCCTCCGCCGCATCGGCAAGCCGTCGCCAGCCGAGGGTGAAGTCCACCTTCCCGGCCTGGAGGAGCGAGAGCCATTCCTCGGCGAGCGCGGCGT
Organism: uncultured Pseudomonadota bacterium; assembly: GCA_937898635.1. Lineage (GTDB taxonomy): Bacteria > Pseudomonadota > Gammaproteobacteria > Burkholderiales > Usitatibacteraceae > FEB-7. Next base: position 12,046 of record CALEJW010000208.1, on the reverse strand, counting down.
CGGCGGCCTCTTCGGTTCGCAACCCCAGCTTCGCGCGCTGCCCGTCGAGCAGGTGCGCCTGGTAGCGGCCCGCGAAGCCGTTGAGCACGCCGGTGGCCATCGCCACGGCCCGCTCCGGCTCGTCGTCGATCAGGGGCAGCAGCGTCTCCGCGAAGCGCGTCAGGTTCCAGAGCGCGATGTCGGGCTGGTTGCGGTACGCGTAGCGCCCGTAGGTGTCGATGGAGCTGAACACCGTCGCGGGGTCGTAGGCCTCCAGGAACGCGCAGGGCCCGTAGTCGATCGTCTCGCCGGAGAGCGCCATGTTGTCGGTGTTCATCACGCCGTGGATGAAGCCCGCGTTCATCCACTGCGCGATGAGGGCCGCCTGGCGCCGCGCGACCGCCTCGAGGAGCGCGAGGAAGGGCCGCGGGGAGCCGGAGAGCTCCGGATCGTGGCGGGCGATCGTGTACTCGGCGAGCTTTCGCACGTCGCCTTCCTCGCCGCTCGCCGCGAAGTACTGGAAGGTGCCCACGCGGATGTGGCTCGCGGCCACGCGCGTGAGGACCGCGCCGGGCAGCATCTTCTCGCGGGCCACCGGCGCGCCCGTGGCCGCCACCGCGAGGGCCCGCGTCGTCGGGATGCCGAGCGCGTGCATGGCCTCGCCGACGAGCACCTCGCGCAGCATCGGCCCCACGGCGGCCTTGCCGTCGCCGTTGCGCGCGAAGGGCGTGCGCCCCGATCCCTTGAAGGCGATGTCGCGGCGGCGCCCGTGCCGGTCGATCACCTCGCCGACGAGGAGCGCGCGCCCGTCGCCGAGCCTCGGTGAATAGCCGCCGAACTGGTGCCCCGCGTACACCTGCGCGATGGGCTGCGCGCCCTCGGGGAGCGAATTGCCCGCGAAGGTCGCGGCGAGGGCCGCGTCGTCCAGCGGCGCAAGGACGAGCCCCAGCTCGTCGGCGAGCGGGCGGTTGAGGAAGACGAGGCGCGGCGCCGGGGCGGCCGTCGGCTGCCAGGGGACGTAGAAGCCCTCGAGGTCGCGGGCGAAGGAATTGTCGAAGGGGAACGCTGCGGTCGCGGACACGATCAGCCGGCTCGGTCGGTCGGACGGACATTCTAGCCGCTGGCCCGAGGGGGCAGCGAACTCCGGTGTCTGCCTACGTAGCAAGGTGGCGTTCGGCGCCCCGCAGGGCATTTCAACTGTAGTGCGCGGGGTGCGCCGCAGCCGACTGCGTTTGGTAGCATCGCGGGAGCTTGTCAGGATGGCGAGGACGCCGGCCGCGTGTCCGTCGCCGGTGACGACGGAAGGCTTTCGCGCATGAAGAACACGCCCCTAGGCGAGACGCTCCTGCGTGTCCAGGAGATCGTCGCGCGCGAGACCGGCAGGTCCCTGGGCCCCGCGGCCGAGCGGGAGCTCGCGGGCGTGCTCACGCGCTCGAACGGCGCCGCGCACGAGCCCGTGTTCAACGGTGCATTCGACAGCCGCGAGGTCACCATCCTGATCGCCGACGTGCGCGGCTTTACCGCGATCGCGGCGAGCCACCCGGCCGATGCGCTCATCCGGCAACTCAACGACTGCCTCGTCGGCCTGACCGAGATCGCCTTCCGGCACCAGGGCACCGTGGACAAGTACATGGGCGACGCGATCATGGTCCTCTTCGGCGCGCCGGAGGGGCGTCCCGACGACGTTCGGCGGGCGATCGCCTGCGCGGTCGAGATGCAGCAGGCGATGCGCGGGTTCAACCTCGCGCACCAGGGCGGCGGCCTGCCGGAGATGTTCCTGGGCATCGGGATCAGCACCGGGACCGTGATGGCCGGCAACCTCGGCTCGAAGCGCTACTCGGAATACACGGTGATCGGCGACGAGGTGAACGTCGCCTCGCGGATCGTGGCCCTCACCCTGCGCGGGCAGGTGCTGGTGAGCCAGGGCACCTACGACCGGTGCGCGGATTTCGTCGAGACGGGCGAGCCGATGGACATCCGCGTGAAGGGCAAGTCCCGCGCCGTGAGCCTTCGCGAGGTCGTCGCCATTCCGTCGCTCGGCCTGACGGTGCCCCGCCAGGAGAACCGCCGCAGCCACCGCGTGGCGGTCGAGCTGCCGCTTCGCTACAACCTGATCGTGGACGGCATCGTCCTTCCGGAAACCCATGCCGGCACGGTCCGCGACCTCGGGCACGGCGGCTTGCTGGTCGAGGTCGATCGCGAGCTGCCGCTCTATTCCGAGATCCGGTTCGACCTCGATCTCCCGCTCGCCGGGCACCGGGCGCGCGACGTCTACGCCAGGACCGTGTTCCGCAGGCGCCGGGCGGGGCGCCTGCAGTTCGGCGCGGAGTTCACTTCCCTCGACGCCGAGGCGAGCGCGAGCATCCAGGTGTTCATCCAGCTGCACTTCCTCACCGGGGCGGCCGCCTAGCCTTCGCCGCGGCGCCGATCCTGGCCGCTCCCGCGGCCGGGCGGGTCGATGTGCCAGAATTGGCGCAGTCCCGGGAGAGGGAGGCCGCGAGGATGGCGTTGGGCCGCATTCCAGGCGAGTCGGACGGTCGCGTCCCGTGAAACAGCGGGTCCGCTTCTGCGAGAGCTTCGACGGCACGCGCCTCGCGTTCGCGACGACGGGCGAGGGCCCACCGCTCGTGCGCTCGCCGCACTGGCTCACCCACCTCGACTACGAGTGGCAGAGCCCCATCTGGCGGCCCTGGATCGAGGCGCTCTCGCGCGGACGCCTGCTCCTGCGCATGGACGAGCGCGGCTGCGGTCTCTCCGACCGCGACGCGGCGAACATCTCGCTCGAGGCCTGGGTGAGGGACCTCGAGGCCGTGGTGGACGCCGCCGGGCTCGAGCGCTTCGCGCTTTTCGGCCACTCCCAGGGCGGGGCCATCGCCGTGGAGTACGCGGTCCGCCACCCCGAGCGCGTCACGCACCTCGTGCTCCTGGGCGCCTACGCGCGCGGCCGGCTCAAGCGCGAGATCTCCCCGAACCACTTCGCGGAGCTCGAGGCCCTGCGCAAGCTCGTGGAGGTCGGCTGGGGACGCAATGATCCCGCGTACCGGCAGCTCTTCTCCATGGGCTTCATTCCCGGCGGCACGCTCGAGCAGCTCAATTCCATGAGCGAGCTGCAGCGCACCTCGGCGACGGCCGGCGTCGCGGCGCGCATCCTCGGCGCCATGTTCGAGATCGACGTCACGGCGAGCGCGCCGCGCGTGACCTGCCCCACGCTCGTCCTGCACGCGAAGGGCGACCACCGCGTGCCCTTCGAGGAAGGGAGGCTCTTCGCGAGCCTCATCCCGGGGGCGCGGCTGGTGACGCTGGAGACCGAGAACCACATCCTGCTTTCCCACGAGCCCGAGTTCCGCCGCTTCTTCGAGGAGCTCGACGCCTTCCTGCCGCGGGCGGCGGGCTCGGGCGCCTTCGCGGAACTCACGCCGAGGGAGGCCGAGGTGCTCGAGCACATCGCCCGGGGCCTGGACAACGCCCAGATCGCCGCGCACCTGGGCATCTCCGGGAAGACGGTGCGCAACAACATCACCCGCATCTTCGACAAGCTCGCGGTCGAGAACCGCTCCCAGGCCATCGTCCTCGCCCGCGACCACGGCTTCGGCCGGGGCTAGCGCGCCCGCGGGACCACGGTCCCGCCTCCTGCCACGCCTTTTGCGCGGACCCGGGACGGCAGACCCATGCGGGCGCGCCGGGCATGGGCCATCGTGGGGCACTTCGCGCATCCGGAGAATCCCATGGGAATCGCAGCCTTCCTGTACGGCGCCGCCGCCTATGCGGTGTTCCTCGCGAGCTTTCTCTACGCCATCGGCTTCGTCGGCAACTTCCTCGTGCCGAAGTCGATCGACTCGGGGCCCGCGGGCGCGCTCCTGCCGGCGCTGCTCGTGAACCTCGTCCTGCTCGGGCTCTTCGCCGTGCAGCACAGCACCATGGCGCGGCCGGCGTTCAAGGCCTGGTGGACGCGCTTCGTGCCGAAGCCCGTCGAGCGCAGCACCTTCGTGCTCTTCTCGAGCCTGCTGCTGGCGCTCCTCTTCTGGCAATGGCGGCCGATGCCGGCGGCGGTCTGGACGGTCGAGGACCCCGTGGGCCGCGGGCTGCTCCTCGCGCTCTGCGGCCTGGGCTGGCTCATCGTGCTGTCGTCCACCTTCATGATCAACCACTTCGACCTCTTCGGCCTGCGCCAGGTGTACCTGCGCCTGAAGGACGAGCCGTACACGCCGCTGCCCTTCGTGAAGGTGGCGCTCTACCGCTTCGTGCGCCACCCGATCATGCTCGGCTTCCTCGTCGCGTTCTGGGCGACGCCGGCGATGTCCCGGGGCCACCTGCTGTTCGCGCTCGCCACGACGGGCTACATCCTCATCGGCATCTGGCTCGAGGAGCGCGACCTGCGCCGGGCCCACGGGGAAGCCTACGAGCGCTACCGCCGCGAGGCGGGCATGCTCCTGCCGCGGGCGGGCCGGAGGGCGGCGGGGGAGGGTGGCGAAGCATCGCCCCAGGCCGACCCGGGCTGATGGCGGATAATGGGCGCCTGCGAAACAGCGCCCACGAAGATGAAAGCGATCGAGATCACCACCCCCGGCGAACCCGAAGTCCTCCAGCCCACCGAACGCCCCACGCCCGTTCCCGCCCCCGGCGAAGTCCTGGTCGAGGTGAAGGCCGCCGGCATCAACCGCCCCGATGTCCTGCAGCGCCGCGGCCGCTACCCGGTCCCGCCGGGCGCCTCCGACATTCCCGGCCTCGAAGTGGCGGGGAAGATCGTCGCGCTGGGCGAGGGCGTCACGCAGTTCAAGGTGGGCGACGAGGTCTGCGCGCTCCTCGCGGGCGGCGGCTACGCGCAATTCGCCAACGTCCCCGCCGAGCAGTGCCTGCCGGTCCCCAGGGGCCTCACGATGGTCGAAGCTGCTTCGCTCCCCGAGACCTTCTTCACCGTCTGGAGCATGGTGTGGGGAAGGGGACGGCTCGCCGAGGGCGAGACGCTCCTCGTGCACGGGGGATCGAGCGGCATCGGCGTCACCGCGATCCAGATGGCGAAGGCGCTGGGCCACACCGTGTTCGTCACGGCGGGCACGGACGAGAAGTGCCGCGCCTGCGAGGCGCTCGGCGCCGACATGGCCATCAACTACAAGACACAGGACTACGCGAAGGAAGTGAAGGCCCTCACCAAGGGCCGCGGCGTGGACGTGATCCTCGACATGGTCGCCGGCGAGTACGTGAAGCGCGACATCGAGGCCGTCGCCGACGACGGGCGCATCGTGATCCTCGCCCTCCTCGGGGGGGCCAAGGGCGAGGTGCCCTTCGACCCGATCCTGCGCCGGCGCATCACGATCACCGGGGGAACGCTCCGGCCGCGGCCCGTGGCCTTCAAGGGCGAGGTCGCGCGCGACCTGAAGGCGCGCATCTGGCCGCTCCTCGAATCCGGGCGGATCAAGCCCGTCATCCACGCCACCTTCCCGCTGGCGGACGCGGCGAAAGCCCATGCCCTGATGGAGTCCGGGGCGCACATCGGCAAGATCGTCCTGACGGTGGGCTGAGCGGCGGCGGCGTATTGCTGGCACCCGCCGGCGGAGAGCACGGCGAGGAACAGCAGGAAGGCGGCGAAGCTGGCGGGTTTCCTCATGCGGCGTACACTACGCGCGATCTAGGGCAATTCCTGTCCTAGTTCCTGGGTAAGGTGGCGCTATGTCCCATCCCACCACGCGGGTCCTCGCCGTCCTCGAGATCCTCCAGTCCCAGGCCTTCATCGGGGGGGCGGAGCTCGCCCGGCGCGTGGAAGTGGACCGGCGCACCCTGCGGCGCTACATCGCGATGCTGGAGGAGATGGGCATCCCCATCACCACGGAGCAGGGGCGCTTCGGCGGCTACCGGCTCGTGCCCGGCTTCAAGCTGCCGCCGATGATGTTCACCGACGAGGAGGCGCAGGCGCTTTCGCTCGGCCTCATCGCCGCGCGCGGGCTGGGGCTCGCCCAGTCGGCGCCCGCCATCGAGAGCGTGCAGGCGAAGCTCGACCGCGTGCTGCCGAGTGCGCCGAGGAAGACCATTGCCGCCCTGCGCGAGAGCGTGGCGCTGCAGACGGGGGACGCGCGGGAGAACGCCGACGCGCGCCTTCTCAGGATTCTCAGCGAGTCGGCGCAGGCGCGCAGGACGGCGTCGCTCCGGTACCGGGCCGCCGACGGCGCGCTCACCTCCCGCGACTTCGACGTCTACGGGCTCGTCTTCCGCGCGGGCCGCTGGTACGTGGTGGGCCATTGCCACCTGCGCGCGGGGCTTCGCACGCTGCGGCTCGACCGCACCGCCCACGCGGAGGCGACGGATCATCCCTTCGAGCGCCCGGCGGGCTTCGACGCGCCCGCCTACCTCACCCGCGCGCTCGCGACCCTGCCGCGGGCGAATCCCGTCGAGGTCTTCCTGCACACGGATCTCGAGCGCGCCCGGCGCGAGGTGTTCAACCCCCTGGGCGTGCCGGAAGCGAGCGGGGAGGGCGTGGTGCTGCGCGGCGCGGCGGACGATCTCGCGTGGTACGCCCGCGAGCTCCTGCGCCTGCCGTTCCGCTTCGAGGTGCGCGAGCCGCTCGCCCTTCGCGCGAAGGTTGCGGAGCTCGCGCGCGAGCTCGCGGCCCAGCACGGCTGAGGCCTGCGCCCGGCGGGCCTAGCGCGTCCCGCGCTCCTGCGCGCGCCCGGTCATCGGCACGAAGCGCACCGGCATCACCGCGCGCTGCACGACCTTGCCGCCGCGCTTTTCCAGGAGATAGAGCTCCTGGCCGATGCCCGCCTCGCCCACGGGGATGATCATGCGACCGCCGTCCTTCAGCTGCTCCACCAGGGGCCGGGGCACGTGCTCGGGCGAGCAGGTGACGATGATCGCGTCGAAGGGCGCGTGCTCGGGCCAGCCCTCGTAGCCGTCGCCGATGCGCACGCGGACGTTGCCGTAGCCCAGCCTCGCGAGGTCGCGGCGGGCGCGCTCGCCCAGCGGCGCGACGATCTCGATCGTGAAGACCTCGGCCACGAGCCCGGCGAGCACCGCCGCCTGGTAGCCCGATCCCGTGCCGATCTCGAGCACGCGGTCCGTCGGCCGGGGCCGCAGCGCTTCCGTCATGAAGGCGACGATGTAGGGCTGCGAGATGGTCTGGCCGTGCCCGATGGGCAGCGGGAAGTCGCCGTAGGCCGACGGGTGCAGCGCGGGCGGGACGAACTCGTGGCGCGGCACGCGGCCCATGGCTTCGAGCACGCGCGCATCCGCGATGCCGCGGCTGCGCAGTTGCCGCGAGACCATCTCCCGGCGCAACTCGGCGAAGCGCCCGTCCCGGGTCCCCGCCTCCTCGGCCGCCACGACGCGCTCTCCCGGGTAACCGCCCAGGCAGAGCACGGTGAGCACGAACTTGGGCCAGGGAAGGCGCATGGCGATTCCCATGCTACCCCTGTGGGCGCCGCATGGGCCGCCCGGCCTACCAGGCGAGCGGATCGACGCGGTAGTAGCGGCTGAGCTCCGCGTAGAGCGCCGGATGCTCCGCCGCCATGCGCTGCGGCATCTCGAAGAACGCTTCCGAGCACACCGCGAAGAACTCCGCCGGGTCCGTCGCGGCGTAGGGATCGAGGAGGCCCGACTCGGCGTTGCGAAGCCGCGCCTGCAGCGCCTCGTACTCCAGCCCGAACACGCGCGACCAGCGCGGGTAGCGCTGGAAGCCGGCGAGGTCCGGCGCGCCGTTGGCGTGCCCCTTCTCCTGGTCGAGCTGGTGGGCGAACTCGTGGATCGCGACGTTCCTCCCGTCGTCCGGGTTCGCCGCGCCCTCGAGCACGTCGGGCCAGGAGAGGACCACCTGCCCGTGCGACCAGGATTCTCCCGAGAGCACGCGGTATTCGTCCTGCACGAGGCCGATCGCGTCGCGCCGCTCGCGGTACACCGCGAAGGGCCCCGGGTAGACGAGCACCTGCGCGAGGCGCGGGTAGTAGTGGTCCGGGCGGTCGAGAAGGAGCAGGCACGCGTGCGCGGCGATCGTCACGCGCATCTCGTCGGTGAGCGCGAGGCCGTCGCAGCCGGCGAAGGATTTCTCCGCGAGGAAGACCTGGATGTGGCCCTCGAGCTGGCGGCGAAGCGGAAAGGGGAGCCTTCGCGCGAGCGGCACGCGGCGGCGGAGGATCGCGCGCCACGCCGGCGGGAACGGCCGCGCGCGCAGGCGCTTTCGCCGCCAGGCGACGAAGCGGGGATGCAGCGCGATCCAGCCCGCCACCAGCAGGGGCAGGCCCACGACGACGCCGAGCAGCATCAGGTCCCCTTCGTCCGGTTCGATCCGCTGCAGTTGGGGTCCGGGCGGCGGACTTTCAAGGCTTCGCGCGCCGCTCCACGATCGCGAGCAGGACGAGCCCCGCGGCGAGGAGGGCGATCCCGGCGACCGTCCCCGCGCGAACGTAGGCCACGCTCGCCCAGGTCATGTACGCGCTCGTCGCCATGAACGCGAGGGGCACCCACGGATAGCCCGGCACGCGGAAGGGCCTTGGCGCGTCGGGGAAGCGCCGCCGCAGGACGATCACCGCGGCCCCGCTCAGCGTGAGGAAGGACCAGTACACCGGCGAGAGGAAGTCGACCATGGTCGCGAAGCCGGTGCGGGTCCACGTGCCCAGCGCCACCAGCGCGAGCGCCACGGCGCTCATGGCGACGATGGCCCAGGCGGGCGTGCCGCGGACGAGGTGCCACTCGCCCAGCGCGCCGAGGCCCCCGGTGTCGCGCGCCGCGGCGTAGGTCGTGCGCCCGCCGGCGATGAGGATCGCGTTCATCGAGGTGATCGCCGTCACCGCGACCACGGCGACGATGAAGGCCCGGCCGGCGGGGCCCAGCGCCCGCAGCATCAGGTCCGCCGCCGGCGCCTGGCTCGCCGCGATGCCGGCGAGGCCGAGGCCGCGCAGGTAGGCCCAGTTCGCGAGGAGATAGAGCGCGGTGACGATCGCCATGCCGGCCACGAGCGCGCGCGCGATGCCGCGCCGCGCGTCGCGCATTTCCGCCGAGAGGGTGGCCGCGTCGCTCCAGCCGCCGTAGGCGAGGAAGACGAAGACGAGCGCCGTGCCGAGGTGGGCTTCGGCCGGCAGCGCGCCGGTTCCGGGCGCGGCCTGCGGCAGGTCCCGGAGCGCGATCGCGATGCCCCCGAGGCCCACGGCGAGGAGCCCCGCGAGCACGACGACCATGAGCCCCACCTGCGTGCCGATCCCGGCGCGCAGTCCCGCGAGGTTGAGCGCGGCGAGGGTGGCGATCGCGAGGGCGGCGAGCACGGAGCTTCCGTGGGGCCCGAGGTCGGCGACGGCGGCGAGGTAGTCCCCGAACACGAAGGCGAGCATCGCCATGGAGCCCGTGTGGATCACGGCGAAGCGCGACCACGCGAAGAGGAAGCCCGCGCGCGCGCCGAACGCGCGGCGCAGGAAGTGGTAATCGCCGCCGGTGTCGGGAAAGGCCGCCGCCATCTCCGCGAAGCACAGCGCGCCCGCGAGCGACATGGCGCCGCCGAAGGCCCAGGCGAGGAGGAGCGCGGCGTCGCCGTCCACGTTGGCGGCGACGACGGACGGCGAGCGGAAGATGCCCGCGCCGATCACCATGCCCACGCAGACGGAGACCGCCTGCCAGACGCCGACCTGGCGCCGCGGCGCCGCGCGGTCGCCCCCGGCCTCGCCGCTAGTCATGGCGGGCGCCGCCGGGTCCGGGCGTTCGCGGGAAGGTCGCCGGCATCCGGCAGGGGAGCTTCATCGATGGTAGTGTGCGGACCACTTCGCCGCGGAGGCAACTGCCGCATGGATGCCAGCCCCACCGTCGCCGGGACGCTTCCCGCCGATGCCGCCTCGGCCACGCTCGTCGGCCGGGCGTGGCTGCCGGGAACGCGCGGCGGCCCCGCGGTGGTCGCGGTGCGAAACGGCTCGCTCCTCGATCTCTCCGCGGTGGCGTCCACCGTGAGCGCGCTCCTCGACCTCCCCGATCCCGCGGCCGCCGTGCGCGCGGCGCCGCCGCGTCCCGTGGGGAGCCTCGCGGAGGCGCTCGCGAACCCGCACACCCCCGGCATGCTCCACCTCCTCGCCCCCTGCGACCTGCAGCCGGTGAAGGCGGCGGGCGTCACCTTCGCCGCGAGCCTCCTCGAGCGCGTGATCGAGGAGCAGGCGAGGGGAGATCCCGCGCTCGCCGAGGGCATCCGCCGCCAGGTGATCGAAGCCGTGGGCGGGGATCTCGCGCGGATGAAGCCCGGCTCGGCCGAGGCCATGCGCCTCAAGGAGCTCCTCGTCGCCAAGGGCCTGTGGTCGCAGTACCTCGAGGTGGGCATCGGGCCCGACGCGGAGATCTTCACGAAGGCGGCGCCGATGTCCTCGGTCGGCACCGGCGCGGACATCGGGCTGCATCCGGCTTCCACCTGGAACAACCCGGAGCCGGAGGTGGTGCTCGCGGTGGACAGCGCCGGGCGCATCCGCGGCGCCACCCTCGGCAACGACGTGAACCTGCGCGACTTCGAGGGACGCAGCGCGCTCCTCCTGGGCCGGAGCAAGGACAACAACGGCTCCTGCGCGATCGGCCCCTTCATCCGCCTCTTCGACGCGGGCTACGGGCTCGGGGAGCTTCGCGAGGCCGTGGTGCGGCTCGAGGTGCGGGGCGACGACGGCTTCGTCCTGGAGGGCGAGAGCTCCATGGCGCGCATCAGCCGCGACCCGCTGGAACTCGTCACCCAGGCGATGGGAGAAAACCACCAGCACCCGGACGGGCTCATGCTCTTCTGCGGGACGATGTTCGCGCCGGTGATGGACCGCGACGCGCCGGGCGCGGGCTTCACGCACCATCCGGGCGACCGCGTCACGATCTCGAACGGCCGCCTCGGGGCTCTCGTGAACCGCGTCGGCCGAAGCGACCGCATCGCGCCGTGGACCTTCGGCATCCGCGCGCTGATGGACTCCCTCGCCGCGCGCGGGCTTCGCTGAGCGCGGGTCCCGCGACCCTCAGGCGGGCGCCGTGGACGCGAGGCGGACCTCGTTGAAGTCCACGACCCGGTTCCGGCCGCTGCCTTTCGCGTGGTACATCGCCCGGTCGGCGCGCGTCACGACGGCGTCGAGCGTCTCGCCGTCCTGCGGGAAGGAGGCCATGCCGATGCTCACCGTGCAGGCGATCCTGCGGCCGTCGGCCTCCAGCGGCAGCCCCGCCATCATCTCGCGGATGCGCTCGGCGACGATCCGCGCGCCCTTGGGCGGCGTCTCGGGGAGCAGCACGATGAACTCGTCGCCGCCGTAGCGCGCCAGCACGTCGGTGCCGCGAAGCTCGGTGCGCGTCACGCGGGCCACCTGGCAGAGCAGGCGGTTGCCCGCGTCGTGGCCGTGGGCGTCGTTGATGGCCTTGAGGTTGTCGGAGTCGATCATGAGGACCGTGGCCGGCCGCCCGTAGCGCACCGCCTGGCCGAAGAGGCGGGTCGCGGCGATCGCGAAGCCGCGGGTATTGAGGACCCCCGTGAGGTCGTCCATTTCCGACAGGAGCCGCGCCCGGTTCAGCCCGAACTGGATGTCCGTGGAGAAGAGCGTGACGATGTAGGCGACCAGCACCACGGGCGCGAGCTGCGCCGCCGCGGCGCCGGCGAAGGACAGGGTGAGGAAGGTGCCCTGCGCCACGCTCTCCCCCAGCCACGCATGGCAGGCCGCCACGGCCGCGACCTCGAGGAGGGTGGTCACCTTGCCCAGCGTGAGGGCGGAAGTGATGATCGGCAGCAGGTAGGTGCTGAGGAGCGGGCTCTTGAGCCCCCCCGCGAAGGCGAGGGTCCAGGTGATGAAGACGATCATCGCCCAGGTCTCGGTGGCGAGCTTGGCGCGCGACTCCCGCGTGAAGAAGAAGGCGTAGCGGAAGCTCATCACGAACGCGGCGTAGAAGAAGCATCCCGCGGAGATGGCGGGTTCCACCTCGCGCTCGTAGTCGCCGAAGATGAGGAAGACGAGGACGAGGATGAGGAGCAGCCAGTGGATCTCCGCGACGGTGCGCGAAATGCCGCGAAGCTGGAGTTCCTCGATGCTGGGCGAGGCCCGGGAGGCGGAAGCTTCGTCCGCTGCTGGTGCCATGATGGGGTTCGTCGGGGTTGCCA
>CALEJW010000207.1 GCA_937898635.1 uncultured Pseudomonadota bacterium | reverse complement strand
CTTCTTGAGGTCCGCCCCGGCCGAGAAGAACTTCTCGCCGGCGCCGGTGATCACCGCGGCGTACACCGAGCGGTCGGCATCGAGCTCGCGTACCAGCCGCTCTAGCGCGCGCAGGTCCTCCGGCGTCCAGGTGTTGGCCGGGGGGTTGTCGAGGGTGATGAGGGCGGTGTGGCCGTCGATCGTGTGCTTGAGCATGGGAGAGGGGCTAGTGGGCCGGGGTCTTGAGGTACTGGAGGATGACGCTCGAGAAGTCCTTGCCGCCGTGACCGTCGGCGGAGTGCTTCTGGTAGAGCTGCTGGGCGATCGCGCCGAGGATCACGGGCACCTTGGCGAACTTCGCCGCATCGGTGACGAGGCCGAGGTCCTTCAACATCAGGTCCGCGCCGAAGCCGCCCGTGTAGCCGCGGGAGGCGGGCGCGCCCTCGAGGACGCCGGGGTAGGGGTTGTAGGTCTCCGAGCTCCAGCAGCGCCCGCTCGAGGTGTTCACGATGCCCGCGAACACCTTCGGGTCCATCCCCAGGGCCGCGGCGAGCGTCATGCCCTCGGCGGTGGCGATCATCTCGATGGCGAGCATCAGGTTGTTGCAGATCTTGGCCACCTGGCCGTTGCCGCTCGCGCCGCAGTGGACGATGTTGCGGCCCATGGCCGAGAGGAGCGGGCGGGCCAGCTCGAACTCCTTCGCCCCGCCGCCCACCATGAAGGTGAGCGTCGCCGCTTCCGCGCCGGCGGTGCCGCCCGAGACCGGCGCGTCCACCATGGCGAGTCCCTTGGCCATCGCGTCGAAGGCGACCTCGCGGGCGGTGAGGGGGTCCACCGTGGAGCAGTCGATGAGGAGCGTGCCGCTCTTCGCGTGGGCGATGGCGCCCGCCTCGCCGCCGTAGACGTGGCGCACGTGGGGCGAGGAGGGAAGCATGGTCACGAACGCCTCGACGCCGGCGACGCACTCGGCCACGGAGCCCGCGCGGGTCGCGCCCAGCTTCACGGCCTTCTCGGCCAGCGCCGGGACGAGGTCATGGGCCTTCACGGCGTGGCCGGCCGCGAGGAGGTTGCGGCACATGGGCAGCCCCATGTTGCCCAGGCCGACGAACCCGATCTTCATCGCCGCTACTTCAGGCTGATGGTGGTGTTCACGGCGCCGGCGCTCACCGCGTCGTCGAACCAGCGCGCCGTCACCGTCTTCACCTGCGTGTAGAAGTGCGCCGCCTGCTTGCCGTAGGGGCCGAGGTCGCCGAGCTTCGAGCCGCGCGAGCCGGTGAAGCTGAAGTAGGGCACGGGCACGGGGATGGGCACGTTGATGCCCACCTGGCCCACGTCGATCTCGTTCTGGAACTTCCTCGCCGCGGCGCCCGACTGGGTGAAGATGCCGGTGCCGTTGCCGAAGGGGTTCGCGTTGATGAAGCGGATCGCCTCGTCCAGGGTATCCACCGACACCAGGCACAGCACCGGGCCGAAGATCTCCTCGGTGTAGATCTTCATCGACGGCTTCACGCCGGAGAAGATCGTGGGGCCGATGAAGTTGCCGTCGGGGTAGCCGGGCACCTTGAGGCCGCGCCCGTCGAGCTCCAGCTTCGCGCCTTCCTTCACGCCCTGCTCCACGAGGCCCGTCACGCGGGCGAGCGCGGTCTTCGAGATGAGCGGGCCCAGGTCCGCGCCGGGCTCGGTCCCCGCGCTCACCTTGAGGGACTTCGCCTTGGCGACGATGTCGGGAATCCACTCGTTCGCCTTGCCCACCAGCACGGCGACGCTGATGGCCATGCAGCGCTGGCCCGCGGCGCCGAAGCCCGCGCCGACGAGCGCGTTGAGGGACTGGTCCTTCGACGCATCCGGCAGCACCGCGGCGTGGTTCTTCGCGCCCATCATGCATTGGGCGCGCTTGCCGTGGGTCGAGGCGAGGTTGTAGACGTGGGTGCCGACGTGGGTGGAGCCCACGAAGGACACGGCGCGGATCTCGGGGTGCGTGCAGAGCGCGTCCACCGCGCCCTTGCCGCCGTGCACGATGTTGAGCACGCCCGGGGGGACGCCCGCCTCGAGCGCGATCTCCCCCAGCAGCATGGAAGTCATCGGGTCCTGCTCCGAGGGCTTCAAGACGAAGGTGTTGCCGCAGACGATCGCCATGGGGAACATCCACAGCGGGATCATGGCCGGGAAGTTGAAGGGCGTGATGCCCGCGCACACGCCGATGGGCTGGCGGATCGCGTACACGTCCACGCCGCCGGCCACCTGCTCGAGGTGCTCGCCCATCTGGATCGAGCCCACGGAGCAGGCGTGCTCGACCACCTCCAGGCCGCGGAAGACGTCGCCCTCGGCGTCGGCCAGGGTCTTGCCCTGTTCCGTGGTGAGGCAGGCGGCGAGCTTCTTCAGGTCGCGGCGGACGAGCTCCTGGAGCTTCAGCATCACCCGCAGGCGCGTGCCCACGCTGGCGTTGCGCCAGCTCGCGTAGGCCGCGGCGGAGGAAGCCACGGCGGCCTCGATCTCCTCGGGGGTCGCGAAGGGCACGCGGGCGACGACCTGCTGCGTGGCGGGGTTCACCACGTCCTTCCACTCGGTGGTCTTCGACTCGACGAAACGGCCGTCGATCAGGAGCTTCACGGTGGGGATGGACTGCGCGACGGCCTGGAGGTTGGCGGCCATGGTTTTCTCCTCAGGATTCGCCCGCGGCAGGGCGGGCGGATGGGCGTTTTCGGGGGGATGCCCCGGACCCTCGAATTATAAGTCCTCGCGGAAGGCCACGAGGAGGGCATCGGCGGGGACGAGTTCCCCTTCGGCGTAGGCCATGCGGGCCACGATGCCGTCGCGCGGGCTCACGATCGTGTGCTCCATCTTCATGGCTTCCAGGATCATGAGGGACTGGCCCTTGGCGACCGTGTCGCCGTCGCGGGCGAGGAGCTTCACCACGCGCCCCGGCATGAGGGCCGTGAGGCGCGCGTCCGGCAGGAGATCCGCCGGCTCGTAGTGGAAGGGATCGACCAGCGTGAGCTCGTGCCGGCCCGCGGGCGTGGAGACCGACAGGAGCTCGCCGTGGCGCGCCACGCGCGCGAAATAGGTCTCGTCGTCCAGGGCGAGCTGCAGGCGCTCGCCGTCGCCCGGCCCCAGGGTTACGCGGTGGCTTTTGCCCGCCACCTCGACCTGCGCGTGGTCCGCGCCCATGGCCGCGTGCACGGTCACCGAGGTGCCGTCCTCGCGCCGGAACTCGATCGCGCGCGTGGCCGGCAGGTTCAGCCGCCAGCCGCCGGCGTCGTCCCAGGGCGAGCCCCCGGCCGCGGCGCGGCGCTCGTCCAGGTGCACGCGCGCGGCCGCGGCCACCAGCGCTTCCAGGGGCACGTCCCCCGGGGGCGGCAGGAGGTCCGCGCGGTGGCGCTCGATGAAGCCGGTGTCGGTCTCCCCCGCGAGAAAGGCCGGGTGCGCCACGAGCCTTTCGAGGAAGGCGAGGTTGGTGCGAACGCCCAGGATCTCGGTGCGGGCGAGCGCCTCGTGCAGGCGCCGCGCCGCTTCCTCGCGGCCGTCGCCCCAGGCGACGAGCTTGCCGATCATGGAGTCGTAGAAGACGCTCACCGCGTCGCCCTCGCGGATGCCCGTGTCCAGGCGCAGGTCCGGGGCCTCGGGGGGCGAGCGCAGCACGGCGACGCGGCCCGTCTCCGGGAGGAAGCCGTTGGCGGGGCTCTCGGCGCAGATGCGCACCTCGATCGCGTGCCCGCCGGTGAGGATCTCGTCCTGGCGCAGCGGCAGGGGCTCGCCCGAGGCCACGCGAAGCTGCCACTCGACGAGGTCCTCGCCGGTGATCATCTCGGTCACCGGGTGCTCGACCTGGAGCCTCGTGTTCATCTCCATGAAGAAGAACTCGCGGTCGGCGCCGACGATGAATTCCACCGTGCCCGCGCCGCGGTAGCCGATGGCCTTGGCCGCCGCGACCGCAGCCTTGCCCATGCGGCGGCGAAGCTCATCGTCGAGGAAGGGCGAGGGAGATTCCTCGAGCACCTTCTGGTGGCGGCGCTGGATCGAGCACTCGCGCTCGAAGAGGTGCACGAAGTTGCCGTGCGTGTCGCCGAAGACCTGGAACTCCACGTGGTGCGGGCCCTGGACGAAGCGCTCGAGGAGCACGCGGTCGTCGCCGAAGGCGCCCTTGGCCTCGCGCCGAGCCGCGGCAAGCGCCGCGTCGAACGCGGCCGCGCTCTCCACGAGCCGCATGCCGCGCCCGCCGCCGCCCGCGACCGCCTTCACCAGCAGGGGATAGCCGATCTTGCCGGCTTCGGCGCGAAGCAGCGCGTCGTCCTGGCCCTTGCCGTGGTAGCCGGGCACCACGGGCACGCCGGCCTTCTCGAGGATCGCCTTGGCGCGGTCCTTGAGGCCCATCTTCTCGATGGCTTCCGGCGTGGGGCCGATGAAGGCGAGGCCCGCGGCTTCCACCGCGCGCGCGAATTCCGCGTTCTCCGAGAGGAAGCCGTAGCCGGGGTGGATCGCCTCGGCGCCGCAGGCCCGCGCCACCTC
Source organism: uncultured Pseudomonadota bacterium (assembly GCA_937898635.1). Classification (GTDB taxonomy): domain Bacteria; phylum Pseudomonadota; class Gammaproteobacteria; order Burkholderiales; family Usitatibacteraceae; genus FEB-7. The sequence goes on along the minus strand of CALEJW010000207.1, from coordinate 4,758 downwards.
GAGGATGCGTTCGCCCCGCAGGTAGGACTCGGCCGGGGGCGGCTCGCCTATCGCGTAGGCCTCGTCTGCCATCTCCACGTGCAGGGCGTGCGCGTCGGCCGTGGAGTGCACGGCGACGGTGCGCACCGCGAGCGCGCGGCAGGTCCGGATCACCCGGCAGGCGATCTCGCCCCGGTTGGCGATGAGGACCTTGTGGAACATCGGGCCGCTAGTGCGCTTCCGGGACGCCCTGCCAGAGCAGGTCGTAGCCCAGCTCCTTCGTGTCCGTGCACATCTTCGCGAGCGCCTCGAACTTGGCCTTGAAGACCGTGTCGGCGTGGGACTTCTCGTGCTCCTCGAAGGAATTCCAGTAGGTGACGATCACGATGTGCTCGTCGGTCGCCTTGGGCGCGCTGAGGGAGCCTTCCTCGGAAGCGAAGCCGGAGAACTTGAAGACCTGGCCGGCGATGAAGCCGCCCTTGTCGCCGCCGTAGGTCTCCTTCACCGTGTTGCACATCTCGCCGAGCGCCAGCTCCACGTCGTCCATCTTCACGCCGGGCTTCAGCTTCACGGTGTTGAACAGCATCTTGGCCCCGAAGGGAATCGAAATCGCGTCGAACATGATGGCCTCCGTTTGATGCCCGCTATTGTACGTTGGGAAACCGGCCCTACCGCCTGCGCGAGGGCTCTCGGCGCCAGGCGCTCGGCGCCTGCCCCGTCCAGCCCTGGAAGGCGCGGAAGAAGGCGCTGGGCTCGGAATAGCCCAGGTCGGCCGCGATCCTCGCCACGCTCTCGCCGGGCTTCGCGAGACGGGCGAGGGCGAGGTCGCGCCGCAGCCCGTCCTTGATCGCGCGGAAATTGGCGCCCTCGTCCTGCAGGCGCCGGTGCAGGGTGCGCGCGGAGAGGTTCAGCTCCCGGGCGGCCTCCTCCAGCCCCAGGGCGCGGGGGAGGGCCGCGGCCAGTAGAGCCCGCAGCGCCGTGGCGAGTTCCCGGTCGCGCCGGTAGAGCATGGTGATCCGCCCCGGCCCGCCCTCGAGGAAGGCCGCGAGCGCCGCGTCGTCGCGGCGCACGGGAAGCTCCAGGAAGGCGCGGTCGAAGCTCGCCACGAGTTCCGTCCCTCCGAAGCTCGAGTGCTCGGTGTAGACGAGGCCGTAGTCGGCGGCGTGGGCGGGCCGCGGGTAGGGGAAGCGCACGGATTCGAGGGCGAGGCTGCGCCCGGCGAGCCAGCAGGCCAGCGCGTGCAGCAATCGCAGCAGCCACTCGAAGGCGAACACGCGGCAGGGGTCCGCCGGGTTCTTGCGCAGGGGCCGGACCTCGGCGATGGCGAGCTGGGCGAAATCGCCCTCGCGGCGGATGGCCACGCGAAGCTCCGGCAGCACGAGGCCCAGGAAGCGCGCCGCCCGCGCGAGCGCCTCGTCCAGGAAGGGCGCGCCCACGGCGCTGCGGCACATGAACTCGAAGCTCCCGGGGCGCAGCGGGGAGGCGAAGAGCGCGAAGCCCTCGTCGTCGAGCGCCTGGATCACGAGGTCGTAGAGCGCGGCGTAGGCGGGCAGGGGAACGCGGACGGAGGCGTCGGAGAGCACCCGCGCGTCGATGCCGGCGCGGGCGAGGAGGGCCCTGCGGTCGCCACCGCGCTCGCGCACGCCGGAGAGCAGCCCGGTGACGAAGCCCGCGGCGACAGTTGCACGATCCGGGGCGCTGCCGGCGCGGCCGCGACGCCGGCCGGCGCGTTTTCCTGCCATGGCGATCCTCCGGTGCGGGCGGCGGGACGCGAGCCCGCCGCGAATTTGGCGGATTTTACACGATCCGCGACGGCGCCGAGCATGGAGCGGCGCCGCGGGGCTGGCCTATCATGGGGCCACGAATGCCCTGCGAGGCGACACCATGACCGACCTATCCGAGCGCAAGCGGCTCGCGTCCTACAAGCCGGCCCACAAGGTGCGGATCGTCTCCGCGGCCTCGCTCTTCGACGGCCACGACGCGAGCATCAACATCATGCGGCGCATCCTCCAGTCCATGGGCGCGGAGGTGATCCACCTCGGCCACAACCGCTCCGTGGAGGAAATCGTGACCGCCGCGCTCCAGGAAGACGCGCAGGGCATCGCGGTCTCCAGCTACCAGGGCGGGCACGTGGAGTTCTTCAAGTACATGCTCGACCTCCTGCGCGAGCGCGGCGGCGAGGACATCCGCGTCTTCGGCGGCGGCGGCGGCGTGATCGTGCCGGCGGAGGTGAAGGAACTGCACGGCTACGGCGTCGCGCGCCTCTTCTCCCCCGAGGACGGCCAGAAGCTGGGGCTGCAGGGCATGATCGGCTCCATCCTCGCGGACACCGACATCGACCTCTCGAAGAAGGCGCCCGCCTCGCTCGACGCGCTCGCCGACCCGGACCCCACCAAGCGCTGGCGCGCGCTCTCCCGCCTCATCACCGCGCTGGAGCTGGGCACGGCGGACGCGGGCCTGCACAAGAAGCTCCTCGCCGCGGCCGCGACCGCGAAGGTGCCCACGCTCGGCATCACCGGCACGGGCGGCGCGGGGAAATCGAGCCTCACCGACGAGCTGGTGCGCCGCATCCGCCTCGACCAGGACGACGCGCTTTCGATTGCGGTCATCTCCATCGACCCCTCGCGCAAGAAGAGCGGCGGCGCGCTCCTGGGCGACCGCATCCGCATGAACGCGATCAACCCGTGGTCCAAGGGCCCGCGCGTCTTCATGCGCTCGCTCGCCACGCGGGAGGCGGGCAACGAGCTCAGCAAGGCCCTGCCCGACGTGCTCGCGGCCTGCAAGTGCGCGGGCTTCGACCTCGTGATCGTCGAGACCTCGGGCATCGGCCAGGGCGACACGGCGATCGTGCAGCTGGTGGACGCGAGCCTCTACGTGATGACGCCCGAATACGGCGCCGCGAGCCAGCTCGAGAAGATCGACATGCTCGACTTCGCGGACTTCGTGGCCATCAACAAGTTCGACCGCAAGGGTGCGGCCGACGCGCTGCGGGATGTCTCCAAGCAGGTGCAGCGGAACCGCCAGGCCTTCGGCCAGTCGCCCGACGAGATGCCCGTCTTCGGCACCATGGCCGCGCGCTTCAACGACGACGGCGTGACCGCGCTCTACCAGGCGGTGCTCGCGAAGCTCAAGGAGATGGGGCTCGCCGCGAAGGCCTCGCGCCTGCCCGCGGTCTCCACCCGCCACAGCACCCAGCAGACGCCCATCATCCCGCCGCAGCGAAGCCGCTACCTCGCGGAGATCTCCGAAGGCGTGCGCGGCTACAAGAAGCGCGCCGTGGAGCAGGCGAGGATTGCCCGGGAGCGCCAGCAGCTCGCGGAGACCCGGCGGATGCTCGCGGAGCGGGACTACCCGGAGCAGGGCGACTTCAAGACGAAGGCCGCCGAGGTGGTCGAGATCCTCGTGGCCGAGCGCGACGCGAAGCTCGAGCCGCGCTCCCGGAAGCTCCTGGAGATGTGGCCGAAGATGCGCGAGGCCTACGGCGGCGACGAGTACGTGGTGAAGATCCGCGGCAAGGAAGTGCGGACGGCCCTCACGCACACCTCGCTCTCCGGCAGCAAGATCCGCAAGGTGTCGCTGCCGAAGTTCGAGGACCACGGCGAGCAGCTCCGCTGGCTGCTGCTGGAGAACGTCCCCGGCTCCTTCCCCTTCACCGCCGGGGTCTTCGCCTTCAAGCGCGAGAACGAGGACCCCACGCGCATGTTCGCGGGCGAGGGCGACGCCTTCCGCACCAACCGGCGCTTCAAGCTGCTCTCCGAGGGCATGCCGGCGAAGCGCCTTTCCACCGCGTTCGATTCCGTCACGCTCTACGGCCACGACCCGGATCTCCGCCCCGACATCTACGGCAAGGTCGGCAACAGCGGCGTCTCGATCGCCACCCTCGACGACCTGAAGGTCCTCTACTCGGGCTTCGACCTCACGGCGCCGAACACGAGCGTGTCGATGACGATCAACGGCCCGGCGCCCACGATCCTCGCCATGTTCATGAACACGGCGATCGACCAGAACCTCGACAAGTTCCGCGAGGAGAACGGCCGCGAGCCCACGGAAGACGAAGCGCAGAAGGTCCGCGAGTGGGTGCTGGAGAACGTGCGCGGCACCGTGCAGGCGGACATCCTCAAGGAGGACCAGGGGCAGAACACCTGCATCTTCTCCACCGAGTTTTCGCTGAAGGTGATGGGCGACATCCAGGAGTGGTTCGTGCACCACGGGGTGCGGAACTTCTATTCCGTCTCCATCTCCGGCTACCACATCGCGGAGGCCGGGGCGAATCCCTTGAGCCAGCTCGCCTTCACGCTCGCCAACGGCTTCACCTACGTGGAGGCCTACCTCGCGCGCGGGATGCACATCGACGACTTCGCGCCGAACCTCTCCTTCTTCTTCTCCAACGGCATGGACCCGGAGTACACGGTGCTGGGCCGCGTGGCGCGGCGGATCTGGGCGGTGGCCATGCGCGAGCGCTACGGCGCCAACGAGAGGAGCCAGAAGCTCAAGTACCACTGCCAGACGAGCGGGCGGAGCCTGCACGCCCAGGAGATCGCCTTCAACGACATCCGCACCACGCTCCAGGCCTTGATCGCCACCTACGACAACGCCAACAGCCTCCACACCAACGCCTACGACGAGGCGATCACCACGCCCACGGACGAGAGCGTGCGCCGCGCCATGGCGATCCAGCTCGTGATCAACCGGGAGTGGGGACTGGCGAAGAACGAGAACCCCAGCCAGGGCAGCTTCATCATCGAGGAGCTGACCGAGCTGGTGGAGGAGGCGGTGCTC
>CALEJW010000206.1 GCA_937898635.1 uncultured Pseudomonadota bacterium | reverse complement strand
AACCTCCCCGTGATCCGGTGCCGGTTGCCGGGATGCCAGAGCCGCGCGGCGGAGGCCACGCGCCCGCCGGACCAGGTGCGCCGGCGGATCAGGAGGCAGGGCTCGCCCCGCGCCATGGCGAGGCGCCGCCGCGTCTGCGCGTCGGGCTGGCGCGCCTCGATCGCGTACTCGACCTCCCCGAGGGGAGCGGCGCGCATGAGGTAGGCGTTGGGCGTGCTGCGGGTGAAGTCCTGCTCGAGGTAATCGGGCGCGATGGCCGGGTTCACCCAGCGCTCCTCGAGCTGGCGGGGTTCGCCCCCGTCGCGGTGCAGCAGCCGCGAGTGGAAGAGACGCGTTCCGCGCCGCACGCCCATGAGTTCCGCGAGCGCTGCGTCCGCCACCGTGCGCTCGAGCGCCAGCACCTCGGCCTCGTGTCGCCCGCCCTCGGCCGCGATCTCGTCGGCGATGTTGCGGATCTCGACCACGGTCGAGTGGTGGCGCGGGGGCGCGACGAAGGTGCCCGCCCCCTTCACCCGCCGCACGACCTGCGCCGCGGCGAGCTCGCGGATCGCCCGCCCGACGGTCATTCTCGCCACGCCGAAGCGCTCGCACAGTTCCGCCTCCGAGGGCACCCGGTCGCCCTCGACCCAGCGCCCCGCACGGATCCTCGCGAGGACGTGGTCGTGGATGCGGCGCCAGGCGGGAGCGCTCATCGCGCCGGGGGGACGGCCACCGCCTGCGAGGCGAAGCGCAGCGGCGAGTGGGCGGCGAAGACGCCCGCCTCCACGTCGGCGGTGATGGTGGCGATGTCGGGCGCGAAGTGGCGGTCGAGGTCGTAGTGCGGGACCTTGCCGCGGACCTCTCCCAGCACGCGCTGGAGCGCGGGGCTGGTGCGGTGCGGCGCGCGCAGGTCCACGCCCTGCGCGGCGGCGAGGAGCTCGATCGCGAGGATGGCCGCGGTGTTCCCCGCCATGTCGCCGAGGCGGCGCGCGGCGAAGGCGGACATGGAGACGTGGTCCTCCTGGTTGGCGGAGGTGGGAAGCGAGTCCACGCTCGCCGGGTGCGCGAGCGACTTGTTCTCGGAGGCGAGCGCCGCGGCCGTGACGTGCGCGATCATGAAGCCGGAGTTGATGCCCCCGTCGCGCACGAGGAAGGGCGGCAGGCCCGAGAGCGTCGCGTCGATGAGGAGCGCGATGCGCCGCTCGGCGAGCGCGCCGATCTCGGCGACCGCAAGGGCGAGGTTGTCGGCGGCGAAGGCGACGGGCTCGCCGTGGAAATTGCCTCCCGAGAGCACCTCGAGCGTGTCGGGAAAGACCAGCGGGTTGTCGGAAACCGCATTCGCCTCGCGCAGGAGCACCCCGCCGGCGTGGCGGATCTGGTCGAGGCAGGCGCCCATCACCTGCGGCTGGCAGCGAAGCGAATAGGGGTCCTGCACCTTGCCGCAGTCGCGGTGCGAGAGGTTGATGTCGGAGCCCTCGAGGAGCATCCGGTAGGCGGCGGCCGCGTCCACCTGCCCCGGCTGGCCGCGAAGCTCGTGGATGCGCGCGTCGAAGGGCTTCACGGAGCCGGCGGCCGCGTCCACGGCGAGGGCGCCGGAGACGAGCGCGGTCTCGAAGAGGTCCTCGATGGCGAAGAGGTGCGCGAGTGCCAGCGCCGTGGAGGCCTGCGTGCCGTTGAGCAGCGCGAGTCCCTCCTTCGCCTTGAGGGCCATGGGCGCGAGGCCCGCGGCCTCCAGCGCCTCGGCGGCCGGCCGGCGCTCGCCCTTCACGAACGCCTCCCCGATGCCCAGCAGCACCGCGCTCAGGTGCGCGAGCGGGGCGAGGTCCCCGGAGGCGCCCACGGAGCCCTTCTCCGGGATCACCGGCAGGACATCGGCGTTGAAGAGCGCGAGGAGCGCCTGCACGACCTCGAGGCGCACGCCCGAGTGCCCGCGCCCGAGGCTGGAGAGCTTGGTCGCGATCATCAGGCGCACCACGCCCGGCGGCATCGGCCGGCCCACGCCCACGGCGTGGGAGAGCACGAGGTTTCGCTGCAGGAGGTCGATGCGGTCCTCGGCGATGTGCTCGGTCGCGAGGCGCCCGAAGCCGGTGTTGATGCCGTAGGCGGGCTCGCCCCTGGCGACGATCGCCTTCACGGCCTCCGCGCCCAGGGAGATGGCGGGGACGGCGGCGCGGTCCAGCGCGAGGCTCGTGCCGCCGCGGGCGATGGCGCGCAGCTCCGGGAGGCCGAGCCGGCCCGGGACGAGGACGATTTCGGGCATGGGCGCTCCTGTCTAGACAACCTCGGGGAGCATACGGCGCGCCCCCCGCGGGGTCAACGGGCGCCGGGCGGCGCTACCAGCGCAGCAGCCGCGGGCCGAGGAGGTAGCCGGCCACGGCGGGGATCGCGATCCCCAGCAGGTACCAGGTGCCGATGAAGGCGGGCGACATCTCCGGGCAGTGCAGGCAGTAGACGAGCGCGCCCGCGGCGCCCGCCATCAGCCCTGCGAAGGCGCCGGCGAGCGCGAGGCGCGTCGGCGCGAGACCGCGCATCGCCCAGAACGCCCCGGCGAGGAAGGGCGCGGAGAGCATGGCGATGTTGAAGGGGCAGCTTCGCCAGGTCTCGCCCATGAGCATCGCCACGCGCTCGCCGGGCGCGGCGGCGACGAGCGCCACGCCCGCGAGCGCCCAGATGCCGAGCACCGGCAGCGGCATGCCCGCGGCGACGCGGCCGAGCGCGACGCCCGGGCGCGAGAGCCGCGCGGCGCCGGCCACGGCGAGCGCGAGGAGGAGCAGCGGCAGCGCGAGCTTCACCCAGAACATGGGCAGCCGCGAGGCCTCGGCGAGGTCGTCGCGCACGCCGAGGAAGAGGGCCATGAGGACCGCGGATCCCGCGAGCCCCCAGCCCAGGGCGGCGGCGTGGCGGCGGCGCACGGCGCCCGGCGGGACCGGTTCCGGTTCCCGCGCGAGCATCTCGATCAACTGGTCGGTACGCATTCGCCTAGTTCCTGACAAGTGCCGCGAGGGCCTTGAGCCCCCGGTGCACGCCCACTTTCACGGCCGATTCCGACATCCCCGTGGCCTTCGCCGTCTCCGCCACCGAGAGCCCCTCGAGCTTCATGTGCAGGATGGGCAGGCGGTAGCGGTCCGGGAGCTTCGCGAGCAGCGTCGCGATGTCGCGCCGCGCCTCGTGGGCCTCGGTCTCCTCGGCGCCGAGAAACTCCTCGACGTCCTCGAGGGGATCGTCGAGGGCCTCGCGGCCGGCGCGGCGGCGCAGGAAGTCGATCATCTTGTAGCGCGCGATGGCGTGCGCCCACGCCGTGAGCGGCTGCGCCGCGTCGTAGGTGTGGCGCTGGTTGTGGATCGCCAACAGCGTCTCCTGCACGAGATCCTCCACTTCGTCGGGCACCCGGGCGAGCCTCGGCCTGAGGAAGGCGCGCAGGAACGCGCTCAGGGCCTTCAGGAACGCGTGGTAGGCCGCGCCGTCGCCGGAGAGCCCGCGGACCAGGAGGTCCTTCAGTTGGTCTTCCTGTGCGCTCACGCGCTCCCTGCTCCCTATTCGAAGTGGAGGCCGCTCCGGTTACGGGCCACGGGCACTTTTTCGTGTCGTGGAGGATTCTGCCCGACCTCGTAACCGCGCGCCAACCGGCCGCGAATTACCCGCCAGACCGATCGCCGCGACGCCCGAAAGTGCGCGGCGGCCGGCACCCCCAAACCACACAGGAGCATACGCATGAACACACGCAACCTCGCCGCCACCGCGGCCGCCCTCGCCGCCCTCGTGGCCGGCGCCGCCCTCGCCGCCGACATGGACAAGAAGCCGCAAGCCGTGGAGAAGTGCTACGGCGTCTCCAAGGCCGGCCAGAACGACTGCGCCGCGGGCCCCGGCACGAGCTGCGCGGGCACCTCGAAGAAGGACTACCAGGGCAACGCCTGGAAGAACGTCGCGAAGGGCACCTGCACCAGCATCAAGACGCCCAAGGGCACCGGTTCCCTCACGCCCCTCAAGGCCTAGCACCCGGACGCGCCCCGACGCCATGGACCCGAATCTCACCGCCGGGCTGGGACTCAAGCCCTCCCACTACGGGGAGGCGCTCGCCTGCCCGGCGGCGGGGCTGTGGTTCGAGGTGCACCCGGAGAACTACCTCGTGGACGGCGGGCCGCGCCTCGCCTGGCTCGCCGCGATCCGCGAACGCCACCCGGTCAGCCTGCACGGCGTGGCGCTCTCGCTCGCGGCGGATGCCGCGCCCGATCCCGCGCACCTCGCGAAACTTCGCGCGCTTGCCGACCGCATCGAGCCCGCGCTCGTCTCCGAGCACCTCGCGTGGTCCGCGTGGCGCGGCGCCTACCACCCGGACCTGCTGCCCTTCCCGCGCACGACCGAGGCGCTCGCGCGCATCGCCGCGAACATCTCCGCCGCGCAGGATGCGCTGGGCCGGAGGATCGCGATCGAAAACCCCTCCCACTACCTGGAGATCGACGGCCACGAGTGGAGCGAGCTGGAATTCCTCGCCGAACTCGTCCGCCGCACGGGCTGCGGGCTGCTCCTGGACGTGAACAACGTCTTCGTCTCCGCCGCGAACCTCGGCTTCTCCGCCGAGGGCTACCTGGATTGCTTCCCGGCCTGGCCGGTGATGGAGATCCACCTCGCGGGGCACTCGCGCGATCCGGCGCTGGGCGAGGCGCTCCTCGTGGACTCCCACGACGCGCCGGTGAGCGCCGAGGTCTGGTCGCTCTACGAGCGCCTCGTCGCGCGCATCGGCCCGCGCCCCACCCTCGTCGAGCGCGACGACAAGCTGCCCGGCTTCGGCGAGCTTCTCGCCGAGCGCGAGCGGGCCCACGCGACGCTCCTGGGTCCCGTGAGGGCCGCCGCATGAACGCCGCCCCGGCGCCGGTCGCGCTGGCGCGCTTCCAGTCGGCGTTCGCGCGCGCGCTCCTGCACGATGAGGAAATACCCGACGCGGCCGTCGCAGACCTCGTGGGCCAGCCCGCCTTCGCGGTCTACCGCAACACCGTGATGAAGGGCTGCCTCGACGCGCTGCAGGCGAACTTCCCCGCCGTCGCGCGCCTCGTGGGCGAGGAGTGGTTCCGCGCGGCCGCGGCCGTCTTCGCCGCGGGAGAGCTGCCGCGCGAGGCCTCGCTTCTTCGCTACGGCGAGCGCTTCCCCGAATTCCTCGCCGGCTTCCCGCCCGCGGCGGACCTGCCCTACCTCGCCGCCGTCGCGCGGCTCGACCGCCTGTGGATCGAGTCCCATGCCGCCGCCGACCACGACGCCCTCGATCCCGCGGCGATCGCGGCACTCGGCCCCGAGGCGCTCGCGGCCACCGTCCTCGAACCCCACCCCGCCGCGCGCTGGGCCTGGTCTCCCGAGGCGCCCGCTTTCACGATCTGGCGCGCGAACCGCGAGGAAGGCACGGGCCTCGGCGAAATCGACTGGCGGGGCGAGGGAGCACTCCTCACCCGCCCGCAAGACGCCGTGCGCGCGACCCCCCTGGACGAGGCCGGCTGCCGCTTCCTCGACGCCTGCGCGCGCGGCCTTCCCGTCACCGATGCGCTGGACGCGGCGCTCGCCGCCGATGCCGCGACGGACTTCGCCCGCCTGGCCGCGACGCTTCTCGAGGCGGGCGCCTTCGCCCGGCTCGTCCCGATTCCCCACGCCGATTCCGGAAGGACCTCCCCATGAACGACCTCGCCATGACCGATTCCCCCGCCTCTCCCACCGGCATCCGCGCCGCGTGGAACCGCGTCGCCGACGCGCTCGACCGCCTCCTGGGCCACGGGTTTCTCGCCCTGTGCTCCCGGTTCGCGCTCGCCGCCATCTTCTTTCTCTCGGGCCGCACGAAGGTCGAGGGATTCCTCACCGTGAGCGATGGCGCCTACGCGCTCTTCCGCGACGAGTACAAGGTACCGCTGCTGCCGCCGGAATTCGCGGCGCACATGGCCGCCTACGCCGAGCACCTGCTGCCGGTGCTGCTCGTCCTGGGCCTCTTCACGCGCCTGTCCGCGCTGGGGCTCCTGGGCATGACCGCGGTGATCCAGGTCTTCGTCTACCCCGACGCGTGGCCCACGCATCTTTCCTGGGCGGCACTCGCGCTCTACCTCGCGGGTCGAGGAGCCGGCCCCGTCTCGCTCGATCGCCTCGCCGGAATCCGCTAGGCGCGTCATTGCGCTCGCCGGCCCCGGGCCGGCTGCGGTATAAAGGGAGCGGTGACCTACCGCGGAGCCGCCGCCTTGATTCCCCCCGAGCAGTCCTGCCCGCCCCGGCCGATCCGGCCGTCCTGAGCGATGGCCCACCTTTCCCATCACGAGATGATGGCGACCATCGCCCAGCTCGACCACGCGATCCATTCCCACGAGCAGTGGTACAAGGCGCTCGTCCGCACGATGGTGGCGCACCTGCCTCCCGATCCGGCCGACCTGCACCCGGACGCCCATCGGCGATGCCGGCTCGGCCACTGGTACGAGAGCCCGGCGACGATCCCGCTTCGCAGCCACCCGGCGTTCGAGGCGCTCGGCCACGCCCACGTGCGCATGCACGCGAGCGCCACGGCGCTCCTGCGGGCCTCGAAGGGTGGCGGCCCGGTCGCCGCCGACGCGCTCGACCGGTTCGACGGCACGCTCGAGCGCATGCGCCTGGAGATCCAGTCCCTGCGGCGCGAGCTCGCCGACGCGGTGCAGAACCGCGACGCGCTCACGGGCGCGCGCAACCGGGTGGGCCTGCTGCCGGACCTGCGGGAGCAACAGGCGCTGATCCGCCGCGGCGGCAGCCCCTGCACGCTGGCGATGATCGACCTCGACCACTTCAAGCTGGTGAACGACCGCCACGGCCACGCCGCGGGCGACGCCGTGCTGGTGGCCACGGTGCGTTGCCTGCAGGGAGCGCTGCGGCCCTACGACCGCCTCTACCGCTACGGCGGCGAGGAATTCCTGCTGTGCATGCCCCACGTCGCCCTCGTCCCGGCCGTGGGCGTGACCGAGCGCCTGCGCGGGGCGATCTCCGCGATCCGCATCCCGTGGGGAGACGAGGGCACGAAGCTGCAGGTCACCGCGTCCTTCGGCGTGGCTGCGCTGGACGCCACGGCGCCCGTCGAGGACTCGATCGACCTGGCCGACCGGCTCCTCTACAAGTCCAAGCAGGGGGGGCGCAACCGCGTCTCGATGGGCCCGCGGGCGGACTAGCGGGGCTTCGGCGCCGGCCGCGGCCGGCGGGTGCCTAGCGGCGCCAGGGCGGGAGGCTCCCGGGGTCCATCCCGTAGCGCTTCACGGCCTCGCCCGTTCGCGGGTCGCCCAGCGCGTCGAGCGCCGCCACGGCGATCGCGTGGCGATCCACTTCGAAGAAGCGCCTCAGGTTGACGCGCGTGTCGCTGCGCCCGAAGCCGTCGGTCCCCAGCGCGACGAACCGGTCCCGCACCCAGGGCCGGACGAGGTCCGCGACCGCCGCCACGTAGTCGCTCGCCGCGACGACCGGCATCCCGTTCGCCGGGAGCTGCCGCTCGATCCACGGCGCCTGCGCCTTGCCACCCAGCCGCGCCGATCGCGAGAGCTCCATGGCCTCGCGCCGCAGCTCCGTGAAGCTCGTGACCGAGTGCACCTCGGCTTGCACCTGCCAGTCGCGCGCGAGAATTTCCGCGGCCGCGAGCGCCTCGGGCAGGATCGCGCCCGCGCCGAGGAGGCGGACCTTCGCGCCCGCGGCCTCGCGCACGCGGTGCATGCCGCGCAGGATTCCCTCCTCGGCGCCCTTCGGCAGCGAAGGCTGCGCGACGGATTCGTTCATCACCGTGACGTAGTAGAAGACGTCCTCCTGCGCGACGAGCATGCGGCGCATGCCGTCCTCGAGGATCACCGCGAGCTCGCAAGCAAAGGCGGGGTCGTAAGCGCGGCAGTTGGGGATCGTGGAGGCGACCAGGTGGCTCGTCCCGTCCTGGTGCTGCAGGCCCTCGCCCGCGAGCGTGGTGCGTCCCGCGGTGGCGCCCACGAGGAAGCCGCGCGAGCGCGAGTCCGCCGCGGCCCAGATCGCGTCCCCCACGCGCTGGAAGCCGAACATCGAGTAGTAGATGTACATCGGCAGGAGCGCGTGGCCGTGCGCCGAGTAGCTCGTGGCCGCGGCGACCCAGGAGGCGATCGCCCCCGCCTCGTTGATGCCCTCCTCGAGGAGCTGGCCGTCCGCCGCCTCCTTGTAGTAGGAGAGCTGGCCGTGGTCCTCGGGTTCGTAGAGCTGCCCCAGGGGCGAGTAGATGCCGACCTGGCGGAAGAGGTCCGCCATGCCGAAGGTGCGCGCCTCGTCGGCGATGATCGGGACGATCCGCCGGCCGAGCGTGGCGTCCTTCAGGAGCGCGCCCGCCATGCGCACGAAGGCGACCGTCGTGCTCATCTCCTTGCCGTTCGCCTCGAGCGCGAACTTCGCGAAGGCGGTGGCCGCGGGAGTGGCGACCGGCTCGCACGCGGCCGTGCGCGCGGGAAGGTAGCCGCCGAGCTTCTCCCGCCGGGCGTGCAGGTAGGCCATCTCGGGGGATTCGCGCGGGGGGCGGACGAACTCGCAGTTCTCCACCTGCGCATCCGTGAGCGGCAGCGCGAAGCGCTCGCGGAAGGCGAGGAGTTCCTCGGTGTCGAGCTTCTTCTGGCTGTGCGTGGTCATGCGCCCCTGCCCGGCCGTGCCCATGCCGTAGCCCTTCTTGGTCTGGGCGAGCACGACCGTGGGCTGTCCCGCGTGGCGCACCGCGTGCCAGTAGGCCGAGAAGATCTTCACCGGGTCGTGGCCGCCGCGGCGAAGCCGGTCGATGTCCTCGTCGGAGAGGTGCGCGGCGAGGCTCTGCAGCTCCGGGTACTTGTTGAAGAAGTGCTCGCGGTTGAAGCGCCCGTCGGTGGCGGCGTAGGTCTGGAACTCGCCGTCCACGGTCTCGGCGAAGCGCTTCTCCAGGAGCTGGTGGGTGTCGCGGGCGAAGAGCGGGTCCCAGTCGCCGCCCCAGAGCACCTTGATCACGTTCCAGCCGGCGCCCGCGAAGAGGCCCTCGAGTTCCTGGACGATGGAGCCGTTGCCGCGCACCGGGCCGTCGAGGCGCTGCAGGTTGCAGTTCACCACGAGCACGAGGTTGTCCAGGCGCTCGCGCGCGGCGACCGAAAGCCCCGCGAGCGCCTCGGGCTCGTCCATCTCGCCGTCGCCCACGAAGGCCCAGACCTTGCGTCCCGCGGTCTTCGCGTGGCCGCGGTGCTCGAGGTAGCGCATGAAGCGCGCCTGGTAGATCGCGAAGAGCGGGCCCAGCCCCATGGAGCCCGTGGGGAACTGCCAGAAGCCGGGCATGAGCCAGGGGTGCGGGTAGGACGAGAGCCCCTCGCCGCCCGTCTCGCGGCGATAGTGGTCGAGCTGCGCCTCCGTGAGCCGGCCCTCGAGGTAGGCGCGCGCGTACACGCCGGGCGCCGAGTGCGGCTGGAAGTAGACGATGTCGCCGTCCTGCCCGGCGCGGAAGAAGTGGTTGAAGCCCACCTCGAAGAGATCCGCCGCGGAGGCGTAGCTCGCGATGTGCCCGCCGAGTTCCGCCGCGGCGCGGTTGGCGCGCACCACCATCGCGAGCGCGTTCCAGCGCACCAGCGCCGAGAGCCGCGCCTCGATCTCGAGGTTGCCCTGGTACGGGGGCTGCTCGTCGAGGCCGATGGTGTTCACGTAGGGGGTGGCGAGCACCTGCGGCAGCGGCACGCGCCTCACGCGGGCGTGCTGCAGCAGGCGGCGCAACAGGAACGTCGCGCGCTCCTTGCCCTCGGCGGCGATGAGCGCGTCCAGCGCCTCGAGCCACTCGCCGGTCTCGAGGGGATCGCTGTCG
>CALEJW010000205.1 GCA_937898635.1 uncultured Pseudomonadota bacterium | reverse complement strand
CGCTGGCGCACGGCCTCGAAGAGGGCGATGGAGCCGGCCACGCCGGCGTTGAGCGACTCCGCCCGGCCCGGCATGGGAATGCGCGCGCGCACGGTCGCGGCACGCCCGAGTTCCGGGGAGAGGCCCGAGCCCTCGTTGCCGACGAGGAAGGCGACGGGTCCGGCGAGGTCGGTCTCGAAGAGCGAGGCCCGCGCGCCCCCGCCGAGCGCGACGGTGGTTCCGGAGAAGGCGGCGACGAAGGCCGCGAGGTCCGCGCCCTCGACGATGTTCAGCGCGAAGTGCGCGCCCTGCCCGGCGCGCAGCACCTTCGGCGACCACGCGAAGGCGCAGGTGGGCGAGAGCAGCACGTGCCCCGCGCCCGCCGCCGCGGCGCTCCTCAGGAGCGTGCCCACGTTGCCGGGATCCTGCAGGTCCTCGAGCGCGAGGCAAAGGCTCGCCCCCGGCGGCACGGCGCGCCCGGCGGGCGTGGGCACCACCGCGAGGACGCCGGAGGGCGACTCGACGCCGCTCACCGCGTCGAAGAGCGGGTCCGCGAGCTCGAAGGCCTCGCCGGGCCTCGCGCGGGCGAGGAGCCGCGCGCCCTCCTCCGTGGCGGCGGCGCGCCGGCCGAGGAAGAGCTGCGCGACGGGATGTCCCGCGTCGAGGCAGGCGGCGACCAGGTGCGCGCCCTCGATCACCGAGAGCGCGCGGCGCTTGCGCTCCGCCGCCGAGGCGGCGAGCTTCGCGAGCGCCTTGTAGGCGGCGTTCTCGCGCGAGGCGATCGCCTTCACGGCGCGCCCTCCCGCCGCCGGCCCGCGAGCGCCTCGCGCACGGGCGCGAAAGTCATCCGGTGGATCGCGCACGGCCCCAGCGCGCGCAGCGCGGCCAGGTGCTCCGGCGTGGGATAGCCCTTGTGGCGCGCGAAGCCGTAGCCGGGGAAACGCGACTCGAGCTCCGCCATCTCCCGGTCGCGCGCGGTCTTCGCGAGGATGGAGGCGGCGCTGACGGCGGGCACCAGGCGGTCGGCCTTCACCACGGCGCGGCAGGGCCAGCGCGTCGGCGGGACGTGCAGCCCGTCCACCACGACCTCGCCCGGGTCCATGCCGAGGGCTTCCACTGCGCGGGCCATCGCCGCGAGGCTCGCGCGCAGGATGTTCATCTCGTCGATCTCCGCGACCGAGGCGCAGGCCACCGCCCAGGCGCGCGCGTCGCGCCGGATGAGGCTCGCGAGCGCCTCGCGCCGCGGGGCGGCGAGGAGCTTGGAATCGGCGAGCCCCGCCACGGGCCGCGCGGGATCGAGGATGACCGCGGCGGCGAAGACGGCCCCGGCGAGCGGGCCGCGCCCGGCCTCGTCGACCCCGCAGAGGGTGACGAAGGGGACGCTACCCTTCACCTCGACGCGCGGCCTGGACATTTCGGCTCCCCTTGCTCTCGCTACGTGGCGAGGGCCGGCGGGCGAAGGGTAGCGTCCCCTTCGTTCCCGTGGAGCCAGGGCGCGAGCGCCCCGACCACGTGCTCGTCGTTGTCGCAGCGCAGGCTCTCGTGGATGGCGGCGTAGCGCGCGGCGAGCCGCTCGCGGGCGACCTTGTGGTCGAGCCAGTTGCCCAGCGCCTGCTCGAGGTTCTCGGGCGTGGCCTGCTCCTGCAGGAGCTCGGGCACGATGAACTCGCCCGCGAGGATGTTGGGCAGCCCCACCCAGGGCAGGAGCGCCTTGCGCATCATGAGCCGGTAGGTGAGCGCGGGAACCTTGTAGGCGATCACCATGGGGCAGCGCGCGAGCGCGCCCTCGAGGGTCGCGGTGCCGCTCGCCACGAGCGCGCCGTCGGCCGCCTGGAGCGCGAGCCGCGCGTGGCCGAAGAGGATGGTCAGGTCGAGCGCGCGAGCCTCGCGCGCGTAGAGCCGGGACTCGAAGAACTCCCGCGTCTCGCGCGTGGCGAGGGGCACGAAGAAGCGCACGCCGGGCCGGCGCTCCGCGAGCCGGCGCGCGGTGTCGATGAAGAGGTCGGCGTGGGCCTCGAGCTCCCCGACGCGGCTGCCGGGCAGGAGCGCCACCGCGGTCGCGCCGTTGCCCAGGCGCAGCTGGGCGCGCGCCTCGGCGCGATCGACCTGCAGCGGGATCTGGTCGGCGAGCGGGTGGCCGACGTAGGTGGCGGCGATGCCCGCCTTGGCGTAGATCGGGGCCTCGAACGGGAACACGGTGAGCACGAGGTCGGCGGCGCGCCCGATGGCCGCGAGGCGGCCCGGGCGCCAGGCCCAGATCGACGGGCTCACGTAGTGCACCGTGGGGATGCCCGCGCGCTTCAGGCGCGCCTCGAGCCCGAGGTTGAAGTCCGGCGCGTCCACGCCGATGAAGAGGTCGGGGGGATCCGCCACGAGCCGTGCCGCGAGGTTCGAGCGGATGCGCAGCAGCTCCGGGAGGCTGCGCACCGCCTCCACGTAGCCGCGCACGGAGAGCTTCTCCATCGGCACCAGGGTGCTCGCCCCCTCGGCGATCATCTTCGGGCCGGCGATTCCCTGGAACTGCGTCCCCGGGAACCGCCGCCGGACCGCGCGCACCAGCGCGGCCCCGAGCATGTCCCCCGAGGCCTCGCCCGCGACGATCGCGACGCGGCGCGGCATCAGCGCACGATGCCCCGCGTCGAGGTGGCGAGGAAGTCGACGATCGCCCGGACCTCGGGCGCCTCGGTGGCCTGGCGCTCGAGCGCCTGGCGCGCCTCCGCGAGGGAAAGGCCGGACTTGTATAGCGTCTTGTAGGCGCGCTTCAACGCCGCGAGCGCCGCGGGCGTGAAGCCGCGCCGGCGCAGCCCCTCGGCGTTGATGCCGTGCGGCGCGCACGGGTGCCCCGCCACCGTCACGTAGGGCGGGATGTCCTGCAGCACCACGGAGGACACGCCCGCCATCACGTGCGCGCCGATGCGCACGAACTGGTGCACGCCCGTGAAGCCGCCGAGCACCGCGTGGTCGCCGACCCACACGTGGCCCGCGAGCGTCGCGTTGTTGGCGAACACCGTGTGGTCGCCCACGCGGCAATCGTGCGCGATGTGGCAGTAGGCCATGATCCAGTTGTCGCTGCCGACGGCGGTGAGCCCGCCGTCCTGCACCGTGCCGCGGTGCAGCGAGCAGTACTCGCGGATGGTGTTGCGGTCGCCGATGGAAAGGCGCGTGGGCTCCCCGGCGTACTTCTTGTCCTGGTTCGCCTCCCCGATCGAGCAGAAGTGGAAGATGCGGTTGTCGCGCCCGATCGTCGTGCGTCCCGTGAGCACGCAATGCGAGCCGATCGTCGTGCCCTCGCCCACCTCCACCTCGCCGCCGATGACGGTATAGGGCCCGACCGCCACGCCCGCGCCGAGGCGCGCGCGCGGGTCCACGAGGGCGGTGGGATGGATCTCGCTCATGGCCGTCCTCCCCGCGCTAGGCGAGCGGCCGGAGGGCGCAGAGGAGCTCGGCCTCGGAGGCGACGGCGCCGTCCACCCGGGCGCTCGCGCGGAACTTCCCCATCCCGCGCGCCAGGCGCAGCTGCTCGACCTCGATCACGAGCTGGTCGCCGGGGACCACGGGCCGCTTGAAGCGCGCGCCGTCGATGCCCACGAAGTAGTAGACGCTCTTGCCGTCGTTCCGGTGCCCCATCGAGCGCAGCGACAGGAGCGCGGCCGCCTGCGCCATGGCCTCCACGATGAGCACGCCGGGCATCACCGCGTAGTGCGGGAAGTGGCCCTGGAAGAAGGGCTCGTTCGCGCTCACGTTCTTCACCGCGACGATGCGCCGGTCCTTCTCGAACTCGACCACGCGATCGACGAGCAGGAACGGGTAGCGGTGCGGCAGGAAGGTCCTGATCTCCTCAATCGTCATCGTTTCCATGGTCTTCTCCGGCGGCCCCCGCCCGGCGGGCGAGGCGCGCGATCTCGTCGAGGCGGCGAAGCCGCGCCGCGTTCCTGAGCCACTCGGCGTGCGGCATCAGCGGCAGCCCCGAGGTGTAGGTTCCCGGGCGGGTGATCGATTTCGTCACGAAGCTCATCGCCGAGACCGTCACGCCGTCGCAGATCGCGAGGTGCCCGATGATGCCGGCCGCGCCGCCGATCCGGCAGTGCCGGCCGATCGTGGTGCTCCCGGCGATCCCGACGCAGCCCGCGATGACGGTGTGCGCGCCGATCCGGCAGTTGTGCGCGACCTGCACCTGGTTGTCGATCTTCACCCCGTCCTCGACCACGGTGTCGTCGAGCGCCCCGCGGTCGATCGTCGTGTTCGCGCCGACCTCGACGTCGTCGCCGAGCACCGCGCGGCCGACCTGCGGGATCTTGAGCCAGGCGCCGCCCTCCGGCGCCATGCCGAAGCCGTCGGCGCCGATCACCGCGCCCGGGTGCAGGATGCAGCGCGCGCCCACCACGCAGCCGTGGGCGATCGTGACCCGTGGGTGCAGGAGAGTCTCGTCGCCGATCGCGCTCCCCTCCCCGACGAAGGCGCCCGCGCCGATTCGCGCGCGCTCCCCGATGCGCGCTCCCGCCTCGATGACCGCGTGGGCGCCGACCTCCGCCGAGGCGGCCACCCGGGCCGAGGGGTGGACCACCGCGCTCGCGTGCACGCCCGGCACCGCGGCCCGCGGCGGGTGGAAGAGCGTCACCACCCGCGCGTAGTAGGCGTAGGGGTTGTCCGTGACGATGCGGGCGATGGCGGTGTCGTCGCGATGGCGCGGGTCCAGGATGACGGCGCCCGCGCGCGTGGTGGCGAGCATCGCGCGGTAGCGGGGATTGGCGAGGAAGCTCAACTCGCCGGGGCCGGCCTTCTCGAGCGTGGCCACGCCGGCGACGGCGAGCGAGGCGTCTCCCGCGACCTCCCCCCCGAGGCGCCGGACGATCTCGCCGAGGGTGAGCGGGGTAGCCCTCGGGGTCGGGCTCACGGGGGACAAGGCGGGCCTTCTCGCGGCTAGCGGTCCGCGAGGGCCTTGATGACCTTGTCGGTGATGTCGATGCGGGAGCTCGCGAACACGGCCTCCTGCACCACCAGGTCGAACTTCTCGGCCTCGGCGATCTGGTTGATGGCGCGCGTGGCGCGCTCCTGGACCTGGGCGAGCTCCTCGTTCCTGCGCAGGTTCAGGTCCTCGCGGATCTCGCGCTGCAGGCGCTGGAAGTTGCGGCTCACGTCGGCGAGCGCGCGCTCCTTCTCGCGCCGCTGGGCCTCGGGCAGCAGCACGCTGTCCTTCTCGAGCTCGGCCTGCAGGTCGCGGCCCTGCTTCTCGAGCTTGGCGAGCTCGACGTTCCTCGCCGAGAACTCGCGCTCGAGCTTCTGCTGGGCGCGGCGGGCGGGCGCGGCTTCCCGGAAGACGCGCTCGGTGTTCACGAACCCGATCCTCACCTCCGCGGCGAGGCCGCCGAGCGCCATCGCGCCGAACGCCGCCGCCAATGCCTTGCGCCAGTCCATGGTCGCTGCTCCGTGTGTCCTAGAAGATCCTGCCCAGCTGGAACTGGAAGCGCTCGAGCCGGTCGCCCTCCTGCTTCTTGAAGGGCGCGCTGAAGGAGAACTTGAGCGGTCCCACGGGGGAGTCCCAGCTTACCGCCACGCCCGTGGAGGCGCGAAGATCCGAGCCGCGGATCTTCTCGTCCGCGCCCCAGACGGTGCCGGCGTCGAGGAAGACGGACAGGCGCACGCTCTTGTCCTTGATGCCCGGCATCGGGAAGAGGAACTCCACGTTGCCGATCACGCGGCGGTTGCCGCCGATCACGTCGCCGTTCTGGTCGCGCGGCCCCAGGGAGGCCGCCTCGAAGCCGCGCACGGAACCCACGCCGCCCGCGTAGAAGTTCTTGAAGAAGGGCAGCGTCTTGCCGCCGTAGCCGTCCGCGTAGCCGAACTCCGCGTTCGCGAGGAAGGTGAGCCAGCTCAGCCGGTCCGGCGTCCACAGGAACTGCTGCTGCGCCGAGAAGCGGTAGTACTTGAGGTCGCCCGGCGGCACGCCCACCTCGAGCGCGACGTCCGCGAGCCAGCCGCGCGTGGGGTAGGTGAGGCTGTCGCGCGTGTCGCGGGCGTAGCCCACGTTCGCGCGGAAGGTGTTGGTGCGCTCGCCGAACACGTTCACGAAGTCCAGGTAGCGCGGCGGGGCCGACAGGGGGTCCAGGGAGAGCTTGGTGCTCTCCAGGGTGGCGCCCAGGCGCACCGTGTCGTACTCCGTGACCGGGATCCCGAAGTTCACGCCCGCGCCCGTGGAGGTCGTCTGGTAGGAGGTGAGCGCGAGGGAGGAGGTGTCCACGTCGCGGCGGAAGACGTCGATGCCCGCGGCGATCCCGTCGATGGTCCAGTAGGGGTCGATGAAGGTGACCGAATAGACCTTGTTGATCGTGCCGTTGTTGATCTGGAAGGCGAGCTGGTTGCCCGAGCCGAAGATGTTCGCCTGGGAGACCGAGGCCGACACCGTGAGCTTGTCGGCCTGGGAGTAGCCCAGCCCGAAGTTGAGGCTGCCGGTGTTCTTCTCGGTGACCGTCACCACGACGTCGACCTGGTCCGCGGTGCCCCCGACCGCCGGGGTCTCGATGTTCACCTCCGAGAAGTAGCCCGTGCGCTGCAGGCGCTCCTTGGAGCGCGCGATCTTCTCCAGCGAGTACCAGGAGCCCTCGAGCTGGCGCAGCTCGCGCCGGATCACCGTGTCCTGGGTGCGGGAGTTGCCGACGACGTTCACGCGCCGCACGTAGACGCGCCGGCCGGGATCGACGAAGAAGGTGAAGCCCGCCACGCGCTTGTCGCGGTCGAGGTCGGGCACCGGGTTCACGTTGGCGAAGGAGTAGCCGTCGTTGCCGAGCCGGTCGGTGATGCGCTTGACGCTGTCGATGATCTTCTCGCGCGAGAAGGTGTCGCCGGCCCTCACGGCGAGGAGCTCGCGCAGCTCGCGCTCGGCCACGATGAGGTCGCCGCCGAACTTGATGTCGCCCAGCCGGTACACCGGCCCCTCGGTGATGGCGATGGTGATGTAGATCTTCTCGCGGTCGGGCGTGATCGAGACCTGGGTGGAGTCGATCGAGAACTCCAGGTAGCCGCGGTTCAGGTAGTAGGAGCGAAGCGTCTCCAGGTCCGCCGTGAGCTTCTGCTTGGAGTACTGGTCGTCCTTGGTGATCCAGGTGAGCCAGCCCGGCGTCGTGAGCTGCATCGCGCGCAGGAGCGTGCCCTCGGAGAAGTCCTTCGCGCCGATGATGTTGATGTCGGCGATGCGGGTGATCTCGCCCTCCTCGATGTCGAAGCGCAGCGAGACGCGGTTCCTCTCGAGGGGCGTCACCGTCGTCTTCACGCGCGAGGAATAGAAGCCCCGCGAGGTGTACTGGCGCTTCAACTCCTTCTCGGCGCGGTCCAGGAGCGACTTGTCGTAGATCTTCGCCTCCGCGATGCCCGCCTGCTTCAGCCCGTCCTTCAGGTTGTCCTTGGTGAACTCCCTGGCGCCCTCGATCTCGATCGCCGCGATGGCCGGGCGCTCCTGGACGCTCACCACGAGCACGTCCCCGTCGGCCTCCAGGCGCACGTCGGAGTAGAAGCCCGTCGCGTAGAGCGCCTTGAGCGACTGTGCCGCCTTCTCGTCGTCGATGCGCTCGCCCACCTTCACGGGGAGGTAGGAGAACACCGTCCCGGCCTCGGTGCGCTGGACGCCCTCGACGCGGATGTCCTTCACCACGAAGGGCTGGATGGCGAGCGCCGGGAGCGAGGCGGCGAGCGCGCAGGCGACGGCGAGGCGCAGGGTGCGGAGGCGGGGATTTTTCAAGGCGGGGTCAGCCCGTGAGGAGCCGGTTGAGGTCGTTGTAGAAGGCGAAGAACGTGAGCCCGGCGAGGATCGCGAGCCCCACGCGCTGGCCGATTTCCATCGTGCGCTCGGACACGGGCGAACCCTTCACGATCTCGGCCGAATAGTACACCAGGTGCCCCCCATCCAGCAGCGGGATGGGCAGCAGGTTCAGCACGCCCAGGCTCACGCTCACGAGGGCGAGGAAGCCGGCGAAGGACACCCAGCCGAGCTGGGCGGACTGCCCGGCGTAGTCGGCGATCGTGATCGGGCCCGAGAGGTTCTTCCACGACACCTCGCCGAGGATCATCTTGCCGAGCATCCTCAGGCTGAAGGCCGCGAGGTCCCAGACGCGGTGGATCGCCTTCGGCACCGCGGCGAGCGGGCCGTGGCGGACCGTGGTCGTCATGCGCTCCCACTCGCGCCGCACCTCGGGCCCGGGCTCCACGCGCAGCAGGCCGATGCGCGCCTCGCCCTCGCCCGTCGCCTCGGGCACGGCCGCGATCGCCACCGGCGCGCCCCCGCGGTCCACGTCGAGCGCGATCCGGCGGCCGGGCGCGGCGCGAACGCGCGCGGTGAACTGGCCCCAGGTGGCCACCGGGGCGCCGTCGACCGCGACGATGCGGTCGCCCTCGCGAAGCCCCGCGCGCTCTCCCGCGCCGCCGGGAATCACGCGCCCCAGGGTGGCGGCCACGCGGGGCGTGAAGGGCTTCAGGCCCAGCTTCGCGAGGAAGTCGCGGTCGAGGTCGTCCTTGGTGAGGACGGCGAGGTCGAGCGAGCGCGTGCCGCGGGCGCCCCCCTCGCTTTCCACCTCGAGCGCGACGGCGCCGCGGTGCACCGCCTCCTTGAGGAGCAGCCAGCGCACGTCGGTCCAGGTCTCCGTGGGCTCGCCGCCCACGGCACGGATGCTGTCGCCCGCGGCGAGCCCCGCGGCGGCGGCGGCCGTGGTCGCGGGCGGCTCGCCCACCACCGGCTTCATGCCCGGCAGCCCCGCGACGAAGAGCGCCCAGTAGAGGAGGAAGGCGGCGACGAAGTTGGCCGCGGGGCCGGCGAGCACGATGGCGATGCGCTTGCCCACGGGCTGCAGGTCGAAGGCGCGGTGGCGCTCGGCGGCCGGCACCTCCGCCTCCCGCGAGTCGAGCATCTTCACGAAGCCGCCTAGCGGGAAGGCGGCGATCACCCACTCCGTGCGGTCGGGCCCGAGGCGGCGCATCCACAGCGGGCGGCCGAAGCCCACGCTGAAGCGCAGGATCTTCACGCCCGCGAGGCGCGCGACCGCGTAGTGGCCCCACTCGTGGACCACCACGAGCAGTCCCACGGTGACGAGGAAGGAGGCGATCGTGACGAAGGCGCCGGACATGGACCCGATTGTCCCCGATTTCAGCCGGCGCGGCGCCCGAGGCGCGAAATCTCGCGCCGGGCGGCCTCGCGGGCCCCGCGGTCCGCGGCCCACGCGGTGGCGAGCGAGTCCAGGGACTCGACCGTCGAGTCCGCCAGGACGCCCTCGATCACGCGGGCGATCGCGGTGAAGGCGAGGCCGCCCGCGAGAAAGCTCTCCACGGCGACCTCGTTCGCGGCGTTGAGGATCGCCGGCGCGGTGCCGCCGCGCTCGAGCGCCGCGCAGGCGAGCCCCACGCAGGGAAAGCGCGCCGCGTCCACGGGCGCGAAGGCGAGGCTGCCGAGCGCGGCGAAGTCCACGGGCGCGACGCCCGCGGCGATGCGCTCGGGCCAGGCGAGCGCGCAGGCGATGGGGGTGCGCATGTCGGGGGCGCCGAGCTGCGCGATGACCGAGCCGTCGTGGTACTCGACCATCGAGTGGATGACGCTTTGCGGGTGGATCACCACCTCGATCGCCTCGCGCGGCGCGCCGAAGAGCCAGTGCGCCTCGATCACCTCGAGGCCCTTGTTCATCATCGTGGCCGAGTCCACGGAGATCTTGCGCCCCATCACCCAGTTGGGGTGCGCGCAGGCCTCGTCGGGCGTCACGCGCTCCAGGCGCGCCGGGTCGGTCGCGAGGAAGGGCCCGCCGGAGGCGGTGAGAAGGATGCGGCGCACGCCGGCGCGCACCGCCTCGCCCGCGCGCCCGCAGACGAAGCCGCGCGGCAGGGACTGGAACACCGCCGAGTGCTCGCTGTCGATGGGCAGGAGCGTCCCGCCCCCTTGCGCGAGCGCGGCGAGGAAGAGCGGGCCCGAGACGACGAGCGCCTCCTTGTTGGCGAGCAGCACGAGCTTTCCCGCGCGCGCCGCGGCGAGCGTGGCGGGAAGCCCCGCGGCGCCCACGATCGCGGCCATCACCGCGTCCACGCCGGCGAGCGCGGCGACTTCCTCCAGGGCGCCGGGGCCGGCGAGCACCTCGGTCGCGAGGCCCTTCGCGCGAAGCTGCCCGCGCAGCCGCTCCGCCGCGGCCTCGTCCGCCATCGCCGCGTAGCGCGGCGCGAAGCGCTCGCACTGCGCCGCGAGCTTCTCGTGGCTCGACCGCGCGGCGAGCGCGACCACCTCGAAACGATCGGGGTGGCGGGCGACCACGTCGAGCGTGCTCTCGCCGATGGAGCCCGTGGAGCCGAGGATCGTGAGGCGCTTCATGCGAAGGCGAGGAGGAGCGCGGCCACGGGCAGGACGGGCGTGAGGGCGTCGATGCGGTCGAGGATGCCGCCGTGGCCCGGCAGCAGCGCGCTCGAGTCCTTGAGCCCCGCGCCGCGCTTCATCCACGACTCGAAGAGGTCGCCCACCACCGAGAGGGCCGCGAGGGCGAGCATCGCCGCCGCCGTGAGGACCGCCGTCCCCGGCCCGAAGAGCGTCTCGAGGGGTCCGCCCTGCGCGCGCGACCACAGGCCGAGCGCGATCGCGTAGGCGAGGACGCCCGCGAGAGCGCCCGCCACGCCTTCCCAGGTCTTTCCCGGGCTCACGGCGGGGGCGAGCTTTCGCCGCCCGAAGCGCCGCCCCGCGAAGTACGCGGCGATGTCGGCCACCCAGACGAGCGCCGCCGTGGCGAGGAGGAGGACCGGGCTCGCCTCGCGCAGCACCACGAGCGCGGCCCACAGCGGCCAGAGCGCGAGCCAGCCCGCGAGCCCCGCGGCCCAGGGCTCCGGGCGCAGGCCGAGCGCGAGCCAGGCCGGCACGGCGAAGAGCCAGAAGTAGGCGGCGGCGACGAAGGCCGCCTGCGCCACGTTGGCGAAGACGCCCGCGGGGCCGGCGAGGTGGAGGGTGGCGAGCGCGCCCGCGATCGCCCCGGAGAGCGCGAGGTAGAACCCCTTCGAGAAGGCGCCGAAACCGCACAGGCGCGACCACTCCCAGCAGGAGACGAGCACGAGCGCCGCCGCGAACACCGCCCACGCGGCGCGGCCGGCGAGGAAGAGCATCCCCAGCACGACGGGAAGCACGGCGATCGCGGTGAGGACGCGCGTCTTGAGCATGCGGCGGCCCGGTCGGGCGGCTAGCCGACCCGGGGCTGGGGCTGCGCCGCGGCCAGCTGCTCGCTCGTGCGGCCGAAGCGGCGCTCGCGGGCGCGGTAGGAGGCGATCGCCTCGTCGAGGGCCTCGGCGCCGAAGTCGGGCCAGAGCACCGGCGTGAAGTGCAGCTCCGTGTAGGCGAGCTGCCAGAGGAGGAAGTTGGACACGCGCTGCTCGCCGCCGGTGCGGATGAAGAGGTCGGGCTCGGGCGCGTGGCTCATCGAGAGGTGGCGCGCGAGGAGTTCCTCGGTGATCGCCTCGCCCGGGTGCTCGGCGCGGCAGCGGTTGGCGGCCTGCAGGATGTCCCAGCGCCCGCCGTAGTTGGCGGCGACCGTGAGGGTGAGGCGGCGGTTGCCCGCCGTGAGCGCCTCCGCCCGGCGCACGTGCTCCACGATCGCGGGGTCGAAGGCCGAGAGGTCGCCGACCACCTTGAAGCGGATGCCGTTGCCGTGGAGCTTCTCCACCTCCTGCTCGAGGGCCCGCAGGAAGAGCTGCATGAGCACGCTCACCTCCTCGGGGGGGCGGCGCCAGTTCTCGCTGGAGAAGGCGAAGAGCGTGAGGCACTCGACCCCGCGCGCGGCGCACGCCTTCACCACCTCGCGCACCGCCTCCACGCCGCGGCGGTGGCCCGCCACGCGCGGCAGGAAGCGCTTCTTCGCCCAGCGGCCGTTGCCGTCCATGATGATCGCGACGTGGCGCGGCACGTCTGCCGTGCGGGGGATCGCGAGCGTGCTGCTCTCGAGGGGCGTCATGGCGGGCGGCGCGGGACGGGCGGCGGGAGGCGCGTCGGCCCCTAGACCGCCATCAGCTCCTTTTCCTTCTCGGCGACCATCTTGTCGATGTCCAGGACCGCCTTGTCGGTGAGTTTCTGCACCTCGTCCTGGGCGCGCTTCTCCTCGTCCTCGGGGACGTCGTGCTTCTTGAGCATCTCCTTGAGGTGCGTGTTCGCGTCGCGGCGGACGTTCCTCACCGCGACCTTCGCCTCCTCGCCCTCGTGCTTCACGATCTTCGTGAGCTCGCGGCGGCGCTCCTCGGTGAGGGGCGGCATCGGCACGCGGATCACGTCCCCGGAGGTCGCGGGGTTCACGCCGAGGTCGGAGTCGCGGATCGCGCGCTCGACCGCCTGCACCATCTTCTTCTCGTAGGGCTGCACGCTGATCGTGCGCGCGTCCACGAGGGTCACGTTGGCCACCTGGTTGATCGGCGAGGGGGTGCCGTAGTAGTCCACGCGCAGGTGGTCGAGGAGCCCCACGTGGGCGCGGCCGGTGCGCACCTTGGCGAGGTTGTGCTTCAGGGTGTCCAGGGACTTCGCCATCTTCTCCGCGGCCTGCTTCTTGATGTCGGCCATGCTCTGCGCCATGCGTCCTCCGGGGTGTCAGCTGTGGACCAGGGTGCCTTCCGGCTCCCCCATCACGACGCGCCGGAGCGCGCCGTCCTTGAAGATGGAAAAGACGTTGATGGGCAGGCGCTGGTCGCGGCAGAGCGCCAGCGCCGTCGCGTCCATCACCTTGAGGTTCTTCACGAACGCCTCGTCGAAGGTGATCTTCTCGTAACGAGTCGCGGTGGGGTCCTTCAGGGGGTCGGCGGTGTACACGCCGTCCACCTTGGTCGCCTTGAGCACGATCTGCGCCTCGACCTCGCGGCCGCGCAGGGCCGCGGCGGTGTCGGTCGTGAAGAAGGGGTTGCCCGTGCCCGCGGCGAAGATGACGACCTTGCCCTCCTCGAGGTAGCGGATCGCCTTGCCGCGGATGTAGGGCTCGCACACCGGCTCGATGTTGAGCGCCGACTGCACGCGCGCGACCAGGCCCGCGCGGTTCATCGCGTCCTGGAGCGCCAGCGCGTTGATGACGGTGGCGAGCATGCCCATGTAGTCGGCCGTGGCGCGGTCCATCCCCGCCGCGCCCTGGGAGACGCCGCGGAAGATGTTGCCGCCGCCGATGACCACGCCCACCTGCACGCCCAGTTCCTCCACGACCCCCTTCACCTGGCCGACGATCCGCTCGACCACGGCCCGGTTGATGCCGAAGGCGTCGTCGCCCATGAGGGCCTCGCCCGAGAGCTTGAGGAGGATGCGCGCGTAAGCGGGGGTGGCCATGGGAGTCGGCGGTCGCCTCGGGCGCGGGCTCAGGCGGCGGTCTTCGACATCGCCGCCACTTCGGCCGCGAAGTCGGCCTGCTTCTTCTCGATGCCCTCGCCCACGACGAGGAAGCGGTAGGCGAGCACCTTCGCGCCCGCCTTCGCGAGCATCTTCTCGACGGTGAGCTTGTCGTCCTTCACGAAGGGCTGGCCCAGGAGCGTGATCTCGCCGAGGTACTTGTTCACGCCGCCCTCGACCATCTTCGCGGCGATCTCGGGGGGCTTGCCCGACTCCTTCGCGCGCGCCTCGATGATGGCGCGCTCGCCGGCGAGCGCCTCGGCCGGCACCTCGCCGCGGGCGAGGTAGCGCGGCTTGGCGAAGGCGATGTGCATCGCGACGTCCTTGCCCACCGCCTCGTCGCCCTCGAAGGCGACGAGCACGCCGATCTTCACGCCGTGCAGGTACTGCGCGATCCGGCCGGCCGACTCGAGTCGCTCGAAGCGGCGCACGGTGATGTTCTCGCCGATCTTCTGCACGAGCGCCTGGCGGGCCTCCTCGACGCTCTTGCCGTCGATCGCGAGCGCCGAGAGTGCGGCCACGTCGGCGGGCTTGCGCGCGGCCACGAGCGCGGCGAGCGCCCCCGCGAAGGCGGCGAAGTCCGGGTTCTTCGCGACGAAGTCGGTCTCGCAGTTCACCTCGACCATCGCGCCGGTCCTGCCGTCGGCGCTCACGTGCATGCCCACCGCGCCCTCGGAGGCGACGCGCGCGGCGGCCTTGGAGGCCTTGGCGCCGCTCTTGATGCGCAGGAGCTCCTCCGCCTTCTTCATGTCGCCGCCCGATTCCTCGAGGGCCCTCTTGCACTCCATCATGCCGAGCCCGGTGAGCTCGCGCAGGTCCTTCACCATGCTCGCGGTGATTTCGGCCATTTCCAATGCTCCAGTCGCGTAACGGATGCGAAAAGGGGGCTTGGCGCCCCCTGTCCGCGGGATTTTCGGCCCGGCGGGCTAGCCCTTCGCTTCCTCGGTCTCCTCGACCTCGACGAAGTCCTCCGTCGAGGACGCCGGCGCCACCATCTCGGTGATCACCTGGCTCCTGCCCTCGAGGATCGCGTCGGCCACGCCGCGGGCGTAGAGCCGGATCGCGCGCGTGGAGTCGTCGTTGCCCGGGATGATGTAGTCGACGCCGTCGAGCGAGTTGTTGGTGTCCACCACGCCCACGATGGGCACGCCGAGCTTCTTCGCCTCGGTGACCGCGATCTTGTGGAAGCCCACGTCGATCACGAAGAGGGCGTCGGGAATGCCGCCCATGTCCTTGATGCCGCCGAGGGAGCGCTCGAGCTTCTCCTTCTCGCGGGAGAACTGCAGCCCTTCCTTCTTGGTGAGCTTCTCCACGGAGCCGTCGGCGATCATCTGGTCCATCTCCTTCAGCCGCTTGATGGACTGCTTGACGGTCTTGAAGTTCGTGAGCATGCCGCCCAGCCAGCGGTAGTCGACGTAGGGCGCGCCCGCGCGCATCGCCTCTTCCTTCACGATGTCGCGCGCCTGGCGCTTGGTGCCGACGAAGAGGACCTGCCCCTTGTTGGCCGTGAGCGTGCGCACGAACTTGAGCGCCTCCTGGTACATCGGAAGCGACTTCTCGAGGTTGATGATGTGGATCTTGTTGCGGGCGCCGAAGATGAACGGGCTCATCTTCGGGTTCCAGTAGCGCGTCTGGTGGCCGAAGTGAACGCCGGCCTCCAGCATCTGGCGCATGGTGACGGACATCGGTAGTGCTCCTTGGGTCTAAGGTTGGCCTCCCCCCGCGAACCCGGTTGCCCGGGACCTTAGCCTTCGCCTGCGGGGGTGCGTATTTGCCCGGGACCTTCCCGGACAGA
>CALEJW010000204.1 GCA_937898635.1 uncultured Pseudomonadota bacterium | reverse complement strand
TCGTCCTTCAGGACCTTGGCGATCGCGACCTTCACCTTCGAAGACGGGATCGCCACGCTCACCTTGTCGGTCGCCTGGGCGTTGCGGATCCGGGTCAGCATATCCGCGATGGGATCACTCATGCTCATCGTGGGTCTCCTACCAGCTGGCCTTGATGATGCCGGGAATCTCGCCGCGCATCGCGATCTCGCGCAGCTTGCTGCGTCCTAGGCCGAACTTGCGGAACGTCCCGCGGGGGCGGCCCGTGATCGCGCAGCGGTTGCGCAGGCGCACGGGGGAGGCGTCGCGCGGCTGCGCCTGGAGCTTCGCCCGGGCCTCGTCACGCGCCTCGTCGGTCGCCTTGGGGTCCTTGAGGATCGCGAAGAGCTGCTTGCGCCGCTCCGCGTACTTCTTCACGGTGGCGCGGCGCTTCGCGTCGCGGTTGATGAGTGCGAGCTTGGCCATTACGCCCTCTCAGTTCTGAACGGGAAGCGGAAGGCGGAGAGGAGGGCCTTGGCCTCCGCGTCCGTCCTCGCGGTCGTGGTGATGCAGATGTTGAGCCCCCGGAGCGCGTCGACCTTGTCGTACTCGATCTCGGGGAAGATGATCTGTTCCTTGATTCCGAGGCTGTAGCCCCCGCGCCCGTCGAAGGCGCGTCCGGACACCCCGCGGAAGTCCCGAACGCGCGGCAGGGCGATCGTCACGAGGCGGTCGAGGAACTCGTACATGCGGCGCGAGCGCAGCGTCACCATGCACCCGACGGGGTAGCCGGCGCGCACCTTGAAGCTCGCGATCGACTTGCGCGACTTCGTGATGACGGGCTTCTGGCCGCCGAGCTTCACGAGGTCGCCCGCGGCGTTGTCGAGGATCTTCTTGTCCGCGACGGCCTCGCCCACGCCCATGTTGAGCGTGATCTTCTGGATCCGCGGGACCTGCATGACCGTCTTGTAGCCGAACTGCTTCATCAGCGCCGGCACCACCGTCTCGCGGTAGAGCGTCTGGAGTCGCGGCGGCTGGGCGGCCGACTCCGACTTGGCGGGTTTCTGTTCTTTGGCCTTTGCCATGGAATGGATCTCCCGGATTCTCAGGCGTCGGCGACTTCGCCGTTGGACTTGAAGAAGCGCACCTTGCGGCCGTCCTCGAGCACGCGGAAGCCGACGCGGTCGCCCTTGCCCGTGGCGGGATTGAACAGCGCCACGTTCGAGACCTGCACCGGCATCTCCTTGTCCACGATGCCGCCGGTCTGCCCCTTGATCGGGTTGGGGCGCGTGTGGCGCTTGACGCGGTTGATGCCCTCGACGACCACCTTGCCGGTGTCCAGGACGCGAAGCACGGTGCCGCGCTTGCCCTTGTCCTTGCCGGTGGTGACGACCACCTGGTCGCCCTTGCGGATCTTTTTCATGTCTTTCCCCTACAGCACTTCGGGCGCGAGCGAGACGATCTTCATGAACCGCTCCGTCCGGAGCTCGCGCGTGACCGGCCCGAAGATGCGGGTGCCGATGGGCTCGAGCTTCGGGTTCAGGAGCACCGCGGCGTTCGAGTCGAACTTGATGACCGAGCCGTCGGGACGGCGAACGCCCTTCGCGGTGCGAACCACGACCGCGCTGTAGACCTCGCCCTTCTTCACGCGCCCGCGCGGAGCGGCCGACTTGATGCTCACCTTGATGATGTCGCCGATGCCGGCGTAGCGGCGCTTGGACCCGCCGAGCACCTTGATACACATCACCGACCGCGCGCCGGTGTTGTCGGCGACGTCGAGAATCGACTGCATCTGAATCATGTTGTTTTCTCTCCAACTTAACCCGGCGGGAAACCAGCGCCCGTCCGGTCAGTCTTGGATCCGTCTTCCGCCGGTCGGCGCCCCTGCGGGACCCGTATCCGGCTGGCGTGAAATGTCTCTGGGCCCGGACGCTTGGGTGCATCGGCTTCGGCCGACGCCCGGGTTGCCCCCGGGCATGCCCGGGGTTCTAGCGGACTTCCGGCCGACGAAGCCACGGCCGGAAGCGATAAAGTCTGAAATTTTAACAGGTTTTCGCCGCCCGGCGCAAGCCTACTCGGGCCGGGCGCGCTCGACCAGCTTGGCGACCTTCCAGGCCTTGGTCTTCGAGAGCGGCCGGCATTCGACGATCTGCACGGTGTCGCCGGTCTTCGCCTCGTTCGCCTCGTCGTGGGCGTGGTACTTCTTGGTGCGGCGCACGACCTTGCCGATCACCGGGTGCATCACCTGGCGCTCGACGAGGACGGTCACGGTCTTGTCCATCTTGTCGCTCACGACCCTGCCCGTGAGGCTTCGCTGGTTCTTGGCGGTCTCGCTCATGACTTGCTCGCTTTCGCCTTCTCGGTGAGCACGGTGTGCACGCGCGCGATCTCGCGCTTGACGCGCTGGATCTCGCTGTTCTTGGTGAGGCTCTGGGTGGCGAGCTGCATGCGCAGCCCGAACTGGGCCCGGCGCAGCTCGAGGAGCTCCTTCTGCAGCTCCTCGACGCTCTTGGTACGGAGTTCGCTCGGTTTCATGGTCTTCCTCGCCTTCCTCAGCCGATGAGGCGTTGCACGAACGCCGTCCGGATCGGGAGCTTCGCGGCGGCGAGCGCGAACGCTTCCCGGGCCAGCGCCTCGCCGACGCCGTCCATCTCGTAGAGCACCTTGCCGGGCACGATCTCCGCGACGAAGTACTCGGGCGAGCCCTTGCCGTTGCCCATGCGCACTTCCGCGGGCTTCTTGGAAATGGGCTTGTCGGGGAAGATGCGGATCCAGATCCGGCCGCCCCGCTTGATGTGGCGGGTCATCGCCCGCCGGGCCGCCTCGATCTGGCGGGCGGTGAGGCGTCCGCGGCCGATCGCCTTGAGGCCGAACTCCCCGAAGGACACCTTGGCGCCGTTGGTGGCCACGCCCTTGTTGCGGCCCTTCTGCTCCTTGCGGTACTTCCTTCTAGCTGGCTGCAGCATGTTTCACCCCCGGTTTCCTGGTCTTCCTCTCGGCCTCGGGCGCGGCGACGACCGGCTGCTCGCCCTTGCCGAGGACCTCGCCCTTGAAGACGAGGACCTGCACGCCGATCG
Organism: uncultured Pseudomonadota bacterium; assembly: GCA_937898635.1. Lineage (GTDB taxonomy): Bacteria > Pseudomonadota > Gammaproteobacteria > Burkholderiales > Usitatibacteraceae > FEB-7. The sequence continues at coordinate 4,148 of CALEJW010000204.1, read as the reverse complement.
TGCCGTAGGTCGTGCGCGCCTCGGAAAAGCCGTAGTCGATGTCCGCGCGGAGCGTGTGCAGCGGCACCCGGCCCTCGCGGTACCACTCCGTGCGGGCGATCTCCGCGCCATTGAGGCGTCCGGCGCTCGTGATCTTGATGCCCTGGGCGCCCAGGCGCATCGCGTTCTGCATCGCGCGCTTCATCGCGCGGCGGAACATGACCCGCTTCTCGAGCTGCCCGGTGATGGAGTCGGCGATGAGCTGGGCGTCGAGTTCCGGCTTCCTGATCTCCTCGATGTTCACGTGGACCGGCACGCCCATGAGCTTCTGCAGGACTTGGCGCAGCCCCTCGATGTCCTCGCCCTTCTTGCCGATCACGACACCCGGGCGGGCCGAGTAGATCGTGATGCGCGCGTTCTTGGCGGGGCGCTCGATCACGACGCGGCCGACGGCGGCGTGCGAAAGCTTCTTCCGGAGGTACTCACGGACGCGGATGTCTTCCGCCAGCATCCCGGGGAAGTTCTTCGAGTTCGCGTACCACTTGGACGTCCAGTTGCGGTTGACCGAAAGACGGAAACCGGTCGGATTGATCTTCTGTCCCATCGTTTTCCCTTTCAGTTCCTGCCGTCGCCGACGGTGAGGAACACGTGGCAGGTATGCTTCAGCACGCGATTGCCGCGCCCCTTGGCGCGCGCGTGGAAGCGCTTGAGCACCGGGCCCTTCTCGACCATGATCCGCGTGACCTTCAGCTCGTCGATGTCCGCGCCGTTGTTGTGCTCGGCGTTGGCGATCGCGCTCTCGAGAACCTTCTTGATGATCTGCGCGCCCTTCTTGGGGGTGAACGCGAGGACGTTGAGCGCGCGGTCCACCTTGAGTCCGCGCACCATGTCGGCCACGAGCCGGCCCTTCTGGGCCGAGAGCTTCGCGCCGTAGAGCTTTGCGTCGACTTGCATCGCTTCTCTCCTCACTTCTTCGCCGGGGCCGACGTCGCCACGACCTTCTTGTCGGCCGAGTGGCCCTTGAAGGTGCGCGTGAGCGCGAACTCGCCCAGCTTGTGGCCGACCATGTTCTCGGTCACGTAGACGGGAATGTGCTGCTTGCCGTTGTGGACCGCGATCGTGAGGCCGACGAAGTCCGGAAGGACGGTGGACCTGCGCGACCAGGTCTTGATCGGGCGCTTGTCCTTGGCCGCGACGGCGGCCTCCACCTTCTTCATGAGATGCCCGTCCACGAACGGGCCCTTCTTGATTGAACGTGCCATGTCGTCCCCTTAAGCCTTCTTGTGCCGGCTGCGCACGATCATCGTCTGCGTGCGCTTGTTGTTGCGCGTCTTCTTGCCCTTGGCGGGCTGGCCCCAGGGCGAAACCGGGTGCCGGTTGCCGCGCGTGCGGCCGCCCAGCGGGTGGTCCACGGGGTTCATCGTCTCGCCGCGCACCGTCGGGCGGATGCCGCGCCAGCGGTTGGCGCCCGCCTTGCCGATCTGGCGAAGGTTGTGCTCCTCGTTGCCCACCTCGCCGATCGTCGCGCGGCAATCGACGTGGACGCGGCGGATCTCGCCCGAGCGCATGCGCAGCTGCGCGTACTCGCCCTCGCGGGCGAGGAGCTGGACACCGGCGCCGGCCGCGCGAGCGATCTGCGCGCCCTTGCCCGGGAGCATCTCGACGCAGTGCACCGTCGTGCCGACCGGGATGTTGCGAAGCGGCAGGGCGTTGCCCGCCTTGATCGGGGCCTCGAGACCGCTTTCCACCTTCTGCCCCACGGCGATTCCCTTCGGGGCGATCATGTAGCGGCGCTCGCCGTCGGCGTAGCAGAGGAGCGCGATGTTCGCGCTGCGGTTCGGGTCGTATTCGAGCCGCTCCACGGTGGCGGGCACGCCGTCCTTGTTCCGGCGGAAGTCGATCAGGCGGTAGTGCTGCTTGTGCCCGCCGCCCTGGTGGCGCGTCGTGATGTTGCCGAAGGAGTTCCGGCCCGCGCGGCGAGACTGCTTCTCGACGAGCGGCGCGTGCGGCTTGCCCTTGTGGAGCTCCGCGTTCACCACCTTCACCATCGACCGGCGGCCGGCGGAGGTGGGCTTGGTCTTGACGAGAGCCATGTTATGCCACTCCTTCCACGAAGTTGATGTCGCCTTCGCCCTTGAGGCTCACGTAGGCCTTCTTCACGTCGCGGCGGCGGCCCTCGAAGCGCCCGTGGCGCTTCTGCTTGCCCTTGAGGTTCACCACGTTGACCGCGGCGACCTCGACCTTCTGCTCCTTGAAGAGCAGCTCCACGGCCGCCTTGATCTCGGCCTTGGTCGCGTCCGCCAGGACCTCGAAGACGATCTGGCGGTTCTTCTCGCCCACCATCGTCGCCTTCTCCGAGATGATCGGGGCGCGGATGACCTTCATCAGTCTTTCGGCATTCATGCGAGTGCCTCCTCGAGGTGCTTGACGGCGCCCTTGGTGAGAAGGACCTTCGGGAACCGGACGAGGCTCACGGGATCCGCGTGGCGCGCCTCCAGCACGAGCACGTTGGGGAGATTCCGCGAGGAGAGGTACAGGTTCTCGTCGGGCAGGTCGGTGATGATCAGCACTTCCGTGAGCCCCATCGCCTTGAGCTTCTGGCTGAGGAGCTTCGTCTTGGGCTGCTCCAGCGTGAAGGCGTCGATCACGGCGAGGCGCTCCTCGCGAACCAGCTGCGAGAGGATCGAGGCCATGCCCGCGCGGTACATCTTGCGGTTCACCTTGTGCGTGAAGTTCTCGTCGGGCGAGGACGGGAAGATCTTCCCGCCGCCGCGCCACAGCGGGCTCGACGTCATGCCGGAACGCGCCCGGCCGGTTCCCTTCTGGCGCCACGGCTTCTTCGTCGAGTGCTTCACGACGCCGCGGTCCTTCTGCGCGCGCGTTCCCGCGCGGCCGTTGGCGTGGTACGCGACGACCACCTGGTGGATCAGCGCCTCGTTGAAGGAGCGCCCGAACAGCGCCTCGGAGGCGGCCACCGGGGCGAGGATCTCGCCCTTCTCGTTGATGACCTTGAGTTCCATCACTTGCCTCCCTTCGGCGCCTTGGCCTTCACGCTGGGGCGGAGCACGACGCTGCCGTTCTTCGCGCCGGGGACCGATCCCTTGATCATGACCAGGCCGCGTTCGGCGTCCACGCGCGCCACCTCGAGGAGCTGGACGGTGCGCTGGACGTTGCCGAGGTGCCCCGACATGCGCTTGCCCGGGAAGACCCGGCCGGGGTCCTGCGCCATGCCGATGGATCCCGGGCTGTTGTGCGACACGGAGTTGCCGTGCGAGGCCCGGTTCGAGGAGAAGTGGTAGCGCTTGATGACGCCGGCGTAGCCCTTGCCGATGGAGGTCCCCGTGACGTCGACCTTCTGGCCGACCTGGAACATGTCCACCTTGAGCTCCGCGCCCACCGCGAGCTGCGCGAGCGCCTCGGGGGCGACGCGGAACTCCCTCAGGACGCTTCCGGCCTCGACGCCAGCCTTGGCGTAGTGGCCCGCGACCGCCTTGGTCACGCGCGAGGCGCGGCGCTTGCCGTAGGCCACCTGGATGGCGCAGTAGCCGTCGCCATCCACGTTCTTGATCTGGGTGACGCGGTTGCCCGCGCAATCGAGCACCGTCACGGGGACGCTGGTGCCGTCCTCGTTGAAGATGCGCATCATGCCGACCTTCCGGCCGACGAGCCCGAGACTCATCTTCTTTCCTTTCCTTGTTCGCCCGCCGTTCTTCCCGCGGGTGCCGGCTGCAATTGGCCGGCCATTCACCTTCCGTCCGGGCGGCTGCCCGGTCGGTACTGCAACAGCGCTAGAGCTTGATCTCGACGTCGACCCCGGCCGGCAGGTCGAGCTTCATGAGCGCATCGACCGTCTTGTCCGTCGGGTCGATGATGTCCATGAGGCGCAGGTGCGTGCGGATCTCGAACTGGTCGCGCGAGGTCTTGTTCTTGTGCGGCGAGCGCAGCACGTCGAAGCGCTCGATGCGCGTGGGCATCGGGACCGGCCCCTTCACGACGGCGCCGGTGCGCTTGGCCGTCTCCACGATCTCCAGCGCCGACTGGTCGATCAGCTTGTAGTCGAACGCCTTGAGGCGGATGCGGATCTTCTGCTTGCCGAGGGTCTGGGCCATGGTCCTACTCCAGGATCTTGGAGACGACGCCGGCACCGACGGTGCGGCCCCCCTCGCGGA
>CALEJW010000203.1 GCA_937898635.1 uncultured Pseudomonadota bacterium | reverse complement strand
AACTGGCCGTACGGGGTCATCCTGTGACCCCGCGTCGAGGACAGTTTCGGCGGTCACTGACCTTCAGGTCACGGGACCGCCACAACTGGCCGTACGGGGTCATCCTTTGACGCGCAACCCGCTTGCGCCGTTTCCGCCCTGGACCTGGGCGGTGCCCGCCCGCCTGAACATCGGCGCGGCCTGCACCGACGCGCACCTCGGGACGCCCGCGGCCGGGCGCGTGGCGATGATCGTCGAGGACGACGCGCTCGGCACGAGCTCGATCACCTACCGCGAGCTCGCGGCGCGCACGAGCCGGTTCGCGCAGCTGCTCCGGGACCTGGGCATCGGCGCCGGCGAGCGGGTGCTCGTGCGCCTGCCGAACGGCATCGACTACCCCACCGCCTTCCTCGGGGCGATGAAGCGCGGCGCGGTGAGCGTGCCGACCTCGACGCTGCTCACCGCGGAGGAGGTCGAGTACCTCGCCCACGATTCCGGCGCGCAGGCGATCGTCATCGACAAGGCGGCGTGGCGCGCCATGGGCCCGCGGCTCGCCGGCAAGGAGCGCCTTCGCGTGGCGCTCCTGTCGGGCCCCGGCGAGGTCGTCGAGTTTCCCGGTGTGAAGGCACTGGACCTCGAGGCGGCGCTCGCGGCAATCACCGGCTGGGCCCCCGCCGAGGACACGGCGGTCGATGATCCCGCCTACCTCGTCTACACCTCCGGCACGACGGGCTACCCGAAGGGCGTCCTGCACGGCCACCGCTCCCTCGTCGGGCGCACGCCGGCGGCGACCTACTGGTTCCACTTCCTCGAGCCCGGCGACCACGAGGCCGCCGGCGGGATCGGCCAGGGCGACCGCATCGTCCACTCGGGCAAGTTCAACTGGACCTACGTGCTGGGCTCCGCCCTCATGGACCCGCTCTACCACGGCAAGACGGTGATCGCGCACGAGGGGAAGAACGACGCGCACACCTGGCCGCGCCTCATCGCGAAGCACGGCGCGACGATCTTCATCGGGGTGCCCACGGTCTACCGCCAGATCCTGCAGAAGACGGAGTTCACGAAGGCCGACGTGCCCACCCTGCGCCACTGCATGAGCGCGGGCGAGCACCTCTCGGACGAGGTGTTCGGCCTCTGGAAGGAGCGCTTCGGGGCCGACATCTACGAGGCGGTGGGCATGAGCGAGTTCAGCTACTACCTGTCGCAGAGCCGCTTCCGCCCGATCCGCCCCGGCAGCGCGGGCTTTCCCCAGCCGGGCCACGACGTGCGCCTGCTCGACCCGGAGACGCGCCGCGAGGTCGCGCCGGGCGAGGAGGGGATGATCTGCATCCCCGAGTCCGACCCGGGCCTCTTCCTGCGCTACTGGAACCTCCCCGAGGAGACGGCGAAGCACAAGCACGACGGCTGGTTCTTCACCGGCGACTACGCGCGCTACGACGAGGACGGCTACCTGTGGTTCCTCGGGCGCAAGGACGACATCATCAAGAGCTTCGGCTACCGCGTCTCGCCCTACGAGGTGGAGCGCGTGCTCAAGAGCCACCCGGCCGTCGCGGACTGCGCCTGCGTCGGCGAGGAGGCGGGCCGGGACAAGCTCCTCGTCGTCGCCTACGTGATCGCCCACGCGGGCGCGGCGGTGAGCCCCGACGAGCTGGCGGCCTTCGGCCGCGAGCACCTGGCCGCGTACAAGGCCCCGAAGGTCGTCTACCTCGCGCGCGACTTCCCGCGCACGCGCAACGGCAAGATCCTGCGCCGCGAGATCACGCCCGCCATCGCGACGGCGCGCTCCGCAGGCTAGAATCGCGCCATGTCCGCGCCCATCCCCTCCCCCGCCTCCCCGAGACCCCTCGCCCTTCGCTACCTGGGCGGCTTCATCTTCTGGACCCGCTGGCTGCAGGCGCCCCTCTACCTGGGGCTCATCGTCGCGCAGGCGGTCTACGTCTTCCACTTCTGGGTGGAGCTCGTGCACCTCGTGGAGGCCGCCTTCGGCAACAAGGCCGCGCTCGCCTCCCTCATCGAAAGCGTCGGCTACAGCCTGCCGGAGATCAAGGACGCGGCCGGCAACGTGATCGGCCACGCCGCGCCCAAGTTCAACGAGACGGTGATCATGCTGGTGGTGCTCGCGCTCATCGACGTGGTGATGATCTCGAACCTCCTCATCATGGTGATCGTCGGCGGCTACGAGACCTTCGTCTCGCGCCTCGACCTCGAGGGCCACCCCGACCAGCCCGAGTGGCTCTCCCACGTGAACGCCTCGGTGCTCAAGGTGAAGCTCGCCACCGCCATCATCGGCATCTCCTCGATCCACCTGCTCAAGACCTTCATCAACGCCGACAACTACACGGAGAAGGTGCTCGTGGCCCAGACCGCGATCCACGTCGCCTTCCTCTTCTCCGCCATGGCGATCGCGGCCTGCGACCGGATCATGCCGCATCCCGTCCGGGAGCCGCACTAGCGAACCCGGCGCGGCCGGCCCTTGACCTCGCGCAAGCCCCCGCCTCCCGCGGCATGGGACCTTTTCACGCTGCGGGGCACCCCCCGCCTTGGACTAGAATGACCCCACTCCCTTTCCCCGACGAAGGGCCGCCGCGCGCCGGCGGGCCCGAGCGCCCATGACCACCATCCGCCAGGAAGACCTCATCCAGAGCGTCGCCGACGCTTTCCAGTACATCAGCTACTACCACCCGGCCGACTACATCCGCGCGCTCGCCGCGGCCTACGAGCGCGAGGCCTCGCCCGCGGCCCGCGACGCGATGGCGCAGATCCTCATCAACTCGCGCATGTCGGCCGAGGGCCACCGCCCCATGTGCCAGGACACCGGCATCGCCATCGCCTTCCTGCGCGTCGGCATGGACGTGCGCTGGGACGCGAAGCTCACGCTCCAGCAGATGGTCGACGAGGGCGTGCGCCGCGCCTACACCGACAAGGACAACCCGCTGCGGGCCTCCGTGCTGGCGGATCCCGACGGCAAGAGGAAGAGCACCGGCGACAACACGCCCGCCGTCGTCCACGTGGAGCTCGTGCCGGGCGACAAGGTCGAGGTGATCGTCGCGGCCAAGGGCGGCGGCTCGGAGAACAAGAGCAAGTTCGCGATGCTGCTTCCCTCCGACTCCGTGGTCGACTGGGTGCTCTCGGTCGTGCCCACGATGGGCGCGGACTGGTGCCCGCCGGGGATCCTCTCGCTCGGCATCGGGGGCACGCCCGAGAAGGCGATGCTCATGGCCAAGTGGGGCATGATGGACCCGATCGACATCCAGGCGCTTCTCGCGCGGGGGCCGAAGAACCGCGCCGAGGAGCTGCGCCTCGAGCTCTACGACAAGGTGAATGCGCTCGGCATCGGCGCGCAGGGCCTGGGAGGCCTCACCACCGTGCTCGACGTGAAGGTGAACGACTACCCCACGCACGCCGCCTCCAAGCCCGTGGCGCTGCTGCCCAACTGCGCCGCCACGCGCCACCAGCACTTCGTGCTCGACGGCAGCGGGCCCGCCGCGTTCGATCCGCCCGACCTTTCCGAGTGGCCGAAGCTCGCCCTCGATTTCGCGAGGAGCCGGCGCGTGGACCTCGACACGCTCACCAAGGCCGACCTCGCGACCTGGAAGGCCGGCGAGACCCTGCTGCTTTCCGGAAAGCTCCTCACCGGCCGGGACGCCGCGCACAAGCGCCTGGTGGACATGATGGCCAAGGGCGAGAAGCTCCCCGTCGACTTCACCAACCGCTTCATCTACTACGTGGGTCCCGTGAACGCCGTGCGCGAGGAGGCCGTGGGTCCCGCGGGCCCGACGACGAGTTCGCGCATGGACAAGTTCGTCGAACCCATGCTCGCGAAGACCGGCCTCATCGGCATGGTCGGCAAGAGCGAGCGCGGGCCGGTCGCCATCGAGTCGATCAGGAAGCACGGCGCGGCCTACTGCATCGCCGTGGGCGGCGCGGCGTACCTCGTGTCCAAGTCCATCCGCAAGGCCCGCGTCCTCGCCTTCGAGGACCTCGGCATGGAGGCGATCCACGAGTTCGAGGTGAAGGACATGCCCGTCACCGTGGCCGTGGACGCCGGGGGCAACGCGGTGCACAAGGCCGGCCCGGCGGAGTGGCGCGCGAAGATCGGCAAGATCCCGGTCGTCGCAGCCTAGGCGTTGGCAAGGCCCGCGGTCGCCCGCTCGGGCTCCTCGGACGCGCTCTGGATCGCGCGCCTCGCGAGGGCCGCGCGGCCGGTCTTCGTGGTGACGGAGTCGGCGCAGGACGCCGAGCGCCTGCGGGACGAGATTTCCTGGTTCGACGCCGGCCTCGCGGTGAACCGCCTGCCGGACTGGGAGATCCTGCCCTACGACCAGTTCTCGCCCCACCCCGACCTCGTCTCCGAGCGGCTCGAGACCCTGCACCAGTTCTCGCAGGGCGCCTGCGACGTGGGGCTCGTTCCCGTCTCCACCGCGCTGCAGCGCCTCGCGCCGCGCAGCTACCTCGCGGCGCGGACCTTCTTCCTCAAGCAGAAGTCGCGGCTCGACCTCGAGGCGCTGAAGTCGCAGCTCGCGCTCGCCGGTTACGCCGCCGTCCAGCAGGTCATGGCGCCCGGCGAGTTCTGCATCCGCGGCGGGCTGGTCGACCTCTTCCCGACGGGCAGCGCCGTGCCCTACCGGCTCGACCTCTTCGGCGAGGAGATCGAGTCCATCCGCAGCTTCGACGTGGACTCGCAGCGCTCCATCTATCCCGTCGCGGAGGTCCGCCTGCTGCCGGCGCGCGAGTTCCCCATGGACGAGGAGGCGCGGGCGAGGTTCCGCGCGAACTTCCGCGAGCGCTTCGAGGGCGACCCCACGAAGCGCCGCGCCTACAAGGACGTCTCCCACGGCATCGCGCCGGCGGGCGTCGAGTGCTACCTGCCGCTCTTCTTCGAGGCGACGGCCACGCTCTTCGACTACCTGCCGCCCGGGGCGACCTGCGTGCTGCAGGAGGACGTGCCGGCGGGCGCGGAGGCATTCTGGCGGGACCTCAAGGGCCGCTGGGAACTGCTTCGCGGCGACGCGGACCGGCCTCTCCTGCCTCCGGAGCAGCTCTACCTTCCGGCGGAGGCGTTCTTCACGGGCCTGCGCGACTTCCCCAGGCTCGACGTGAAGCGCGGGCCGGCCGGCCCCGCGCCGGCCGGCGCGCCCGCGCTCGCCGCCACCGGCCTGCCGGAGGTGGGCGTGGATCGCCGTTCCCCGGACCCGCTGCGCGCGCTCGGGCGCTTCGCCGCCGGGTTCGAGGGGCGGGTCCTCGTCGTCGCGGAAGGGCCGGGCCGCCGGGAGACGCTCGCGCAGATGTTCGCCGAGCACGGCCTGGACCCCGCGCCGGTCGAGGGCTGGGAGGGCTTCGCGCGCTCGCAGGCGCCCCTCGCGCTCACGCACGGACCGCTCGCCGCGGGCTTCGCCGTTCCCGCGGAGCGTTTCGCGATCGTCACCGAGGCGGAGCTCTACCCCTCGCAGGTGCGCCAGTCGCGCCGGCGCGACGCGCGCGCCCGCTCGAGCGCCGAGGCGATGCTGCGCGACCTCGCGGAGGTGAAGCCGGGCGATCCCGTCGTCCACAGCCAGCACGGCATCGGCCGCTACCAGGGACTCGTGACGCTCGACCTCGGCGAGGGCCCGACGGAATTCCTGCACCTCGCCTACGAGGGCGGCGACAAGCTCTACGTGCCCGTCGCGCAGCTGCACCTGGTCAGCCGCTACTCGGGCGGCGCGCCCGAGGACGCCCCGGTTCACCGCCTCGGCAGCGGCCAGTGGGAGAAGGCGCGCCGCAAGGCCGCGCAGCAGGTGCGCGACGCCGCCGCGGAGCTCCTCGACCTCTATGCGCGGCGCGCGGCGCGCCAGGGCTACGCCTTTCCCCTCAAGGCGCAGGACTACGAGGCCTTCTCGGCCGCCTTCGAGTTCGAGGAGACGCCCGACCAGGCGAGCGCCATCCGCGCGGTGATCGAGGACATGACCTCGGCGAAGCCCATGGACCGCCTGGTGTGCGGCGACGTGGGCTTCGGCAAGACCGAGGTCGCGATGCGCGCGGCCTTCGTCGCGGTGGCCGCGGGCCGGCAGGTGGCGATCCTGGTTCCCACCACGCTCCTCGCCGAGCAGCACTTCGCCAACTTCAGCGACCGCTTCGCCCCCTGGCCGGTGAAGCTCGCGGAGCTCTCGCGCTTCCGCAGCGCGAAGGAGACCGCCGGGGCGATCGCGGGCCTCGCCGACGGCTCGGTGGACATCGCGATCGGCACCCACAAGCTCATCCAGAAGGACGTGGCGTTCGCGAACCTCGGCCTCGTCATCATCGACGAGGAGCATCGCTTCGGCGTGCGCCAGAAGGAGGTCCTGAAGCGCCTGCGCGCGCAGGTCGACGTGCTCACGCTCACCGCCACGCCCATCCCCCGCACGCTCGCGATGTCCCTCGAGGGCCTGCGCGACTTCTCCGTCATCGCGACCGCCCCCCAGCGCCGCCTCGCGATCAAGACCTTCGTCGCGCGCCACTCGGCCGGGATCGTGCGCGAGGCGGTGCTGCGGGAGCTCAAGCGCGGCGGGCAGGCCTACTACCTGTGGAACGAGGTCGAGACGATCGAGAACCGCCGCGAGGCGCTGGAGAAGCTCCTGCCGGAGGCGCGCATCAGCGTGGCCCACGGCCAGATGCGCGAGCGCGACCTGGAGCGCGTGATGCGCGACTTCTACCACCAGCGCGCCAACGTCCTGCTTTGCTCGACCATCATCGAGACCGGCATCGACGTGCCCACGGCCAACACGATCGTGATCGACCGCGCCGACCGCTTCGGGCTCGCCCAGCTGCACCAGCTGCGCGGCCGCGTGGGCCGCTCCCACCACCAGGCCTACGCCTATCTCCTCACGCCGCCCGAGGAGGCGCTCGGCGCGAGCGCCCGCAAGCGCCTCGAGGCCATCCAGGCGATGGAGGACCTCGGCGCCGGTTTCTACCTCGCCATGCACGACCTCGAGATCCGCGGCGCCGGCGAGGTGCTGGGCGAGAGCCAGTCCGGCGGAATCCACGACGTGGGCTTCGCGCTGTACACGGAGATGCTCGAGCATGCGGTGAAGTCCCTGAAGGCGGGGCGCGAGCCCGACCTCGCGCGCCCGGTCGCCGTCGCGACGGAAGTGAACCTGCATGCGCCCGCGCTGCTGCCGGACGCCTACTGCGGCGACGTGCACGAGCGCCTCGTCCTCTACAAGCGGCTCGCGAACTGCGCGTCCGCGGAGGAGCTCGAGCGGCTCACCGAGGAGCTCGTGGACCGCTTCGGGAGCCTCCCGGAACCGGCGCGGGTGCTGCTCGAGTGCCACCGGCTCAGGGTCCAGGGCGCGCCGCTCGGGATCGCGCGCGTCGATGCGAGCCCGGCCGCGATCGTCGTGCAGTTCGTGCCCGATCCGCCCGTGGACGGCAGGCGGATCATCGCGCTGGTGCAATCGGGCGGGCGCTACCGCATGCCGGGACCGGACCGGGTGCGCATCGAGGCCGCGATCGCCGATCTCCGGGCGCGAGCGGCGGAGGTGCGCGCGTTCATGAACCGGCTCGCCGCGCCATGAGCGGCTTCCACCTCGTCGTCCAGGGCGCGCAGGTCGCGACGGCGGACCTCGAGGCGCTTCGCGACCTCTCGCGCGGCGCCGCCATCGAGCGGATCGACGGCCGCGGCTTCCGGATCGCCGGCGCGGATCCCGCCACGCGCGAGGCGGTCGCCGCCCGCTGCGAGGCCGCCCGGCTCGACGGCGGCTTCGTCGCGGACGGCAGCCGGCTCGCGGACTTCGGGCTCCTCGCGCTGGACATGGACTCGACCCTCATCACGGTCGAGTGCATCGACGAGATCGCCGACTTCGCCGGGCGCAAGGCCGAGGTCGCGGCCGTGACGCAGGCCGCGATGGAGGGCGGGATCGACTGGCCCGCGAGCCTGCACCGGCGGGTGGCGGCGCTCGCGGGGCTCGACGAGGGCGTGCTCGAGCGCGTGTACCGCGAGCGCGTGCGGCTCACGGACGGGGCCGAGGCGCTCGTCGAGGCCGCGCGCAGGACCGGCCTGAGGACGCTCCTCGTCTCGGGAGGCTTCACCTACTTCACCGACCGGCTGCGCGAGCGCCTCGGCCTGGACGAGGCGCACGCGAACGCGCTCGCGATCGAGGACGGGCGCATCGCCGGCCGCGTGAGCGGCGCGCTCGTGGACGCGTCCGGGAAGGCGCGCCACGTGGCGCGCCTGAGACAGGCGCTCGCGCTCGCGAAGCGACGCGTGCTGGTGATCGGCGACGGCGCCAACGACCTCGAGATGATGGCCGAGGCCGGCACCAGCATCGCCTTCCACGCCAAGCCGATCGTGCGCGAGCGGGCCACGCACTCGCTCGCCCACGTGGGACTGGAAGGCGTGCTGCGCCTCTTCCCGGCCTAGGCGTCCGGGCTGCCCTCCCGCGGGGGACGCGGTCGGGGAAAGTACACGTAGGAGGCCTGCGGCACCCGCGCCGCCTCGCGCTCGACCAGGATCCCGGGCTCCTGGGGGCGGTCCCACCAGGTGGCGCGGTTGCGGCTGCGCAGCTCGCGAAGCTCGGGATGCTCGTCGTGGAGCGCCTTGAGGAAGCGCGTCGCTTCGGAAACGTAGGGCATCGGGGGCGGGGCGGGCGGGAAACGGCGGCGATCATAGCACGCGGCGCGGGAGCCTCGATTGCCTCCGGCGCGGCGCGCGGAGGATAATCCCTCGCCCAACTCCGGCCCCTCCGCCCGCGATGCGCATCTCCTACCCGCGATCGTTCCTGTCGCTGCTCCTCATCGGCTTCACGATCGTCGCGGCCCCGCTCGTCTTCGCGCTCTTCGCCAACGCGGTCGCCTTCGACAAGCTCGCCGCGCTCTCCGAGCAGGCCGTGCTCGCCGCCGTGAAGGTCACCCAGGCGAGCCGGACCCTCACCGGGCAGGTCGCCTCCCTCGAGCGCACCGCGCGCCAGTACGCCGTCGCGGGGGAGGCCCCCTTCCTCGAGGCCTACCGCGGGGAGCGCGCCGCCTTCGCCGCGACGCTGCGCGCGCTCGAGTCGATGTCGCTCAGCGAGGCCCAGCGCGTGGAGACGGCCGCGATCGCGCGGATCGAGGAGGAGATCCACGGGCGGCTCTCGCGCCAGGGCTCCTCGCCGGAGCTCTCGATGCGCCTGACGAACGAGTTCCGGCTCCTCGCCTCGCGCGCGCAGTCGCTGGTCTCCCTGGGCGACGGCGTGATCGAGGAGGGCATCGAGCGGCTCCGGGCGCAGGCGGTCAAGGCGAGGAGCGGCGTCTTCTGGATGCTGGTCGCCCTGATCCCGACGGCGGTGCTCCTCATCGCGAGCTTCACCTTCCTCATCGCGCGCCCGATCAACCAGGTGAGTTCCGGCATCCGCCGCCTGGGCGACGGGGAGTTCGCGCGCGGGATCGAGATCGAGGGCCCCGGCGACATGGTCCGCCTGGGCGAGCAGCTCGACTGGCTGCGCCGGCGGCTGGTCACGCTGGAGGAGCAGAAGACGCGATTCCTGCAGCACATCTCGCACGAGCTGAAGACGCCGCTCACCGCCCTTCGCGAGGGCTCCGACCTGCTCTCCTCGGGCGTCGTGGGCGGGCTCAACGCCGAGCAGCAGGAGATCGCGCTCATCCTGCGCGAGAACTCGATCGAGCTCAGGCGCCTCATCGAGGGCCTGCTCAACTACAGCGCCGTCCACGCCCAGGCCTCCTTCCTCGACGCGAAGATCGTCCCGCTGCGCGACGTCGCCAAGCGCGTCGTGAACGACCGCAAGCTCGCCATGGTGGCCAAGGGCATCCGCGTCGACTTCAACGCCGAGAACGTGACGGCCTACTGCGACGAGGAGAAGATCCGGGCGATGCTCGACAACCTCCTGTCGAACGCGGTGAAGTACTCGCCGGAACGCGGGCTCGTGACGGTGAAGCTCTACAAGGACCGCACGGACGCCGTCTTCGAGGTGGCCGACGAGGGGCCGGGCATCCCGGCGCCCGAGCGCGAGAAGGTCTTCGAGGCCTTCTACCGCGGCACCGACGCGCCGATCGCGGCCATCAAGGGCAGCGGGCTGGGCCTGTCGATCGTGAAGGAGTACGTGAACCTCCACAAGGGCCGCGTCGAGATCCTCGACGGCCCCGGCGCCCATTTCCGGATCCGCATTCCGCGCAAGCGCGACTCGCAGGAGGCGGCCGCGTGAGGCTCCCGATGGCAGGATTCTTGCGTCGGATCGGCCGAGACCGCCGGAAGGGCCGGGCCGCAGGCTTGCGGGCCGCGCCCGGAGCGCCCGCAAACCCCGCGAGAGACCTCACCCATGGCCAGCCTGTTCACGATTGCCGCCCCTGTCCCCGCCAGGACGCCCGCCCCTCCCATGACGCCGGAAACGCGCGCTTCCCTGTTGCTGGTTGACGACGACCCGGATCTGCTCCGGCTCCTCGCCATCCGCCTGAAGTCCAACGGCTACGCGGTGAGCGCCGTGGACAGCGGTCCCCGGGCGCTCGCCTCCATCGCCGCTTCGCGTCCCGACGTCGTGCTCACCGACCTGCGCATGGGGGGGATGGACGGCATGGCGCTCTTCCAGGAGATCCAGGCGTCCTACCCGGGGCTTCCCGTGATCATCCTCACCGCCCACGGCACCATCCCCGACGCCGTGGCCGCCGTGAAGCACGGCGTCTTCGGCTACCTCACCAAGCCCTACGACGCGGACGAACTCCTCGCCCAGATCGCCCGGGCGCTCGCCCTGCACGGCGGCCACAAGGGGCGCTCCGGCGAGGGGCAGGCCTGGCGCGAGGAGATCGTCACGCGCTCCTCCCTCATGGAGGACCTGCTCTCGCGCGCGCAGCGCGTCGCCGCGAGCGACGCGAGCGTCCTCATCCAGGGCGAGAGCGGCACGGGCAAGGAGCTGCTCGCGCGCGCGATCCACCGCGCGAGCGCCCGCGCCGGCGAGCCCTTCGTCGCGATCAACTGCGGCGCGATTCCCGAGACGCTCCTCGAGAGCGAGCTCTTCGGCCACACCAAGGGATCCTTCACCGGGGCGATCGCCGACCACCGCGGGCTCTTCGTCACCGCCGACCGGGGCACGCTCTTCCTGGACGAGATCGGCGACATGCCGCTGCCGCTCCAGGTGAAGCTCCTGCGCGTGATCGAGACCCGCGAGGTGCGCCCGATCGGTGCCTCGCGCACGATCCCGATCGACGTGCGGATCATTTCCGCCACGCACCGCGAGCTCGCGAGGGAAAAGGAGACGGGAGGCTTCCGCGAGGACCTCTACTACCGGCTGAACGTGGTGGGCCTGCGCCTGCCCACGCTCGCCGAGCGGCCGGAGGACATCGCCCTCCTCGCCCGCCACTTCCTCGCGGCGATGGCCCCCCGCTACGGTCGCGAGAAGGCCTCGTTCGCGACCGCCGCCCTCGAGATGCTGGGCAAGGCGAAATGGCCCGGCAACGTGCGCCAGCTCTACAACGTGGTCGAGCAGTCGGTGGCCCTGTGCCCCACCGAGGTCATTCCCGCGGTCTTCGTCGAGCAGGCGATCCAGGTGGAGATGCACGAGATGACTTCCTTCGAGGACGCGAGGAAGCGCTTCGAGCGCGATTACCTCACGCGGCTCATGAAGCTCACGCAGGGCAGCGTCTCCCAGGCCGCGAGGCTCGCACGCCGCAACCGCACGGAGTTCTACAAGCTCCTGCAGCGCCACGGCATCGAAGCCGCGATCTTCAAGCCCGGCACCAAGTGACGAGGGCTGTCTCTACCGGGAGACAAGGTGCGCCACGCAAAATCAACCGCTTACGCCAGATCGCGGGGAACCTGTCGCCCGATGGCGACGCCCGGCTCATGGCAGGCCTGTGCCTCGACTTGAGGATCATCGCGTAATAGCATGATTTACAAGGATAACGTGGACTTGGCACCGTGATTGCTAGATAATCCCTGCGAAACGTCTTGCCAGAGCTTCCTCGGCTCCGGGTCGGTGAAAGGCCGGCTGGTTCATCCTCCCAGTTTCAAGAGTGCGCCTTGTGGGGCAGGTTTCCTGCCCCTTTTTTTTTGCCCTTCGCCGCCGCCGAGCCCGCCCCTCGGGGGGTATATAAGAACCCGTTGATATAGGTCAGGCCCCCCGGTCCTCCCCGGGAGCCTAATGGGGTCCATGGGGCGCGGCCGGCCGGAAAGACCCCGGCGCCGGCCGGGGAAGCGCCCCGCCGCTTTCCCCTTCGACACCCAAGGAGCACCGCCATGAAGATTCGCCACCTGGCCGCCGTGATCGCCGTGGGCCTCGCGCCCGCCGCTTTCGCCGACGCCCCGCCCGCCGCGCCTGCCGCGAAAGCCAACATCCCGAAGTTCTGCACCAACTGCCACAAGGCGGGCGCCGACGAGACGATGGGCAACTTCGAGAACGTCGCCTTCAAGTCGCAGTCGATCCAGCTGAAGATCGACGCCGCGACCGAGATCGTGAAGTTCGATCCCAAGTCGATCCAGGTGCTCGAGGGCGGGGAGCCCAAGCCCGCCGAGGCCTTGCGCGACATGCGCAAGGGACACGAGGCCAAGATCGCCTTCGTCGAGAAGGACGGCGTCAAGACGGCCACGAAGATCTGGTTCAAGGGCCCGATCAAGATCGCCCCCGAGAAGCTGGTGCACTACGACGACGTCGCCGCGATGGTGGCGAAGGGCCCCGAGGCCGGCAACTACGTCCTCGTCGACTCCCGCCCGCTGCCGCGCGTCCAGGAAGGCACGATCCCCGGCTCGATCAACATTCCCTTCACCACCAAGGGCTTCGACGCCCTCGCGACCGCGAAGCTGCCGGCCGACAAGGCGAAGCGGATCGTCTTCTTCTGCCAGGGCATCACCTGCATGCTCAGCCCCAACTCGCTGCTGCGCGCCGAGGCCATGGGCTACACGAACGCGAAGGTCTACCGCGAAGGCTGGCCCGAGTGGACCCAGAAGAACGTGGGCGTCCTCGCGGCCGCGCACCTCAAGGACGCCTGGATCGACAAGGGCATCCCGCACGTGCTGGTCGATGCGCGCCCCGCCGCGCAGGCTTCCGCGGGCTTCATCCCCGGCGCCGTCGCGATCGCCCCGGCGCAGGTGAAGGCCGCGCTCGCGAAGTTCCCGGCCAAGAGCCTCAAGCCGCCGGTCATGGTCTACGACGCGGGTGACGGCAAGGCCGCGATGGAAGTCGCCGCGGCGATCACCAAGGCGGGCTACCCCAACGTGACGGTGGTCACCGGCGGGTTCGACGGCTGGAAGGCCGCCGGCTACCCGGCCGCCACGGGCAGCCTCGCCACGCAGGTCGCGTACGTGCCGAAGCCCCGGCCCGGCGACATCGGGATCGAGGCCTTCCGCAAGCTCGCCCAGCAGACGCCGGCCGACACGCTGATCCTCGACGTGCGCAACACCGACGAGGCCAACGCCGGCATGATCAAGGGCGCGAAGCTCATCCCCGACGAGGACCTCCTCGCGCGCCTGGGCGAGCTGCCGAAGGACAAGCGCATCGTCGCGCACTGCTCCACCGGCGTGCGCGCCGAGATGTCCTACCACAAGCTGAAGGACAAGGGCTTCAAGGCCGCCTTCGTGAAGGGCGACATCGAGATCGACAAGAACGGCAAGCTCACGATCGAGGCGAACTGATCCGGCTCCGGCCGTTCCGGGGGGCGGGCGCGGCCCGCCCCCTTTTCATTCCGGTCCGCTCAGTCCGCTTCCTCGATCCAGGCCATCTGGATCGCTTCCAGGATCTTCTCCCCGGACCGCTCAGGCGAGTCCGCGAACCCTTCGAGCCCCATCACCCAACCGTGCAGGTCGGTGAAGCGGATCGACTTCGGGTCGGTGTCGGGGTACTTGTCGGCGAGCGCGATCGCGATGTCGCGCGTGTCGGTCCACTTCATCGCTTGACCTCCGAGACCTGGTTGATCGTGTACTTCGGGATCTCCACCGTGAGGGGCGCGGCGCCCACCTTCGCCTGGCAGGAAAGGCGCGAGGTGAGTTCCAGGCCCCAGGCCTTGTCGAGGAGATCGTCCTCCTTGTCGGTGGCGGGCTCGAGCGAATCGAAGCCCTCGCGCACGACCACGTGGCAGGTGGTGCAGGCGCAGGACTTCTCGCAGGCGTGCTCGATCTCGATGCCGTGGGCGAGGAGATTGTCGCAGAGCGTCGTGCCCGGCTCGGCGTCGAACTCGGTGCCGTCCGGGCAGAGCGCCGGGTGCGGCAGGACGGTGACGCGGGTCATTTCGTCGACACCTGGTCGAGGCGCTTTCCGGCGAGCGCACGCGAGACCGAGCGGTCCATGCGGCGGGCGGCGAAGGGCTCGCTCGCCCGGTTGAGCGCCTCGACGGCCGCCTTGAGCGCGCGATGGTCGGTGCCCTGCCGGGCGACGTCGAGCGAGGCGAGCCCGGCCTCGAGCGAGGCGCGTTCCGCCGGCGTCAGGAGGTCGCCGTCCTGCGCGAGGGCCGCGCGAAGGGCCGCCGTGAGCCCCTCGGCCTCCACGCGCTGCTCGGCGAGGGCACGCGCGTCGCGGTCGGCCTGCGCGTGGTCGAATCCCTCGCGCAGCATCGCGGCGACCTCGTCGTCGCTCAGGCCGTAGGAGGGCTTCACCGCCACCGAGGCGCTCACGCCCGTGGTCTTCTCGCGGGCCGACACGGACAGCAGGCCGTCGGCGTCCACCTGGAAGGTCACGACGATGCGCGCCGCGCCCGCGACCATCGGCGGGATCCCGCGCAGCTCGAAGCGCGCGAGCGAGCGGCAATCGGACACGAGCTCGCGCTCGCCCTGCACCACGTGCACCGCCATCGCCGCCTGCCCGTCCCTGAAGGTGGTGAACTCCTGGGCGCGCGCGACGGGAATCGTCGAGTTGCGCGGGATCACCTTCTCCACGAGGCCGCCCATGGTCTCGAGGCCGAGGGAGAGCGGGGTCACGTCGAGGAGCAGCCAGTCGTCGCCCGCCGCCCTGTTCCCGGCGAGCGCGTTGGCCTGGATCGCCGCGCCGAGGGCGACCACCTGCTCCGGATCGAGGTTCACCAGCGGCTCGCGCTTGAAGAAGGCCTCGACGGCGCGCTGCAGGTGCGGCATGCGGGTCGCGCCCCCGACCAGGACCACGCCGTCGACCTGCGCGGCGGCAAGGCCCGCGTCGCGCAGCGCCTTGCGGGTCGGCCCCAGCGTCTTCTGCACCAGGGGCGCCGTGATCTCCTCGAATTCCCGGCGCGAGAGCCGCAGGTGCAGCTGCTGGCCCCAGGTGAGGGTCACGAGCGCGTCGGCGGACTCCGCGGACGTGAGGCGCTCCTTCACCTCGCGGGCCGCCGCGAGCAGCCGGCGCGTGTCGCGCCCGGAAGCGTCCGCGAGGCCGTGCGCCTTGCGCCAGTGCCTGGCGACGGCCTGGTCGAAGTCGTCGCCGCCCAGCGCCGAGTCGCCGCTCGTGGACAGGACCTCGAAGACGCCGCGCGTGAGCTTCAGGATCGACAGGTCGAAGGTGCCGCCGCCCAGGTCGAAGATCGCGAAGGTCCCCTCGGAGGCGTTGTCCAGCCCGTAGGCGATCGCCGCCGCCGTCGGCTCGTTCAGCAGGCGCAGCACGTTGAGGCCCGCGATCCGCGCGGCGTCCTTCGTGGCCTGGCGCTGGGAGTCGTCGAAGTACGCGGGAACCGTCACCACGGCGCCGAAGAGCTCGCCGCCCAGGCTTTCCTCGGCGCGCGCGCGAAGCGTCCGGAGGATTTCCGCCGAGACCTGCACGGGCGAGCGAACGCCGGCCGCGGTCTCGATGCCGACCATGCCGGGCGCGTCCACGAAGTGGTAGGGCAGCGCGCCGTACTTCGCGACGTCGGCGACGCCGCGGCCCATGAAGCGCTTCACCGAGGCGATCGTGTTCGCCGGGTCGTCGGCCACCGCGGCGTGCGCCTCGTGGCCCACCGAAAGCACGCCGGACGGGCCGTAGCGCACGACCGAGGGCAGCAGCACGCGCCCCGCGGCGTCCGGCAGGCACTCGGCCGAGCCGCTGCGAACGGTGGCGACGAGCGAATGCGTGGTCCCCAGGTCGATGCCGACCGCGAGCCGCCGCTGGTGCGGCTCGGGCGTCTCGCCGGGCTCGGAAATCTGCATCAGGGACATCCGGGGCTCCCTCCGGGATGGCGGCGCGCGAACGGGATCATCCTGCGCTTCCCGCCATCGTCTCCAGGACCTCGTCGATCTCGGCCTCGATCTTGTCGAGGAAGCGCAGCTTCCTCACGAGCGAGCAGCCGGCATCGTAGTTGCGCTCGCCGCCCAGCGCCCGCGCGAGCCGGGCGTGCATCTCGGCCCGCGAGGCGTCGATCTCGCGCCGCAACGCCTCGAGCGCGGCGGGGTCCCGGCTCGAGCGGGCCTCTTCCACGCTCTCGCGCCACTCCATCTGCTGCATCAGGAAATCCGGCGGCATCGCCGTGTTGGATTCCTCTCCGGTGTCGAACCCCCGCAATCCCAGCAGGTAGCGCGCGCGGTCGACGGGATTGCGCAACGTCCGGTAGGCCTCGTTCGCGCGCGTCGCCCACTGCATCGCCACGCGCCGCTCGGCCTCGCCGGCGGCCGCGAACCGGTCCGGGTGGACGCGGCCCTGGAGCTCGCGGTAGGCGTCGTCGAGCGCCGCGGGATCGATCGCGAAGGCGACCGGCAGGCCCAGCAGCTCGAAGTGATTTCGGGAGAATTCGGGGTTCATGGATGCGCGAAGGGGGCGTGGCCGCCCCCTCCCTGGCGTGGCGGGCGGCCTGCGGGTCAGACGTTGAACGACTCCCCGCACCCGCAACGGTCCTTCTCGTTGGGGTTGTGGAACTTGAAGCCCTCGTTCAGTCCCTCCCGGACGAAGTCGAGCTCCGTCCCGTCGAGGTAGGCGAGGCTCTTCGGGTCGATCAGCACGCGAACGCCGTTCGAGTCGAACTGGACGTCGCCCTCGTGGGCCTCGTCGGCGAACTCGATCTTGTAGGCGAGCCCGGAGCACCCGGTCGTCCTCACCCCGAGGCGAAGCCCGATGCCCTTGCCCCGCTTGGCGATGTAGCGCTGGACGTGGTCCGCGGCGCGGTCGGTGAGCGTGACGGCCATCAGTCCGCCGCCTTTCTCGCCGGGTCCGCGTCGCCCTCGCCGTACTTCTTGCGGTAGTCGGCCACGGCCGCCTTGATCGCGTCCTCGGCGAGGATCGAGCAGTGGATCTTCACCGGCGGGAGTGCCAGCTCCTCGGCGATCTGCGTGTTGCGGATGCCCGCGGCTTCCTCGAGGGTCTTGCCCTTCACCCACTCGGTGACGAGCGAGGAGGAGGCGATGGCCGAGCCGCAGCCGTAGGTCTTGAACTTCGCGTCCTCGATGACGCCGTCGGCCCCCACCTTGATCTGCAGCTTCATCACGTCGCCGCAGGCCGGCGCGCCGACCATGCCGGTGGCCACGCCCTCCTCGTCCTTGGTGAAGGAGCCGACGTTGCGGGGGTTCTCGTAGTGGTCGATGACCTTGTCGCTGTATGCCATGGTGGTTTCCTCTTGCTGCCGGTTCCCGCGGTGCCGTGATTGGCCGCCGCGTTCAGTGCGCCGCCCACTGGACGGTGTTGAGGTCGATGCCGTCCTTGTACATCTCCCACAGCGGGCTCATCTCGCGCAGCTTCCCGATGCGTTCGCGGATGAGCTTCACCGCGAAGTCGATCTCGGCCTCCGTCGTGAAGCGCCCGATGGAGAAGCGGATCGAGCTGTGGGCGAGCTCGTCGTTGCGCCCGAGCGCGCGCAATACGTAGGAGGGCTCCAGGCTCGCGGACGTGCACGCCGAGCCCGACGAGACGGCGAGCTCCTTCATGCCCATGATCAGGGACTCGCCCTCGACGAAGTTGAAGCTCACGTTGAGGTTGTGCGGCACCCGGTGGTCCAGGTCGCCGTTCACGTAGACCTCCTCCATGTCCCTCACCCCGGCGAGCAGCCGGTCGCGGAGCATGCGGATGCGCTCGCTCTCGGTCGCCATCTCCAGGCGCGCGAGGCGGAAGGCCTCTCCCATGCCGACGATCTGGTGCGTGGGCAGCGTCCCGGAGCGCAGTCCCCTCTCGTGGCCGCCGCCGTGCATCTGCGCCTCCAGCCGCACGCGCGGCTTGCGGCGCACGAAGAGCGCGCCGACGCCCTTGGGGCCGTAGGTCTTGTGCGCGGAGAAGCTCATCAGGTCCACCTTGAGCGTCGCGAGGTCGATGGGGAGCTTCCCCGTCGCCTGCGCCGCGTCCACGTGGAAGACGATGCCGCGCGCGCGGCAGATCTCGCCGAACGCCGCGACGGGCTGGATCACGCCGATCTCGTTGTTCACCAGCATCACCGAGGCGACGGTGGTGTCCGGGCGCAGGGCCTTCTCGAATTTCGCCGGGTCCACGAGGCCGTCGGGCTCGGGATCGAGGTACGTGGCCTCGAAGCCCACGCGCTCGAGCTCGCGCACGGTGTCGAGCACGGCCTTGTGCTCCGTCTTCACCGTGACGATGTGCTTGCCCTTGGACGCGTTGAAGTGGGCGGCTCCCTTGAGCGCGAGGTTGTTCGATTCCGTGGCCCCGGAGGTCCAGACGATCTCCTTGGCGTCGCAGTTCACGAGCCTCGCGACCTCGGCGCGCGCGTTCTCCACGGCTTCCTCGGCCTCCCAGCCGTAGGCGTGGCTTCGCGAGGCCGGGTTGCCGAAGTGCTCGGTGAGCCAGGGGATCATCTTCTCGGCAACGCGCGGGTCGACCGGCGTCGTCGCGGAATAGTCCAGGTAGATCGGCAGTCTCGAATCGGTCATGGCGGTTGCGTGCTTCTTCCTCAGACGGTGATCGTGGGGCCGTCGGCGCGCGAGGAGCGCGTGCGGGGCGCGGCCACGGCGACGGGGCGCGTGCGCTGCTTCTCGACCAGCTCGGCGAGCGTGACCCGGGAAAGGAAGCCCAGGACGGTCGCGTTCAGCTCCTCCCACAGGTCGTGGGTCATGCAGCGGTGGTTGTCGTGGCAGTTCTCCTTGCCGCCGCACTGCGTGGAGTCGATCGACTCCTCGACGGCGTTGATGATGTCCGCCACGGTGATGAGGGCCGCGGCCCTCGCCAGGTTGTAGCCGCCACCGGGGCCGCGCACGCTCTCGACGAGGGAGCGCCGCCGCAGCTTGCCGAAGAGCTGCTCGAGGTAGGAAAGCGAGATGCGCTGGCGGGCACTGATGCCCGCGAGCGTCACGGGACCCTTCGTCGAATGCAGGGCGAGGTCCAGCATCGCCGTGACCGCGAACCTGCCCTTGGTGGTGAGTCGCATCGGGACCTCGTTCGGTGGGTTGGGCCGGTTAATTCCGACCAGGTTAGTCAAGTATAGAAAAACCCGCCGATTACGTCAACTATTGCCTCTCAGGAGTGGTTTCGGGTGGTGGCCACCGTGAGCCGCGGCTCCCTATCCTCTTGTTTATCCTCGCCCTTTGCCTCGAGCGCGGCAATCCTTCGTGCGAGGTCGGCGAGCTGGCCGTCGAGGTCTTCGGTCTTGGTGCCGATGGACTGCAGCACCTGGTTGAGGGGGTCGTCGAGGTTGCCGCTGACCGCGTAGGCGTCGAAGCTCATGCGGGCGGCCGTGCGGTCCTCGACCAGGCGCGCCGGGATGCCCACCACCGTCGCGCCCGGCGGGACGGGCTTCACCACGACGGAGTTGGAGCCGACCCGGGCCCCGTCCCCCACCTCGAAGGGCCCGAGGATCTTCGCGCCGGCACCCACCACCACGCCCTTGCCGAGCGTGGGGTGGCGCTTGCCCTTGTTCCAGGAAACGCCCCCGAGCGTCACGCCGTGGTAGAGCGTGCAGTCGTCGCCCACCTCCGCCGTCTCGCCGATCACGACGCCCATGCCGTGGTCGATGAACACGCGCCGGCCGAGGGTGGCGCCGGGATGGATCTCGATGCCCGTGAGGAAGCGCGAGATGTGCGACACGAGGCGCCCGAGCCACTGGAAGCCGGCCGTCCACAACGCGTGCGCGAAGCGGTGGAAGGTGATCGCGTGGAAGCCCGGATAGCAGGTGAGGACCTCCCAGACCGAGCGGGCGGCCGGGTCGCGCGCGAACACGCAGCGGATGTCTTCGCGGATCCTCGTGAACATGGCCTCATTCGCTTTTTTTCGGGAGCAACGGGGAAATCTACTATCCTCCGGCCGCAACAATCAACAATTGGATCGGCGCCGCGCCGCGCCGGTTCCGCCCGCCATGCGCCGTCTCGCCGCACCGTACCGCGAGTTCTTCCGCCAACCCGGGGTGATTCCCCTCGTGGGCGTCGCCCTCTTCGCGCGATTGCCCTTCGGGATGGTGGGCCTTTCGATGCTCATGCTCCTTCGCGAGGCCCTGGGCTCCTACGCGCTCGCCGGCAGCGTCTCCGGCGTCTACTTCGTCGCCATGGCCGTGGGCGCGCCGGTCCAGGGCCGCCTCATCGACCGCTCGGGCCCGCGCCTCACCCTGCTCGTGACGGGGGTCGTCCACCCGGCTTGCCTCGCCGCGATCCTGGCCGGCGCCCTGACCGGCGCCAGCTTTACCGCCATCGCCGTGGCGGCGGCGCTCGCCGGCCTCTTCGCCCCGCCCACGAACGTCCTCGCGCGCACGCTGTGGCGCCACCGGTTCGAGGGCGAGGAGGATCGCCGCCGGGCCTTCTCCATCGACGCGGTGCTGATCGAGATGAACCTCACGCTGGGACCGGCGATCGTCGCGGGCGTGCTCGCCGCCGCGAACGCGACGGCCGCCTTCGCGCTGGCGATCGCGGTGAGCGTCGCCGCGATCGCGACCTTCGCCGCATCCCCGGCGCTCGCCTACCTGCGTCCCGCGGCGGCCGCTCCGCGCGCGCTGCTGGGACCGCTCGCCGAGCCCCGCCTCCTCGCGGTCTTCGCGGCGACCTTCGGCCTGGCGACGAGCATCGGCTTCCTGGAAGTGGGATACCCGGGCTACGCCACGGGCCTCGGGAACCCCGCCCTCGCGGGCGTGTTCCTGTCGGCGAGCTCGCTCGGCAGCGCGCTGGGCGGCGCCGTCTTCGGCGGCCTCACGCTTCGCGCGCCGGTGGAGCGCCAGTTCGCCGCTGCCGCCGGCCTCATGTGCCTGCCGCTGCTCCTGCACTACCCCGCCGAAGGCGCTCCCGCCTTCATGCTGGCGGCCTTCCTCGCCGGCGCCCTGATCGCCCCGGCGATCGCCTGCCAGTCCGTCCTCGTCTCGCGCCTGGCGCCCGCGCACCAGGCCACCGAGGCCTTCACGTGGTCCGCGACCTTCATCGTCTGCGGGCTCGGGGCCGGCATCGCGGTGGGCGGCTGGCTCGTCGAAGTCGCCGGCGCGAAGATTCCCTTCGTCGCCGGTTCGGCGCTCATGGCCGTGGTCGCGCTCGGCGCGCTGGCAACGCCGGCGCGACTGCGCGCCTAGGCCCCGCGCGGGACTTCCACCTGCCTACGGCCCGCCACGCCCGCGCGGCGAGAGCGCGTCGAGCATGCCGTGCAGGAGCGCGACCTCCTCCGTCTCGAGGCCGGCGCGGGCCGCGAGCCGGCGCATGCGCTCGTCGTAGCGGCCCGGCGCCTTCGGGTCGAGGAAGCCGCTCGCGAGAAGCGCCTCGCGCAGGCGCGCGTGGAGTCGCTCGAGGTCCGCGCCCGTGGCCGGCGTGCGCGCGCGCCCGCCGGGAACGGCGAACGCGCTCGCCGCGAGCGCGAGCTCGTAGCACGCGACCTGCACCGCCGCGGCGAGGTTGAGCGAGGGGCAGGCGGGATCCGCGGGAATGCAGGCCTGGCGCTGGCAAGCCAGCAGCTCCTCGTTGGTGAGCCCGGAGGTCTCGTTGCCGAACACCAGCGCCACGCGACCGAGCGCCGCGGCCTCGACCGCCTCCGGCGCCGCCGCGCGCCACTCCCGCGGCGGGTGCGAGAGCCCGCGTCCCCGGGCGCTGAAGCCGATCGAGAGGGCGCTCTCCGCCAGCGCCTCGGCGAGCGTGTCCACCACCCTTGCGCCCTCCAGCACGTCGGCCGCGCCCGCGGCGAGCGCCTGCGCCTCGGGATCGGGAAAGCGGCGGGGCGCGACGAGCACGAGCTCGCGCAGGCCCATCGTCTTCATCGCCCGGGCGGCCGCGCCGATGTTGCCCGGGTGGCTCGTGCGCGAGAGCACGACGGCGATCCGCGAGAGGGTTTCCCTGGCCTTCATCGTATAATTCTGCCTGACGACACTTCCCGGCGCCCCGCCGCGGCGCGGCCGCCCCGCTCTTTCCCATGCACCCCATGCTGAACACCGCCGTGAAGGCCGCGCGCAAGGCAGGCGCGATCATCACGCGAGCCTCGTTCGACCTCGAGCGCCTGACGGTGCGCCGGAAGCAGCACAACGACTTCGTGACCGAGGTCGACCACGCGGCGGAGGACGCGATCATCCGCACCCTGAAGGAGGCCTACCCCTCCCACGCCTTCCTCGGCGAGGAGAGCGGGGCCTCGGCCCCGGCGCAGGAAAGCGATCACCTCTGGATCATCGACCCGCTCGACGGGACGACCAACTTCCTGCACGGCTTCCCGCAGTACTGCGTGTCGATCGCGCTCAGGCACAAGGGCGTGCTCCAGCAGGCCGTCGTCTACGACCCGAACCGCAACGAGCTCTTCACCGCCACGCGCGGCGCCGGGGCCTTCCTCAACGACCGGCGCATCCGCGCGAGCGCGGCGGACCGCCTGGAGGATTGCCTCATCGGCACGGGCTTCCCCTTCCGCGACTTCACGCACTTCGACGAGTACCTGCGCATGTTCGCGGCGGTGACGCGCCGGGTGGCGGGCGTTCGCCGGCCCGGCTCGGCCGCGCTCGACCTCGCCTGGGTCGCCGCGGGGCGCCTCGACGGCTTCTGGGAGATGGGCCTTTCGCCCTGGGACATGGCGGGCGGCGCGCTCCTCGTTCGCGAGGCCGGCGGCCTCGTCGGGGATTTCGCCGGCGCCGACGGCTTCCTGGAGAGCGGACGAATCGTCGCGGCGAACCCGAAGCTCTTCGAGCCGCTGCTCAAGCTCCTCGCCGAGCGCGCCTGAATCGCAGACCCGACGACAGCACGGAGGAGAGCGTGTCCCGCGTACTCGTCATCTTCGCCTCGGAAGAGGGGCAGGCCGCCAAGATCGCGCGCCGCATCGCGGAGCATATCCGCGAGGCGGGCTACGAGGTCGCGCTGCGCGACGCGACGAAACCCGATCCCGGGGCCAACCTCGCCGCCTACGACGGCGTGGTGATCGGCTCGGCCATCCACTACGGCCACCACGCGAAGCCGGTCCTCGCCCTCGTGAAGGATCACCGCGCGATACTGCACACTCGCCATACCGCCTTCTTCTCCGTGTCGCTGTCGGCCGGGGGGCCGCACCGCGATCCCGCGGCGGCGAAGAGCTACCTCGAGGCGTTCACCGCCGAGGCCGACTGGAAGCCCGACGTGGCCACGAGCTTCGCCGGGGCGATACGCCATTCGCGCTACGGGATCTTCAAGACGATCCTCGTGCGCCTGTCGCTGCGCAAGTCCGGCCCGCCGCCGGAGCCCGGCGACCACGAGTACACCGACTGGAAGGCCGTCGCCGACTTCGCCGAGGCCTTCGCGAAGCGCATCGCCACGCCGAAGCGGGGATTCTAGGCGGGCCGTTCAGGAAGCCAGGCGCTGCAGGAGCGCGCCCGCCGAGAGCGCCGCGCCGAAGGCGAGCTCCAGCTTCACCGTGCGGAAGAGGATGTGGTTGTACGCGGGCCCCGCGATGACGCCGAGGAAGTCGCGGTGCAGGCGCCCCGCCACGGGCAGCAGGAGCAGCGGGGCCGCGAGCCAGGGCATCGACCCCACCGCCGCCATGGCCGCCACGACGGCGAACGGCGTCCACAGGGCGAGCGCGTAGAGTCTCGCGGAGGCGGCGGCGCCGAATACCGCCGCGAAGGTCCGCCGGCCGGTCCCCCGGTCGTGCTCCGCGTCGCGGTGGTTGTTCACGACGAGGACCGCGGCGGCGTGGGAGCCGACCGCGATCGCCGCGAGCCACACCTGCATTCCCCCCGGCCCCGCGTGGAGGAGGTAGGTGCCGAGCACGGCCACCAGGCCGAAGAAGACGAAGACCGCGAGCTCGCCGAACGGCGTGTAGGCGATCGGGCGCGGCCCGCCCATGTAGGAGAGCGCCGCGAGCACCGACGCAAGCCCGATGCCGGCGACCGCCGGCCCCGCGTGCATCGCGAGCGGCGCGCCCACCGCGACCGCGGCCGCGATGGCCACCGCGATGGCGCGGCGGACTTCCGACGGCGTCAGCCAGCCGCGGGCGGTCGCGCGGGGCAGCCCCACGCGCTTTCCGCTCTCCAGGCCGCGCGCCGTGTAGCCCACGTCGTTCTGCAGGTTCGTGATGACCTGCATGAGGATCGACGCGACGAAGGCGAGCGCCACGACCCACGGCAGGATCGGCGCCTCGTGCATCCACGCGAGGCAGGTGGCGACCACCACGGGAACCGCGGCGATCCACAGCGTGCGCGGGCGGACCGCGACCGCCCAGGCTCTCAGCGAGCCCGGCGGGATGTCGTCGTGCGGTGCGGCGCGGGTGGCGGGCATGGGACCGGTGGGGCGGCAGACGCGGCCGATTATACGGCCCGGAACCGTGCGGACCGGTTGCGCGAGCGCAATCGTCGCCCGGGTCCGCGAGGGCACCGGGCGAGCCCGGTCCCCGCGCCCCGCCGGCCGGGCGCGTACCAGGGGGCGCCATTACAATGTCCGCGATGAAGTCCCGGATCGCCTCCCCGCCCGGCGCGAGCGCCGGCCACACGCCGATGATGCAGCAGTACCTCGC
>CALEJW010000202.1 GCA_937898635.1 uncultured Pseudomonadota bacterium | reverse complement strand
GGAAGCGCACCCAGATGTCGGCCTGGATGTACTCCATGATGTGGCCGATGTGGAAGGGGCCGTTGGCGTAGGGCAGCGCCGTCGTGACGAAAAGCTTGCGGGGCATGGAGCCGGGAGGCGAGCCTTATGTGGTTGGCGGACGGCTCGGGCGGCCGCGCGACGCGGCGAGTGCTCGAAATTCGGTGCGTTAGGAGTCAGCGCGATTGTAGCAAATTGCTTTAGAATTGCGAGCTTACTTCCCGCTCCCCGCGTTCGCCCCGGCGAATGCCGATCCCCGCCATGGCAACTACCGACAAGGATGTCCTCGCCGCCCTTTCCGAGCTGGTCGACCCCGTCACGGGGAAGAACTACGTGGAAGGCAAGTGCGCGAAGAACGTGAAGATCGAGGCGAACAGCGTCTCGCTCGACATCGTGCTGGGCTACCCCGCGCGCGGCGTCCTGGAGCAGGTGCGCGCCCAGGTGAGCGAGCGCCTGCGGCAGCTGCCCGGCGTGGCGGCGGTGGTCGCGAACGTCTCCTCGAAGATCGTGCCGCACGCGGTGCAGCGCGGCGTGAAGCTCGTCCCCGGCATCAAGAACATCATCGCCGTCGCCTCGGGCAAGGGCGGCGTGGGCAAGAGCACGACCGCGGTGAACCTCGCGCTCGCGCTGGCGGCCGAGGGCGCGACGGTCGGCATGCTCGACGCCGACATCTACGGCCCCTCGCAGCCCACGATGCTCGGGATCACCGGGCGGCCCCAGTCGGTGGACGGCAAGTCCATGGAGCCCCTGGAGGGCCACGGCATCCAGGCGATGAGCGTGGGCTTTCTCATCGAGGCCGACACCCCCATGGTCTGGCGCGGCCCGATGGTCACCCAGGCGCTGGAGCAGCTCCTCACGGAGACGCGCTGGAAGGCGCTCGACTACCTCGTGGTCGACCTGCCGCCGGGCACGGGCGACATCCAGCTCACGCTCGCCCAGAAGGTGCCCGTGACGGGGGCGGTGATCGTCACCACCCCCCAGGACATCGCCCTCATCGACGCGAGGAAGGGCCTGAAGATGTTCGAGAAGGTGGGCGTGCCGATCCTGGGCATCGTCGAGAACATGGCGATCCACGTCTGCTCGCAGTGCGGCCATGCGGAGCACATCTTCGGCCACGGCGGCGGCGAGCGCATGTGCAAGGACTTCGACGTCGAGTTCCTGGGCGCGCTGCCGCTCGACATCGCGATCCGCGAGCAGACCGACGGCGGCAAGCCCACGGTGGTGGCCGATCCCGACGGCAAGATCGCCGCGATCTACCGGGACATCGCGCGCAAGGTGGCCGCGCGCATCGCCCGCCAGGCGGAGGACCGCACGAGCGTCTTCCCGAAGATCGTCGTCCAGAACACGTGAGCACCGGCCATTGAAAGGGCATCGGGGCGATCGTCCGGGCGGACGATCGCGCCGCCCAACTCCGTGAGCAAGGAACCATGAGCATCAAGAGCGACAGGTGGATCCGCCGCATGGCGGCCGCGCACGGGCTGATCGAGCCCTTCGAGCCGGGGCAGGTGCGCGAGGTCGACGGCCGGCGCATCGTCTCCTACGGCACCTCGAGCTACGGCTACGACATCCGCTGCTCGCGCGAATTCAAGATCTTCACCAACATCAACGCCACGATCGTCGATCCCAAGGCCTTCGACGAGAAGTCCTTCGTGAACTTCGAGGGCGACGTGTGCATCATCCCGCCGAACTCCTTCGCGCTCGCGCGCACCGTGGAGTACTTCCGCATCCCGCGGAGCATCCTCACCGTCTGCCTCGGGAAGTCCACCTACGCGCGCTGCGGGATCATCGTGAACGTGACGCCCTTCGAGCCCGAGTGGGAGGGGTTCGTCACGCTGGAGTTCTCCAACACGACGCCCCTGCCGGCCAAGATCTACGCGGGAGAAGGCTGCGCGCAGGTGGTCTTCTTCGAGTCCGACGAGGTCTGCGAGACCTCCTACCGCGACCGCGGCGGCAAGTACCAGGGCCAGCAGGGCGTCACGCTCCCGAAGATGTGAGCGCCGGGGCGTTGTCCATGCCCCCTCGGGCCCATGGGCGCCGCCACGCGAGAAAACTTGCGGCTCCCGCCGCGATTTGCCCTATACTTCGCGCATTTTTCGCCCCCGGCGCCGCGCCGGGAGCCCAAGCCGCCCCGGATGGGGAGCCGAAGGAGGTCATCATGACAGGAGCGAGGAAGTACCGGGGCCATGCCGAAGGCGCCAGCGCGGGCGCCATCCGCCACTCCCGTATCGCCTCGACGACCCGTCACGAAAGACATCGATGCCCCGAGCCGTAGTCAAGAAGCTCCGCCCCCTCCCGGAGTTTCCCCTCGACACCCATCCCGAAGTCAGCCTCGACTTCACCCGCGTCAAGCAGTACCTCGCCCGGCACGCCTACCGCAAGCCGGTCCTCCTCGTCGATCTCGCCATCGTGCGCACCAAGACCCGCCGCTTCCGGGCGGCGCTGCCGCGCGTGCGCCCCCACTTCGCCGTCAAGGCCAATCCCGACCCGCGGGTGCTGAGGGCGCTGATCCAGGAGGGCGCGGGCTTCGAGATCGCCTCGATCGCGGAGCTGGATCTCCTCCTGTCCCTGGGCGTGCCCGTGGCGGAGATCTTCTACTCCAACCCCATGAAGTCGCGCGCCTACCTGCAGTACGCCGCGGCCAAGGGTGTCGAGTGGTACGTGGTGGACTCCGTCGAGGAGATCCGCAAGGTGCAGTCGGTCAAGGCCGACGCGAAGCTCTACCTGCGCATCGACGCGCCCAACATCGGCAGCGACTGGCCGCTCGCCGGGAAGTTCGGCGCGCACATGAGCGACATCCCGGAACTCATCGAGGCCGCGGTCGATTGCAAGGCGGACCTCGCCGGCATCACTTTCCACGTGGGCTCGCAGTGCCTGAACCCCGAGAACTGGCGCGTGGGCATGGAGCGCGCGCGCAAGGTCTTCGCCGCGATGCGCACGGCGGGCCTCACGCCGCGGCTGCTCAACCTGGGCGGCGGCTACCCGGTCCGGCACGTGAAGCCGATTCCCTCGATCGAGACGATCGCGGACGTGATCAACCGCGAGCTGCGCCACTTCGGGCCCGAGATCCAGGTGATCGCCGAGCCCGGGCGCTACCTCGTCTCCGACGCCGGCTACTTCATCTGCCGCGTCGTCGGCACCGCCACGCGCAACGGCCAGCGCTGGATGTACTGGGACGCGGGCGTCTTCGGCGGCGTCATCGAGACGACGGAAGGCCTGCGCTACAACCTCTACACCGACCGCGACGGCGAGCCCGTGGCCTGGAACGTGGCCGGTCCCACCTGCGACTCGGTGGACGTGGTGATGCGCGACGAACTCCTGCCCGCCGACCTCCAGGAGGGCGACTTCATCTTCATCAAGAACGCGGGCGCCTACACCACCGCGTACGCCTCGAACTTCAACGGCTTCCCGCTGCCCGAGGTGGCTGTCCTCGGCACGCTGTAGGCACGGTGGACGCCGGCGCCGACCCCGCCTTCACGCCCGCCGACGCGGACTTCGAGCGGCGCACCCGCGAGAGCTTCGCGAAGCAGGGCGTGATGGCCCTCCTCGGCGCCTCGCTCGGGCGGGTGGCGCCGGGCCTCGTGGAGATCGCGGTGGACTTCCGCGCCGAGCTCTCGCAGCAGCACGGCTTCTTCCATGCCGGCGTCCTCGCGACGGTGGCCGACTCGGCGGGCGGCTACGCCGCCTACACGCTCTTCCCGGCCGAGGCGGGCGTGCTCACGGTGGAATTCAAGGTGAACCTGATGGCGCCCGCCGACGGCGAGCGCATCCTCGCCACGGGCCGGGTCCTGCGCGCGGGACGCACGATCACGGTGGCGCGGTTCGACGTGGAGGTCGAGAAGGCGGGGCGGCGCACCCACTGCGCGACGGGGCTGCAGACGCTCATGCGCATCGTCGGCCGCGACGCCGTCCGGGGCTAGCGGTGGCCCAGGACTTCTGGGCCTCGAGCGGCTTTCGCCACCTCGAGCGCGGGCCCGAGGGGTGGCTCCGGCCCGGCGACGACTACTTCCGGCTCTTCCTGGCCCGTCCGGAACTCGTTCCGCCCCCGGACGCGGGGCCCGGCGAGCGCCACCTGCACGCGCGGCTCCTCGAGAAGCCGCGCCTCGCGCTCGGGGCCGCGGATCTCGCGGCCGTGGAGGACGCGGACGCGCGCGAGAACTGGGACGAGTTCCTGCGCTTCCGCGACCGCCTGCTCGCCACGGGGTCCCTGGAGGCCTGCTACCTCGAGCGCTTCGGGCGCGGCCACGGCGTGCCGTCCGGCGGCGCCATCGCGCCGCCCTTCGTCGATGCACTGGCGCAGGCCATCGTCCGCGGCCTGCTCGACGGCCTCGCCGACCCCTGGCTCGCGCGGGCCGGGGAGCTCTTCTTCCGCGCACAGCGGGTGAGCGTCGAAGGCGGACAGGTGCTCGCGGCCGACGCCTCCACCATCGAGGCCTACGCCGAGACCGGCGGTTTCGGCAGCGTCGGCCGGCTCCTGCGGCAGCAGAAGACGCCGGTGGCGCCGGTGAAGATGGACGTCCTCAACGCGGAGAACGCCGCGTTCTACTTCCTGCGCGACGAGCTCCACTCCTTCCTCCTCGACCTGACGCCCGGCCGCGAGGGCGCCCGGGCGCTCGCCACGCTGATGGAGCGCTGGGTGGCGCACCTCGCGGGCGCGCGGGTCGCGATCGAGCCGGTCGAGCGCATCGACGACGGGCACTGGCGCTGGCACGCGGGGCTCGACGTCGAGTCCACGGCGATCCTCAACGCCCTCTACCGCGGCGAGGCGCTCGCCGGGGAGGCGCGGGCCCGCCTCGCCACGCTCTTCCGCCTCGTCTTCACCGATCCCGCCGACGCCTTGCCCGAGGCCGCCGGGCTCCCGGTCTACCTGGGGCTTGCGTTCCGCGAGGACCACACCCTGCGGTTGAAGCCCCAGAACCTGCTGGTGAACCTGCCCTTCGCGCGGGCGAGCTGAACGCCGCATCGCGGTAAGATGTCGTCTTCGAACGAGGCGACGGGTGGGGTCATGGCGATGGTCGGCGAGAGCACGGGAACCTTCATGCTGGGCAAGGAGATCGACCTCCTGATGCGCGAGAGGTCGCACCTGCTCAAGGTGGCGGGGGCGGCGGCGCAGTTCGTGGCCCTCATGGAGAGCCGGGCGCTTCCCGAGTCCGTCGCCACCGAGGCCGAGCTCCTCGCGGAGAGCGTGAACGACCTGCCCGAGGACACGCTTCGCGACGCGCTCGCCGCCATCACCCGCGCCCGATAGGAGAGGCCGTGAATCCCGAAACCCTCAACATGAGCATCCGCAAGTTCCTGAAGAGCGTGGGCGTGCAGTCCCAGCGCGAGATCGAGAACGCCGTGGAGGCGGCGATCGCCGACGGCCGCCTCAAGGGCGGCGAGACCCTGCCCGCGGCCATGACGCTCACCATCGACGGGCTCGCGCTGCGCGTGACGATCGACGGGCGCATCGCGCTCGAGTAGGCCGGCCATGGACGACCGCGGCGGCGGCCCGGCCGTCACCTGGGACGACATCGCCTCGGCCGCCCGGCGGCTCGAGGGCGTCGCCCACCGCACGCCCGTGCACACCTCGCGCACGTTCGACGCCCTCACGGGCGCGAAGGCCTTCTTCAAGTGCGAGAACTTCCAGCGCATGGGGGCGTTCAAGTTCCGGGGCGCCTACAACGCCCTGTCCCGCCTGGGCCCCGAGGAGGCCCGGCGGGGCGTGGTGGCCTTCTCCTCGGGCAACCACGCCCAGGCCGTCGCGCTCGCGGGCCGCCTCCTCGGCATCCCGGCGGCGATCGTGATGCCCGCGGATGCTCCCGCGGTGAAGGTGGCGGCCACGAAGGGCTACGGCGCCGAGGTGATCTTCTACGACCGCGCGGCGGGCCAGGACCGCGAGCCATTCGCCGCGGGCATCGCCGCGGAACGGGGCGCCACGCTCATTCCCCCTTTCGACCACCCGCACGTGATCGCCGGCCAGGGCACTGCGGCGCGCGAACTCCTCGAGGAGACGGGTCCGCTCGACTGGCTCTTCGTGTGCTGCGGCGGCGGCGGGCTCCTGTCGGGCTGCGCCGTGGCCGCCCGCCACCTCTCGCCCGGGATCAAGGTGGTCGGCGTCGAGCCGGCCGCGGGCGACGATGCCGCGCGCTCCTTCCGCACCCGCACGCTCCAGCGCGTGGAGGATCCGCGGACCATCGCCGATGGCGCCCGCACCCAGTCGCTCGGCGCCTACACCTTCCCGCTCGTGCTGGAGAACGTGCACGACTTCCTCACCGTCACCGACGAGGAACTGGTCGGGGCCATGCGCTTCCTCTGGGAGCGCATGAAGCTCGTGGTGGAGCCCACCGGCGCGCTCGCGACGGCCGGCGTGCTCTCGGGCCGCCTCGACACGCGCGGCGCCCGCGTCGGCGTGATCCTCTCCGGCGGCAACGTCGACCTCGGCGCCGCCGCGAAGCTCTTCGCGTGAGCGCGCCGCCGGTCATCGTGCCGCCCGCGATCCCGCGGCGCGGTTCGGCCCCGTGGCGGGCGATCGGCCGCGCCGTGATGCGCCTCACGGGCTGGCGATTCGAGGGCGCCTTTCCCGACCTGCCGCGGCTCGTGATCGCCGTCGCCCCGCACACCTCGAACTGGGACTTCGTGCACGGTGCGGCCGCGATGTTCGCGCTCGACCTGCGCCTGTCCTTCATCGGCAAGCACACCCTCTTCGTGTGGCCGTTCTCGCATTTCCTGCGCTGGATGGGCGGCATTCCCGTGGACCGCTCCGCGGCCCATGGCGTGGTGGGCGAGGCCATCGCCGCCTTCGAGGGCGCGCCCTCGCGCGTGCTGGTGATCGCGCCGGAAGGCACGCGCCGCAAGGTGGAGCGCTTCAAGACGGGATTCCTGCACATCGCCCGGGGCGCCGGCGTTCCCGTGCTCCTCGTCGGCCTCGACTATGGCGCCCGCGCGGTGCGCATCGGGCCGCTCCTCGAGGTGGGCGAGGACATCGAGGCGGAGCGCCGGCGCGTCGAGGCGCATTTCGCGCGGATCCCGGGCCGCCATCCGCAATAGCCGGCGCCCGCTGCCGGTCCACGATGGTGCTGCGTCGCACCAAAAAATGACTCGCCGCGACGTGATCCGCGAGCACGGATCCGGCTCAACCCATTGAAGAACCAGGGAAACAGGCTGATCCTGCGATTGGCATGATCCATGCTGCGTATGCGATGTCGGCGCGCCACCCGGCGTGCCGGCAGTTTCTCCTCCGAGAGCGGTAATTGACCCCGCCGGGTTTCCCGGCGGGGCTTTTTTTCGTGCCCGTGCCCGGCCCTGGATCCGCGTACACGCCCGAGTTGGCGCGACACGGGCGGCGGCATCATCCGGTCAATCCGCTCGCGGCGGGAAGCGCCCTGCACCTATAATCTCCGGCAGACCGGAGCCCCGCCGTGAACCTCGCCGCCCTCCTCGCCGCTCTCGTCGCGCAATACGCGTACCCCCTGCCGGAACGCCCGCCGCTCGCCGCCTTCTACGGGCGGCTGTGCCTTTCCGCGGCCAAGCGCCTGGACGCGGGCGATCGCAATTCGGGAATCCTCGCCTACGGGGCGCTGGTCGCCGTCGTCCTCGTGCCGCTCGCGCTGCTCGCGGGGCTCGCGGCGTCGATCCACGGCGTGGTCCTCCTCGTGCTCGACGCGGTCATCCTCTATGGCAGCCTGCGGTTCCTGCAGTCCACGGCGGCCCTCGGCGCGATCGAGAGGAGCCTGCGCGACGGCGACGCCGCGGCGGCCTCGCGGCGGCTGGCCCAGTGGCAGGGAGAGGCGCCCGCCTCGGACGACCCCGGCGCCATCGCCCGCCTCGCCGCGGAACAGGGCCTGCGCGAGGCCCACCACGGGACCTTCGCCATCCTCTTCTGGTTCCTCGTCCTCCCCGGGCCCCTCGGCGCGGTGCTGTATCCGCTCACCCAGCGCGCCGCGCGCCTCTGGGAACTGGGCGAGGACGCCGGCGAGCGCGAGTTCGGCTGGTTCGCCGGGCGCGCGTTCGAGGTCCTCGACTGGGTGCCGCAGCGGGTGAGCGCCTTCGTCTTCGCGATCGTGGGCGATTTCGAGGACGCGCTCTTCTGCTGGCGCTCCCAGGCCGCGCAATGGCTGCGGCCGGGCGAGGGCATCGTCCTCGCGAGCGGCGCCGGCGCGCTCGGCGTGCGGCTGGGGGAGCCCGTCGCGCGCGGCGAGGCCGTCGTGGACCGGCCCACGCTCGGCACGGGCGAGCCCGCGGGGGAGGAGGCGCTCGCGAGCCTCGAGGGCATGCTGTGGCGCGCGCTCGTGCTGTGGCTCGCCGCGTTCCTGGTGCTCGCCGCGATCTCCGCCGCCTGAACGAGCGCCTTCGGGGCCCCTCCGGCGCGCCCGGCGGTGCCATTTGCTACACTCGCAGGCGACCTCGAGAAGGCGGGCCCGAGAGAGGCTGCCGGCGAGGCGTACCGATTCCCCCTGAGGAGACTCCCGATGTCCCGACTCTTTCCCCACGCGCTCCTTCGCGCCGCCACGCTCGCCGCCGGCGTCGCCTTCGCCGGATCGGCGATCGCGATCGACAGCATCAAGATGATGATCCCCGCCAACCCGGGCGGCGGCTGGGACACCACCGGCCGCGAGCTCGGCAAGGCCATGCTCGCCGCGGGCTCCGTGAAGAACGTCCAGTACGACAACAAGGGCGGCGCCGCCGGCGCCATCGGGCTCGCCCAGTTCGTGAGCGCCTCGAAGGGCGACCCCAACGCGCTCATGATGGGCGGCATGGTGATGATCGGCGGCACGATCCAGAACAAGTCGGCCGTGACCCTGGAACAGGTGACGCCCATCGCCCGCCTCACCTCGGAGTACGAGGTGATCGTCGTGCCGGCCTCGTCCCCCGTGAAGGACATGAAGGACCTGATGGCGCGCTTCAAGGCCGACCCCGGCAGCATCTCCTGGGGCGGCGGGAGCGCGGGCGGCACCGACCACATCCTCGCGGGGCTTCTCGCCAAGGAAGTGGGCGTCGAGCCGGGCAAGGTGAACTACGTGCCCTTCAAGGGCGGCGGGGAGGCGGTGGCGGCGATCATCGGCGGCCACGTCTCGGCGGGCATCTCGGGCGTGTCGGAGTTCGCGCAGCACATCCAGTCCGGGAAGATGCGCGCCCTGGGCGTCTCGTCGGCCACCCGCGTCGGCAACATCCCCACCCTGAAGGAGCAGGGCTTCAACGTCGAGCTCGCCAACTGGCGCGGCATCTTCGGCGCGCCCGGCATCACCAAGGAACAGCAGGCGGCGCTGGTCGCGGCGGTCGAGGCGGCCACGAAGAACAAGTCCTGGGAGGAGACGCTCAAGCGCCAGGACTGGACGGCCTTCTGGCTGCCGGGCGACTCGTACGGGGCCTTCATCCAGGCCGAGACGAAGCGCATCGGCGAGATCCTCGCCGGGCTCAACCTCGGCAAGAAGTAAGGCGAACGCCCGGGAAGCCGGGCGCCGTCGCCCGATGGCGCAGCCACGCCCGAAGGGGCAGATCGCGGTGTCCGCCGGCGTGCTCGTGCTGGGCGCGCTGGTGCTCGCGGGCGCGTGGGACCTCTCCACGGGCGGCGGCTACGCGCAGGTCGGGCCCGGCGTCGTGCCGCGGATCGTGGGCGGGGCGCTCCTCGCGCTCGGCGCGCTCCTCCTGCGCGAGGCCCTGACGGGAGGCTTCCGCGGCATCGACGAGGAGGCCGAGGTCCATCTCCCGATGGACTGGGGCGCCTTCGCCTGGATCACCGGCGGCATCATCCTCTACGGGCTGCTGGTCGAGCGCGCAGGCTTCATCCTCGCCTCGACGCTGCTCTTCGCGGCCGTGGCGCGCAGCTTCGCGAGCCGGCGCTGGCTTTCCAACGCCCTGGTGGGCCTCGCGCTCGGGGCCTTCATCTTCGGGGTCTTCAACTACGCCCTGGGGCTCACGCTGCCCGCCGGCGTGCTGCGCGGGATCCTGCCCTAGATGGACGTCTGGGCACAGCTCCTCGACGGCTTCGCGATCGCGCTCACGGCGCAGAACCTCCTCTGGGCGCTGGTCGGCGTCACGCTGGGCACGGCCGTCGGCGTCCTGCCGGGCGTGGGTCCGGCCGTCACCATCGCGCTCCTGCTGCCGATCACCACGAAGGTCGACGCGAGCGGCGCGCTCATCATGTTCGCCGGCGTCTATTACGGCGCGATGTACGGCGGCTCGACGACTTCCATCCTGCTGAACACCCCGGGGGAGAGCGCCACCATCGTCACGGCGCTCGAGGGCAACCAGATGGCCCGCCGCGGGCGCGCCGGGCCGGCGCTCGCCACGAGCGCCATCGGCTCCTTCGTGGCCGGCACGATCGCCACCATCGGCCTCACCTTCCTGTCGCCGCTCGTGGTGGAGCTGGGCCTGAAGTTCGGCCCGCCGGAATACTTCGCGCTGATGATCGTCGCCTTCACCACCGTGTCCTCGGTGCTCGGCGACTCGACGCTGCGGGGCATCACGAGCCTCTTCCTGGGGCTCGCGATCGGGCTCGTCGGCATCGACAACCAGACGGGGCAGGCGCGCTTCGCCTTCGGGGTGCCGCAGCTCCTCGACGGCATCGAGGTCGTCACGATCGCCGTGGGTCTCTTCGCCGTGGGCGAGACCATCTACTTCGCCTCGAAGATGAACCAGGTGCAGGAGAAGCTCGAGGCGATCACCGGGTCCATCTGGATGCGCGCCGAGGACTGGAAGCGCTCGTGGAAGCCGTGGATCCGCGGCACGCTCATCGGCTTTCCCTTCGGCTCGATCCCGGCCGGCGGCGCGGAGATCCCGACCTTCCTCTCCTACGCGATCGAGAAGAAGCTCGCCCGCAATCCCGAGGAGTTCGGCCAGGGCGCGATCGAGGGCGTGGCCGGCCCCGAGGCCGCGAACAACGCGTCCTCCACCGGGACGATGGTGCCTCTCCTCACGCTGGGGCTGCCGACCTCCGCCACCGCCGCGATCATGCTTTCCGCCTTCCAGCAGTACGGGCTGCAGCCGGGCCCGCTGCTCTTCGAGGCCAACGCCGCGCTCGTCTGGGGCCTCATCGCGAGCTTCTACGTCGGCAACGCGATGCTCCTGGTGCTGAACCTCCCGCTGGTCGGCCTGTGGGTGAAGCTCCTCGCGATCCCGAAGCCGCAGCTCTACGCCGGCATCCTCGTCTTCGCGACCATGGGCGTGTACGGCATGCGCCAGTCGCCCTTCGACGTGTTCCTGCTCTACGGCGTGGGCATCGTGGGCTTCCTCATGCGCCGCTTCGGCTTCCCGGCGGCGCCCGTGGTCGTGGGCATGATCCTCGGTCCCCTCGCCGAGGAGCAGATGCGCCGGGCACTCGCGATAAGCCAGGGCGACCCGCGGATCTTCATCACGCACCCGATCTCGGCGGGCCTCCTCGCCCTGGCCGTGGCCGTGATCCTCCTGCCGTGGCTTTGGCGCCGCTTCGCCGCGCGACGCGGGAGCGCCTGAAGGCCGGGGCCCGCCAGGCCCCTTGCAGAAGTGCTAACCTGACCGCATCTCGCGTTGCATGCGGAGGTGCGCGATGACGCGGATACGCCCCGCCGCCGTGGCGGGGGCTTTCTACCCCGGCGATGCCGAGAGGCTCGCCGCGGAGGTGGGCGAGCGCCTTCGCGCGGCGCCCTCGCCCCGGCCGGGGGAAAGGGCCCCGAAGGCGATCATCGCGCCCCACGCCGGATACATCTACTCGGGGCCCGTCGCCGCCAGCGCCTACGCCAGGGTCGCCCCGCTGCGGGGCCGCATCTCGCGCGTGGTGCTCGCGGGGCCGGCGCACCGCGTGGCCGTCCGGGGCGCCGCGGTGCCCGGGGTGGGCGCGTTCGCCACGCCGCTCGGCACCATCGCGCTCGACGGGGAGGCGCTCGAGCGCCTTCGCCGGCTGCCCTTCGTCGAGACGAGCGATCCCGCCCACGCGCTGGAGCACTCGCTCGAGGTGCACCTGCCGTTCCTGCAGGCCGTGCTCGGCGACTTTCGCCTGGTGCCCGTGGTCGTGGGCGGCGCCACACCGGCGCAGATGGCCGCGCTCCTCGAGGAAGTCTGGGGCGGCGACGAGACGCTCGTCGTCGCGAGCACCGACCTGTCGCACTTCCTTCCCTATGACGCGGCGCGCGAACGCGATCGCGCGACCGCCTCGGCGATCCTCGCGATGGCGCCGGGGCTCGAGCCCGAGGACGCCTGCGGCGCGGCCCCGGTGAACGGCCTGCTCGTGGCGGCGCGGCGGCGCGGCCTCGAAATCGAGCTGCTGGACCTGAGGAATTCCGGGGACACGGCCGGCGGGCGCGGCCAGGTGGTCGGCTACGGCGCCTTCGCGCTGCGCGAGGCGGGGGAGGCGCGCCATGCTTGAGCGCGAGGAGCGGGGCAGGGTGCTCGTGTCGATCGCGCGCGAGTCGATCGGCGAAGCGCTCGGCCTCGACCGGGCCCTCGAACGAGGCGAGCCCTGGCTCGCCGAACCCGCGGCGACCTTCGTGACGCTGCGGCTGGCCGGGGACCTGCGGGGCTGCATCGGCTCGGTGGACCCGCGCCGGCCGCTCGGCGTGGACGTCGCCGCGAATGCCCGGGCCGCGGCGTTCTCCGATCCGCGCTTCGCGCCGCTGTCGCGGGTCGAGTTCGCGGAGGTGCTCGTGGAGGTCTCCCTGCTCTCGCCGCGCACGCCCTTCGAGGCGGCGAGCGAGTCGGACGCGGCCGCGCGCCTTCGCCCCGGCGTGGACGGGATCTACCTGGAGTACAGGGGCAGGGCGGCCACTTTCCTGCCGCAGGTCTGGGAGAACCTGCCCGACCCCGTCGAGTTCCTCGCGGCGCTGCGCCACAAGGCCGAGCTGCCGGCGCGCTTCTGGGACCCGGCGATCCGGCTCACCCGCTACACCGTGGAGAAATACCTCGATGACCGCCCGGCATCCTGAGCCCGTCGAAGGCTCGCACCATCCCGCGCGCTGGTGGCACGGGCTCGCCGACGGGCGGATCCAGTGCGACCTCTGCCCGCGCGACTGCCGCCTGCACGAGGGCCAGCGCGGCGCCTGCTTCGTGCGCGCGCGCTCGGGCGACGCGATGGTGCTCACGACCTACGGGCGCTCCTCCGGCTTCTGCCTGGATCCCATCGAGAAGAAGCCGCTCCACCATTTCCTCCCGGGGACCTCGGTGCTCTCCTTCGGCACGGCGGGCTGCAACCTCGCGTGCAAGTTCTGCCAGAACTGGGACATCTCGAAGTCGCGCGACATGGACCGGATGATGGACGCGGCCTCGCCCGCGCAGATCGCCCGGGCGGCGCGCGAGGCGGGGGCGAGGAGCGTGGCCTTCACCTACAACGACCCGGTGATCTTCGCGGAGTACGCGATGGACACCGCCGAGGCTTGCCGCGCCGAGGGCGTGGCGACGGTGGCGGTGACGGGCGGCTACATCCGGGCCGAGCCGCGCCGGGAGTTCTTCGCGCGCATGGACGCGGCCAACGTGGACCTCAAGGCCTTCACGGACGACTTCTACGTGAAGCTCACGGGCGCGCACCTCGCGCCGGTGCTCGACACGCTCGCCTATCTCGTCCACGAGACGGACGTGTGGGTGGAGATCACGACGCTGCTGATCCCCGGCCACAACGACGCCGAGGCCGAGACCGTCGCGCAGTGCCGCTGGATCCGGCGCGAGCTGGGCCCCGACGTGCCGCTGCACTTCACCGCCTTCCACCCCGACTTCCGGATGCGAGACGTCCCGGCCACGCCGGCGGCCACCCTGGAGCGGGCGCGCCGCATCGCCCTCGACGAGGGGCTTCGCTACGTCTACACCGGGAACGTCCACGACCGCGAGGGCGGCACGACCTTCTGCCCCGGCTGCGGTGGGCGCCTCGTGGAGCGCGACTGGTACCGGATCGAGCGCTACCGGATCACGCCCCGCGGCGAGTGCCCGGACTGCGGCACGGCGATCCCGGGACGCTTCGAGGCCTTCGACCCGCGCCGCCAGTTCGGCGCCCGCCGGATCCCGCTCACGATCGCGGGCGCGGCCTAGCGCGACCAGTCGGGGTGCTGGTCGTGCAGTTCCCGGTGCTGCTCGATGAGCACCTGGTAGAAGGAGAGCCGCTCGGCCGAGATGGCGCCCTTCGCCGCGGCCTCCACGACCGCGCAGCCCGGCTCCGTGAGATGCGCGCAGTCGTTGAACTTGCAGGCGCCGAGGAAGGGGCCGAACTCGCGCATCGCGTCGGCGATCTGCGCCTCGGTCAGGTGGAAGAGCCCGAAGGACTGGAAGCCCGGCGTGTCGATGATCGCGGCGTCGCGGTCGAGCCGGAACAGGCGCGAGAAGGTCGTCGTGTGCGTGCCGATCCCGAGGGAGGCCGAGATCTCGCCCACGCGCGCGACCTCGTTCATCACGAGGGCGTTCACCGTCCTCGACTTCCCCATGCCGCTCTGGCCCACCAGGAGGGTGATCCTGTCCTCCAGCAGCGGCAGGAGCTGCGCGGTGTCGAACTTGGCCGACATGGAGATGACGGTGTAGCCGATCCGCTCCCACGCCGCGAGCGAGCGCCGCGACTCGGCGTGCTCCGGGAGGTCCGACTTGTTCAGGGCGATGATCGCGGGGATGCCCGCGGCCTCGCAGGCCACGAGGCTCAGGTTGAGGAAGGCCTCGCTGAAGGCCGGGCGCGGCGCGAGGAGGATCACCGCCTGGTCCACGTTGGCGGCCAGCGTCTTCTCGCGCCACTGGTCGGAGCGGAAGAGGATGTTGCGCCGGGTGCCCACGCGCTCGATCGATCCCTGGGCGGATCCCGTGAGGCGGACCTCCACGAAGTCCCCGCAGGCCGCGTCCTGCTTGCGGCCCTTGCGCGTGCAGACGATCTGGCGGCGGTCGGCGAGCTCGACCAGGAAGTCCCGGCCGAAGTCGGCGACGACGCGGCCCTCGACGACGACCTGCTGCTCCCGTTCGCGCCGCGTCGTCATGGAAGGCGCGGCTGCCGGTCCTAGAGGTCGAAGAGCGCGTCGATCTTGGCCGCGCAGATGAAGTCGTTCTCCGAGAGCCCGCCGATGGCGTGCGTCCAGTACGACACCTTGCACTGGTTGTAGCCGACGGCGAGGTCCGGGTGGTGGTCCTCGCGGTGCGAGATCCACGCGGTCGCGTTCACGAAGGCCATCGTCTGGTGGTAGTTCGCGAAGCGGTAGGTCTTCGCGATGGCGCTGCCTTCGCGGGCCCAGCCGGCGAGCCCCTTGAGGAGGGGACCGACCTGGTCCTCGGCGAGGGGAGCCACGCCCCCTTCGCACGGTACGCACTTCCTGCGGGCGAGATCGTTCATGGCGTCGACGGGCATTCCGGTCAGGCGGTTTTCGCGGCCAGGCGCCTCAGGTGGGCGATGCGCAGCGCCGCAGGGGGATGGGAATCATACACGAGGGAGTGCAGCGGGTCGGGCGTGAGCGTCGCCGCGTTGTCGCGGTAGAGCTTGCCCAGGGCGCTCACGAGGTCCTCGGCGCTCGCGTGGCGCGCGGCGAACTCGTCGGCCTCGAATTCCTGCCGGCGCGACAGCAGGCTCGCGAGCGGCTGGAAGGGGAAGGTGAAGACGGGCACCACCAGCAGGAAGGCCGCGAGGAGCGCTCCCGTGGGCGGCGGCGAGGCGAGGCCGAGCGCCGCGGCGAAGGCGGGCTCGCGGGCCGCCCACCCGAGGACCGCGAGGAGCCCGAAGGCGAGCGCGAAGCGGACCGCGAGGAGCCTCGGGATGTGCCCGCGCGCGAAGTGGCCGAGCTCGTGGGCGAGCACCGCCTCGATCTCGCCCTTCGTGAGGCGCTCCACGAGGGTGTCGAAGAACACGATCCGCTTGGCGCGGCCGAAGCCGGTGAAGTAGGCGTTGCCGTGGCTGGAGCGCCGCGAGCCGTCCATGACGAAGAGCCCCTCGGCGCGGAAGCCGCAGCGGGCGACGAGCGCCTCGATGCGCGCCCTCAGCTCGCCCTCCTCGAGCGGCGTGAAGCGGTTGAAGAGCGGCGCGATCCAGCG
The DNA here is from genome assembly GCA_937898635.1 of uncultured Pseudomonadota bacterium. Taxonomy (GTDB): domain Bacteria; phylum Pseudomonadota; class Gammaproteobacteria; order Burkholderiales; family Usitatibacteraceae; genus FEB-7. The sequence goes on along the minus strand of CALEJW010000202.1, from coordinate 8,649 downwards.
CGGGAAGATCGCGACCAGGACGAGGGTGAACGCGACCCAGGCGAACCACGCCCACACCCACCACCACGCGCCCGTCGCCTCGATGAACCAGCACACGGCGAGCACCAGCGGCGTGCCCAGGGCCACGCCGAGCGCGATGCCCTTGGCGAGATCCGCGGCGAAGGTGGCGGGCGTGGTCTGGTTGAAGCCGTGGCGGGCCTCCACGCGGAAGGTGCGCCAGATGTCGAAGGGCAGGGCGGCGAGCGCGCCCGCGGCGACGAAGGCGAAGAGCGTCGCGAGCTCGCGCGCGTAGCCTTCCCCGAGCAGCGCGCGCGACTGCGCGTCGATCGCCGCGAGGCCCCCGCCGACGCTCAGGGCGAGGAGGAGCGCGCCGTCCACCGCGACGGTTTCCAGCGCGGCGATCCGGATCTTGTCGCGCGTGTAGTCGGCCGCCTTCGCGTGCGCCTCGGGCGGCACCACGGCGGCGAAGTCGGCGGGCACGCGGTCGCGATGGCGGCCGACGTGGCGCGCCTGGCGGGCGAGGAGCCAGAGCCGCCAGGCGAGGGCGGCGATCGCGAAGGCGACGAAGAGGATGGCGAAGGCGTTCAAGGCGGTCCGGACGTTTGGTGGAAAGGCGCGCCCGTGACACAATCGGAGCGCGACGGCACTCATTCATTCTATGGCACAGGAAACCGCACCGCTCGTCTGGGTGGACATGGAGATGTCCGGGCTCGTCCCGGAACGCGACCGCATCCTCGAGGTCGCCCTCGTGGTCACCGACGGGAATCTCGAAACGATCGCCGAGGCGCCCGTCTGGGTGGTGCACCAGGCCGACGAGGTGCTGGACGCCATGGACGCCTGGAACAAGGGCACGCACGGGCGTTCCGGGCTTATCGACAAGGTCCGCGCCTCGAAGTTCAGCGAGGCCGAGGTCGAGGAGCGCATCGTCGCCTTCCTGAAGGAGCACGTGGCGCCGGGCACCGCGCCGCTCGCGGGCAACACCGTGCACCAGGACCGGCGCTTCATGGCGCGCTACATGCCCGCCTTCGACGCCTACCTGCACTACCGCATCGTGGACGTCTCCACCCTGAAGGAGCTCGCGAGGCGCTGGCGGCCCGACGTGCTCGCGGGCGTCGTGAAGGACTCGAAGCACGAGGCGCTCGCCGACGTGCACGAATCGATCGAGGAACTGCGCCACTACCGCCGCAGCTTCCTTCGCCTCGAGCCCCCGGCCTGAGGCGGCCCCCGGCGGCCTAGCCTTCCTCCCAGCGGCGCGAGCGCTCCACGGCGCGCCGCCACTGCGCGAGGCGGGCGCCCGCCTCGTCGCGCGAGATCCCCGGCTCGAACTCGCGGTCGCGCTCCCAGAGGGAGGCGATCCTCGCCTCGTCCTCCCAGAAGCCCACCGCGAGGCCGGCGAGGAAGGCCGCGCCCAGCGCCGTGGTCTCGGTGACCCGCGGGCGGACCACGGGCACGCCGAGGAGGTCGGCCTGGATCTGCATGAGGAGATCGTTGGCGGTCGCGCCGCCGTCGACCCTCAGCTCCGCGAGCGCGATGCCGGAATCGGCCGCCATCGCCGCCACCAGTTCCGCGCTCTGGAAGGCGATGGCCTCGAGCGTCGCGCGGGCGAGGTGGGCCGCGGTCGAGCCGCGCGTGAGCCCGACGATCGTGCCTCGCGCGTGCGGGTCCCAGTGCGGCGAGCCCAGCCCCGCGAGGGCCGGGACGAAGTGCACGCCGCCGGCGTCGGGCACGCTCGCGGCGAGCGGTCCGACGTCCTCGCTGCGGGCGATGATGCCCAGGCCGTCCCGCAGCCACTGCACCGCCGCGCCGCCGACGAACACGCTGCCCTCGAGCGCGTAATGGGCGCCCTCGCCGCGGCGCCAGGCCACGGAGGAAAGCAGCCGGTTGCGCGACTCGGCGGGACGCTCGCCCGTGTTCATGAGCAGGAAGCAGCCGGTGCCGTAGGTGTTCTTGGCGAGCCCGGCGCGGTGGCAGGCCTGCCCGAAGAGCGCCGCCGGCTGGTCGCCGGCGAGCCCCGCGATCGGCAATCCCTCCGGCAGGCCGGGACAGCGGGTCCTGCCCACCACTTCCCCGGCCGCGGCCACCCGCGGCAGGAGCGCGCGCGGGATGCCGAGGAGGGCGAGCAGCTCGTCGTCCCAGTCGAGGTCGTGGATGTTGAAGAGGAGCGTGCGCGAGGCGTTGCTAGCGTCCGTTACGTGGGCCTCGCCGCCGGTGAGGTGCCAGGCGAGCCAGGTGTCCACGGTCCCGAAGGCGAGTTCGCCGCGCTCGGCGCGCGCCCGGGCGCCGGGAACCTCGTCCAGGAGCCAGGCGAGCTTGGTGCCCGAGAAATAGGCGTCGAGCACGAGCCCCGTCCGATCCCGGAAGAGCGCGTCGTGCCCGGCCTGCCGGAGCGCGTCACATCGGGACGCGGTTCGTCGGTCCTGCCACACGATCGCGTTGGCGAGCGAGCGCCCGGTACGCCGGTCCCAGAGCACGGTGGTTTCCCGCTGGTTGGCGATGGAGACCGCGGCGATGTCCCCGCCGCCCAGCCCGGCCCCTGCGAGCGCCCGGGCCGCCACATCGCGCTGGGAGGCGAAGATTTCCTCGGGGTCGTGCTCGACCCAGCCCGGCTGCGGGAATATCTGGCGGAATTCTTGCTGGGCGATGGAAAGCGGCAGGCCGGCGCGGTCGAAGACGATCGCGCGGGAGCTGGTGGTTCCCTGGTCGAGGGCGAGGATGGCTTTCATCGACGGGGGCCTAGCGGTCGGGCCGGCGATCATATGATAATTCCCGGCGGCGCCCCCCCGGGGCCGAAGAGGAGCTTCGAGTGGGACTTCTGGACGATCTCAAGAAACAGGCGGACGCGCTCAAGGCGCAGGACGTCGACCGGACCGAGAGCCTGCGCTCGAACGCGGTCGCGGTCGACCATGCGCTGCGCCGGGCGTTCCTCTACATGAACGACCTCGGCAAGCAGCTGAACCTCGTCAAGATGCCGTGCCCTTTCGCCTACAAGCTCCCGACCGTGGGCGACATCACCGGGCTCACCTTCAAGGACTTCTTCGCCGACTTCCGCAGCAAGCACTTCATCGACAAGGATTACTACGGCGAGGTGCACCTCGCCACGCGCGCCGCCTCCGACCAGGTCCTCACCATCAAGAAGGGCCCGGACGACATGGAGAAGTTCAGGAACATCCTCTGGCAGTTCAACATCGAGCACAAGAGCGAGCAGTTCCGCGACCAGAGGAAGGTCATCACCCACGAGATCTTCGAGGTGAGGTGCGACTTCCGCGTCCAGGCCAAGTTCGAGGGCGACCACGAGACGGGCAAGTTGAAGATCATGGCGAAGAACGTCGGCGACTTCACCATCGACGTCTTCCAGATGACCGCGTTCGAGTTCAACGACAAGGCGGTCGAGGAGTTCGCCAAGTACTTCATCGGCCGGCCCAACGAGTGGGCGGAGGTCGTCAAGCGCTCCGTGCTCAACCAGAAGGCCCCCGTCGCGGCGGCGGCGAAGCCCAGGCCGAAGGTCGAGCCGAGCTACGTCCCGCCGAAGGCCGCGCCCGCGCCCGCCGTGGAGGAGAAGCGCGGTCTCCTCGGGTCGCTGCGCTCCTTCATCAAGAAGGACGGCAGCTAGGCCGGGCGCGTTTCCCGCGTCCCGGACGCCGCCCCCGCCATGCCCGGCCTCGCGCTCCTCGTCGGCACGCGCAAGGGGCTCTTCATCCTCAAGTCGGGCCGCGACCGGCGCCGCTGGTCGATGGACGGCCCGCACTTCCTCGGGGAGGTCGTGAACCATGCCGTCCTCGACCCGCGCGACGGCCGGACGATGCTCGCCGCGGTGCGTGCCGGCCACCTCGGGCCCACGGTGTTCCGCTCGGCCGACTCGGGCCGCACCTGGCGGGAGGCGGCGAAGCCCCCGGCCTTCGCCAAGGCCGCGGCGCCCGCGGAGGGCGAGAGCGTGAGCCACGTGTTCTGGCTGGCGCCGGGGCACGCGAGCGAGCCGGGGCGCTGGTACGCGGGCACCTCGCCGCAGGCGCTCTTCGCCTCCGACGACGGCGGCGACACCTGGCAGGGCGTCGAGGGCTTCAACGGGCATCCGGACCGGCGCCGGTGGATCGGCGGGCCCCAGGACGCGCCGCCCGACGGCGGCACGCTGCACTCGATCAACGTCGACCCGTTCGATCCCGCGCACCTCTACATCGGGCTCTCCGGCGGAGGGGTCTTCGAGACGCGCGACCGCGGCGCCACGTGGACGCCCCTCAACCGCGGATGCGCCGCGGATTTCCTCCCCGACCCTTCCGCCGAGTTCGGACACGATCCCCATTGCCTTCGGGTCCACCCCGCGCAGCGCGACGTGGTCTACCAGCAGAACCACTGCGGGATCTACCGGCTCGATCGCGCCCGCTCGCGATGGACGCGCATCGGCGACAACATGCCCCGCGAGATCGGCGACGTCGGCTTTCCCCTGGTCCTGCACCCGCGCGACCCGAAGATCGCGTGGGTCTTCCCGATGGACGGGACCACCGTGTGGCCCCGGACGCCCATCGGCGGGCGGCCGGCCGTCTACGGAACGCGCGACGCGGGCCGCTCCTGGAAGCGCCTGGACGAGGGCCTGCCGAAGGGCCAGGCCTGGTTCACCGTGAAGCGCCAGGCGATGGGGGCGGACGCGCTCGACCCCGTCGGCCTCTACTTCGGCACGACGAACGGCGAAGTCTGGGCGAGCTTCGACGAGGGCGCGCGCTGGCACTGCCTGTGCCTGCACCTGCCGCACGTCTACTCGGTCGAGGCGGCGCTGCCGCGATGAAGGTCTCGCTGCCGAGCCCGCTCGTGTCCTACACCGGCGGACGGCGCGACGTCGAGGCCGGGGGCGCGACGCTCGCCGCGCTCCTGGAGGACCTCGAGCGCCGCCATCCCGGCATCCGCTTCCGGATGATCGACGAGCAGGACCGGGTCCGCCCCCATATCAAGTTCTTCGTGAACGGCGAGATGGCGCGCGCCCTCGACCGGCGTCTCGATCCGGCCGACGAGATCCTCGTGGTGGCCGCCCTCTCGGGCGGCTGAGAATCCGCAGGCTTGTTGCGCTGCGTCACGAAACGGAAAAGCGCGCGGCCCCGGGCCGTTGTAACATTGGCGGACGAAGACAAGAACCGGCCACGGGGCCGCACCGACAGGCCCCGGGACCAGCGCGATCCGGTCAACCCGCCAGACCCTTCCATGGAGAACCGCACATGACCCGCAAATCCCTGCTGGCCGCATTCCTTGCGGCCGCGTTCGCCACCACGGCGCAAGCCCAGACCGAAATCCAGTGGTGGCATTCGATGGGCGGCGCGCTTGGCGACAAGGTGAACGACCTCGCCAACAAGTTCAACGCCAGCCAGAGCGCCTACAAGGTCGTCCCGAGCTACAAGGGCAGCTATCCGGAGTCGATGACCGCGGCGATCGCGGCCTACCGCGCCGGCAACGCCCCGCACATCCTGCAGGTCTTCGAGGTGGGAACCGCCACCATGATGGCCGGCAAGGGCGCCGTGGTGCCGGTCTACAAGCTCATGAAGGACGCCGACGAGCCCTTCGACCCGAAGGCCTACATCGGCCCGGTCTCGGGCTACTACTCCGACAGCCAGGGCAACATGCTGTCCTTCCCGTTCAACAGCTCCACCGTCGTCTTCTACATCAACCACGACGCGTACAAGAAGGCCGGGCTGGACCCCGCGAAGCCCCCGAAGACCTGGAAGGAATTCAACGCCGCCGCCGAGAAGCTCAAGGCGGCCGGGCAGCAGTGCGTGTACACGACGGGCTGGCCGTCCTGGATGCACATCGAGAACTTCTCGGCCTGGCACAACGTGCCCATCGGCACGAAGGAAAACGGCATGGCCGGGATGGACACCGTGTTCCAGGTGAACTCGCCCCTGCACGTGCGCCACGTGGCGATGCTGGGTGACATGGCGAAGAAGGGCCTGCTCACCTACGCGGGCCGGCGCAACCAGGCGGAGGCCAAGTTCGCGAGCGGCGAGTGCGCGATGCTCACCTCCTCGACGGGCGCCCAGGCCAACATCCGCCGCACCGCCAAGTTCGGCTGGTCCGTGAACATGATCCCCTACCACGACGACGTGAAGGGCGCGCCGCAGAACTCCATCATCGGCGGCGCCTCGCTCTGGGTGATGGGCGGCAAGACCAACAACGCCTACAAGGGCGTCGCGCGGTTCTTCGCCTTCCTCTCCAAGCCGGAAGTGCAGATGGACTGGCACGTGAGCACGGGCTACGTGCCGATCACGAAGGCGGCCTACGATCTCACGCGCAAGTCCGGCTTCTACGACAAGAACCCCGGCGCCGACATCGCCATCAAGCAGCTCATGAACAAGCCGCCGACGGCCAATTCCAAGGGCCTTCGCTTCGGCAACTTCGTCCAGGGCCGCGAGGTGATCGAGGAGGAGATGGAAGCCGTGATCATGGGCAAGAAGGAGGCGAAGCCCGCCATGGACGAGGCCGTGCGCCGCGGCAACGAGATCCTTCGCAAGTTCCAGGCCGCGAACAAGGGCTGAGAGCGAAGCGCCGGAGGCCGGGGGGCCGTCCGCGGCCCCCTTCTTCGTCCCCGCCATGGAAAAGCGCGTCATATTCCGGTCCGCGTGGCTGCCGTACGTGCTGCTGCTGCCGCAGATCACGATCACGGTGATGTTCTTCTTCTGGCCCGCGGCCCAGGCGGTGTACTACTCCTTCCAGCTGCAGGACGCCTTCGGGATGTCCTCGCAGTTCGTCTGGTTCGAGAACTACCTCACGCTCTTCCGGGACTCGCACTACCTCTCGTCGTTCCGCGTGACGGCCTTCTTCAGCGTGCTGGTGGCCACCTCGGGCATCCTCATCTCGCTCGTGCTCGCGACGATGGCCGATTCCGTGGTGCGCGGGGCGCTCGCCTACAAGACCTTCCTCATCTGGCCCTATGCCGTCGCGCCCGCGGTCGCGGGCGTCCTCTGGGCGTTCATCTTCGCCCCGTCCATCGGCATCGTGACCTACTTCCTGAAGAAGTTCGGCATCGACTGGAACTGGATCATCAATTCCGAGCAGGCGATGCTCCTGGTGGTCGTGGCCTCGGTGTGGAAGCAGATCAGCTACAACTTCCTCTTCTTCCTCGCGGGGCTGCAGTCGATCCCGAAGTCGCTCCTGGAGGCGGCCGCGATCGACGGGGCGGGGCCGTTCCGGCGCTTCTGGACGATCGTCTTCCCGCTGCTGTCGCCGACGACCTTCTTCCTGCTGGTGATGAACATCATCTACTCGTTCTTCGACACCTTCGGCGTGATCGACGCGACCACGGAGGGCGGGCCGGGGGACGCGACGAAGATCCTCGTCTACAAGGTCTACTACGACGGCGTGAAGGCGGCGGACCTGGGCGGGTCCTCGGCCCAGTCGGTGATCCTCATGGCCATCGTCATCACGCTCACCGTGATCCAGTTCCGCTACATCGAGCGCAGGGTCCAGTACTGACCATGCGAGATCCCGCGAAACGGCGCGCGCCGGCATGGTAGAGAACAGGCCCGTCCGGGACTTCCTCGCGCACGCGGTGCTGATCGCGGGCGTGATCCTCGTCGCCTTCCCGCTGTGGGTGACCTTCGTCGCCTCCACGCTCACCTTCGAGCAGATCGTGGCGGTCCCGATGCCGCTTTGGCCCGGCGACCACTTCCTCGACAACTACCGGCAGGTGCTCACGGCGGGCTCGGAGAAGGGCTCCTCCGCCCCGGTCTCGACCATGCTGGTGAACAGCCTGATCATGGCGCTGTCGATCGCGATCGGCAAGATCACGATCTCGATCCTCTCGGCGTTCGCGATCGTCTACTTCCGCTTTCCCGGCCGGTCCTTCTTCTTCTGGAGCGTCTTCGTCACCCTGATGCTCCCGGTCGAGGTGCGCATCATCCCCACCTTCAAGGTCGCCGCGGACCTCGGCATCCTGGATTCGCACGTGGGCCTCGCGATGCCGCTCATCGCCTCGGCCACGGCGACCTTCCTCTTCCGGCAGTTCTTCATGACCATCCCGGACGAGCTCGCCGAGGCGGCGCGCATGGACGGCGCCGGGCCCATCCGCTTCTTCATCGACGTGGTGCTGCCGCTGTCGAAGACGCACATGGCCGCCCTCTTCGTGATCCTCTTCATCTACGGCTGGAACCAGTACCTGTGGCCGCTGCTCATCACCACCTCGGAATCGATGTACACCGTCGTGATCGGCATCAAGCGCATGATCGCCGGCGGGGACGCCTCGAACGAGTGGCACCTCATCATGGCGACGGCGATGCTCGCGCTCCTGCCGCCGGCCCTGGTGGTGATCCTCATGCAGAAGTGGTTCGTGAAGGGCCTGGTCGAGACGGAAAAGTAGGCGCGAGACACCGGAGAAGCGACAAGCTATGGCGGAAATCAGCCTGCACGGCGTGACCAAGACCTTCGGCAAGACCGAGGTCATCCATCCCACCGACATCACGATCGGCGACGGCGAGTTCGTCGTGATGGTGGGGCCTTCGGGCTGCGGCAAGTCCACGATCCTGCGCATGATCGCGGGGCTGGAGACCACCACCGACGGCGAGATCCGCATCGCCGGCAAGCGCGTGAACGAGGTCGAGCCCAAGGACCGCAACATCGCGATGGTGTTCCAGAACTACGCGCTCTACCCGCACATGAGCGTGTACGACAACATGG
>CALEJW010000201.1 GCA_937898635.1 uncultured Pseudomonadota bacterium | reverse complement strand
GCCCTCGGCCCGCGGCGAGCTCGAGATCACGGACTTGAACCGCCAGTACCTCCAGCAGGGGGAGCTCCAGGTCGAGATCATGGGCCGCGGTACCGCGTGGCTGGACGCCGGGACGCACGAGAGCCTCCTCGAGGCGGCCCAGTTCATCGAGACCATCGAGCGCCGCCAGGGGCTCAAGGTGGCCTGTCCCGAGGAGATCGCCTGGCGCCAGGGCTGGATCGACGAGGCGCAGGTCGAGCGGCTGGCGAGGCCCATGAAGAAGAACGCCTACGGCAAGTACCTGCGCGACATGCTGCGCGGGCGGATCTACTGAGGGCGCGATGAAGGCCATCCCCACCGACATTCCAGGCGTGCTCGTCCTCGAACCGAAGGTGTTCGGAGACGAGCGCGGCTTCTTCTTCGAGAGCTACAACCGCCGCGCCTTCCGCGAGGCGACGGGCGTCGACCCCGACTTCGTGCAGGACAACCACTCCCGCTCGGCGCGCCACGTGCTGCGCGGGCTCCACTACCAGGTCGAGCAGGTCCAGGGAAAGCTCGTGCGCGTGGCCGCGGGCGAGGTCTACGACGTGGCGGTCGACCTGCGCCGCTCCTCGCCGACCTTCGGGCGCTGGGTGGGGGTCACGCTCTCCGCGGCCAACCGGCGCATGCTCTGGGTTCCGGAGGGCTTCGCGCACGGCTTCGTGGTGACCTCCGACTACGCCGAGTTCCTCTACAAGTCCACCGACTACTACGCGCCGCAGCACGAGAGATCGCTCCTCTGGAACGACCCGGCGCTCGCGATCCCCTGGCCGGTGGAGGGCACGCCGCTGCTCAAGCCGGGCGACGCCGCGGCGCCGCCGCTCGCGCGCGCCGAGACCTTCCCGTGATGCGCATCCTCCTCACCGGCGCCGGCGGGCAGGTGGGGCACGAGCTCGTGCGCGAGCTCGCGCCCCTGGGGGAGCTTCGCGCCCTGGACCACGGGGCCCTCGACCTGGCCGACCCGGATGCGCTCGTCGCCGCCTGCCGGGACTTCCGCCCCGGGCTCATCGTGAACGCGGCCGCGTACACGGCCGTCGACCGGGCGGAGGGCGAGCCGGAGGCGGCCGAGGCGGTGAACGCGCGCGCCCCGGGCATCCTCGCCGGCGAGGCGAAGCGCCTGGGAGGGGTGCTCGTGCACTACTCCACCGACTACGTCTTCGACGGCCGCAAGCGCACGCCCTACCGGGAGGACGACCCCACGGGGCCGCTCAACGCCTACGGGCGCACCAAGCTCGCGGGCGAGCGGGCGATCGCCGCGAGCGGCTGCCGCCACCTCGTCTTGCGCACGAGCTGGGTGTACGGGCCGCGCGGGCGCAACTTCCTCGCGACGATGCTCGCCCTCGCCGCCACGCGCGAGGAGCTGCGCGTCGTGGACGACCAGCGCGGGGCCCCGACCACGAGCCCCTTCCTCGCGCAGGCGACGGTGCGGGCCCTGAGGGCGATCCCGGACGAGGGCGTGGCCTCGGGGATCTACCACCTGAGCGCCGCGGGCGAGACCACCTGGGCCGGCTTCGCGAGCGCCATTTTCGCGCGCGCCGCCGCCCGCCCCGGCTTCCGGGCCCCGCGAGTGGTGCCGATCCCTTCCTCGGCGTACCCCACGCCAGCGCGGCGCCCCCGCTACTCCGTCCTCTCGAGCCGCAAGTTCACCCGGACTTTCGGCTTCGCGCCCCCGTCGTGGGAGGCGCAGCTCGACGACTGCTTCGCGCGCCTGGGCGCGGCCTGAGGCCGCCCGCGAGCGGGGGAACCGCCCGCCCCGCCCCCTGTCCCACGGGGTCCGAAGTGCCCGTGGGCTATAATTTTTCCCCCATGTCCGCCCTGCCTGCCGAGAGCCAGCCGCGCCGCCTGGGCGAGATCCTCCTCGCCCGGGGCAAGCTCGATGCCGCCAACCTCGAGCGGGCGCTGCGCCTGCAGGAGGGCGAGCCGCGCGAGAAGCTCGGCGTGATCCTCGGCCGCCTCGGCCTGGTGTCGGCGCGCGACCTCGCCGACGCCCTCTCCGAGCGGCTCGGGATCGCGATCGCCCCGGCCTCCGAGTATCCGGAGCTGCCGGTCCTCGACGAGCGGGTCTCGGACCGGTTCCTGCGCGACGCGAAGGCGCTGCCGCTTCGCGAGACCGACGAGGGCATCGTCGTCGCGATGGCGGACCCGGCCGACGAGTTCACGGTGCGCGCGATCGAGATGGTCTGCGGCCGGCGCGTGCTGCCGCGCCTGGCCGTGGCCACCGACCTCGACGCGGGGCTCGAGCGCCTCTACGGGGCGGGCAAGTCCTCGATGGGCCAGATCGTCGACGACATCGCCACCCGCGACGAGGAGCAGGACCTCGGCGACATCGAGCACCTGAAGGACCTCGCCTCCGAGGCGCCGGTGGTGCGCCTGGTGAACCTCCTCATCACCCACGCGATCGAGACGCGGGCCTCCGACATCCACATCGAGCCCTTCGAGAGCCGCCTCATCGTGCGCTACCGGATCGACGGCGTGCTGAACGAGGTGGAATCGCCGCCGCGCCGGCTCTCGGCGGCGGTGATCTCGCGGGTGAAGATCATGGCGAACCTGGACATCGCCGAGCGGCGCCTGCCGCAGGACGGGCGCATCAAGCTGCGCATCCAGGGCAAGGAGATCGACCTGCGGGTGTCCACGGTGCCCACCATGCACGGCGAGAGCGTCGTGATGCGCATCCTCGACAAGGGGGGCGTGCCGCTCGACTTCGCCTCCCTCGGCTTCGACGGCAAGGTGCTCGAGACCTTCCTCGCCGCCCTCGGCCAGCCCCACGGCATCCTCCTCGTGACAGGACCGACGGGCAGCGGCAAGACCACGACGCTCTACACCGCGCTCGACCGCCTGAACCAGCCCGACGTGAAGATCCTCACGGTGGAGGACCCCGTCGAGTACCAGATGCCGGGGATCAACCAGATCCAGGTGCGCCCGCAGATCAACCTGAGCTTCGCCAACGCCCTGCGCTCCATCGTGCGCCAGGATCCCGACGTGATCATGATCGGCGAGATCCGCGACCTGGAGACGGCCGAGATCGCGGTGCAGTCGGCGCTCACCGGCCACCTCGTCCTCTCGACCGTGCACACGAACGACGCGCCGGCCACGGTGAACCGGCTGCTGGACATGGGAGTGGAGGACTACCTCCTCACCTCCACGGTCATCGGCATCCTCGCGCAGCGGCTCGTGCGCGCGCTGTGCGGGCACTGCCGCAAGCCCTACAAGGCCCTGCCGGAGATGGTGGGGCAGCTGGGGCTCGCGCGCTTCGCGGGCGGCGGGGACGTGACCCTCTACCGGCCGGTGGGCTGCGAGCACTGCAGCGGCACGGGCTTCCACGGCCGCCTCGGGATCATGGAGATGCTGCCCATGACCGACCGCCTGCGTTCCCTGGTCATGCGCCACGCGAACTCCACGGAGCTGCGCGCCGCGGCGGTGGAGGAGGGAATGGAGTCGATGTTCGAGAACGGGCTGAGGAAGGCCGTGGCCGGCGTGACGACCGTCGAGGAAGTCCTGCGCGTCACGCGCGAGGACTGAGGCGATGCCCGTCTTCCAGTACAAGGCCGTGACCCCCGCGGGCGAGGTCCTCGAGGGCGCCATGGACGCGCCCACGCACAAGGGCGTGATCGAGCGGCTGCGCGACATGGGCTACACGCCCCTGCGGGCGGTCGAGGCGGGGGGGCTCGAGGTCGCGGCCGCGCGCCGCGGCCCGTCGCCGGGACTCTTCACGCGGGGCGTGACCCAGGACGAGGTCGGGGTCCTCACGCGCGAGATCGCCACCCTCCTCAAGGCGGGGCTTCCCCTGGACCGCAGCCTCGAGATCCTCGTCGGGCTCGCCGAGAACGCGCGCGTGGCCGAGGTCCTGCGCAAGGTGAGGAACGACGTGCGCGGCGGCGCGGCGCTCTCCAAGGCGCTCGACGCGCGCGAGGGTGTCTTCTCCCGCTTCTACGTGAACATGGTGCGGGCGGGGGAGGCGGGCGGGGCGCTCGCCGACGTGCTCGCGCGGCTCGCGGAGTTCATGGAGCGCTCGAAGGAGCTGCGCGAGAGCGTGAAGTCGGCGCTCATCTACCCGACGATCCTCCTCGCGGTGGCGATCGTCTCGGTGGTGATCCTCCTCGCGGTCGTGGTGCCGCAGTTCGAGCCCATCTTCGAGCAGAGCGGCAAGGCCCTGCCGTGGGTGACCGAGGCGGTGCTCGGCGCCGGCGCCTTCATGCGCGCCTGGTGGTGGGCGATCGTGCTGGGCGGGGTCGCGGTGGTCTTCCTCGCCTCGCGGCGCCTGCGCTCGCCCGAGGCGAGGCTTCGCTGGGACCGCCGCCTCCTCGCCCTTCCCGTGGTGGGCGACCTCGCCGCCAAGGTGGAGACGGCGCGGCTCGCGCGCACGCTCGGCACGCTGCTGCGCAACGGCGTCGCGCTCGTCAATGCGCTCGCCATCGCGCGCGAGACGATGGAGAACGCCTGGATGGCCGCCGGCCTCGCGGAAGTGGGGCGCGAACTCAAGACCGGCCGCGGCTTCGCCCGGCCCATGATGGAGACGCGCCGCTTTCCCGCCTTCGCGGTGCACATGGTGCAGGTGGGCGAGGAGACGGGCCGCCTCGACCAGATGCTGCTCGACGTCGCCGACGTCTACGACCGCGAGGTCGCGCGCGCGGTCAAGCGCGCGCTCGCGCTGCTGGAGCCGGCGATGATCCTCTTCCTCACCTTCCTCGTGGGCACCGTGATCCTGTCGATCCTCGCCGCGATGCTCTCGATCTACGACCTGCCCTTCTAGGGCGCCCGAAAAGCCGGAGTGCTCCCCATGAAACGAACCTCCCGACCCCTCCCGCCGCGCGCCCACCGCGGCTTCACGCTGCTCGAGCTCGTGATGGTGCTCGTGATCATCGGCGTGATCCTCGCCATGGTCGGCCCGCGGGTGTTCTCGAACCTGGGGCGCGCCAATTCCGAGGTCGCCAAGGCGAAGATCGGGATGATCGGCGGGCAGCTCGAGCTCTTCAAGCTGGACGTGGGCCGCTATCCCACCAGCCAGGAGGGGCTCGGCGCGCTCCTCGCCGCCCCGGGCGGCGCGGCCAACTGGAACGGCCCGTACATCCGCGACCCCAAGGAGCTGAAGGACCCCTGGAACCGCGACTTCGTCTACCGCGCGCCGGGGGAGAAGGGCGCCTACGACATCGTCTCGCTGGGCGCGGACGGCAAGGAAGGCGGCGACGGCGACAACCGGGACGTGCGCAACTGATGACCCGCCGCGGCGCCGGGCGCGGCTTCACGCTCCTCGAGCTCCTCCTGGTGCTGGTGATCGCGGCCGCCGGCTACGCCCTGGTGGCCCGCGTGGGCTCCGGCGGCCTCTCGGGAGCGGAGCTGAAGAGCGCGGCGCGCGCGGTGGCCGCGGGCCTGCGCGACGCGCGGGGCACGGCGATCGCCACCCAGGCGTCCGTGGCCCTCACGCTGGACCTCGAGCACCGCTCGATGGAGGTGGGCGGGGGCGGGCGGGCGCGATCGCTCCCGCAGCGCCTCGACCTCAAGCTCTACACCGCGCAGTCGGAGATCGTGGACGACAAGCGCGGCGCCATCCGCTTCTACCCCGACGGCAGCTCCACGGGCGGGCGCGTCACGCTCGCCGCCGGGGAGAGGCGCCTCCTCGTGGACGTGGACTGGCTCACCGGGCGCGTAACGATCAAGGAGGGGGGCTAGCCCCCGCGCCGGCGGCGATGGCCCGCATCCCGGCCCGGCCGGCCCGCGCGGCGGGATTCACCCTCCTGGAGGTGCTCGCGGCGTTCGTGCTCTTCGCGGTGGCGCTCGCCGTCATCCTGCAGGTGTTCAGCGGCGGGCTTCGCGACGCGCAGCTCGCCGACGAGTACGCGCGCGCGACGATGATCGCCCAGTCGCGCCTGGCGCAATTCACCGCCTCGGACCGGATCGAGGAGGGCGCGAGCGCCGGCCGCGACCAGGCGTTCTCGTGGACGCTCTCGGCCGTCGCCTACGACGACAGGCAGGAGAATCCCGAGGCCGGCGCCCAGGGCGAGTACAGCCTGCGCGTGCGCCTGCTTCGCGTGGAATCGAAGGTCGCGTGGCAGGCGGCCGACGGGAGGGAGCGCGACGTGCGCCTCGCGACCCTCGTGCTGGCGGGCCGGCCATGAGGGCGCGGCGGACGGGGTCGGGGTTCACCCTCCTCGAGACGGTGATCGCGATGACGCTCCTCGCGGTGATGCTCGGGATGCTCTTCGGCGGCCTTCGCGCGGGCGTGCGCGCCTGGGACGCGGGCAGCGGCCGCGGCGACCGCGCCGACCAGGTCCTCCTCGCGTCCTCGTTCCTGAGGAAGGAGCTCTCCGCGGCCTTCCCCTGGCGCTTCAAGGACCCGCTCGCCGTGAAGCTCGCCTTCCGCGGCGAGCCTGGGGCCGTTCGCTTCGTCTCGATGCGTCCCGCGGAGATCGGCGGCGGGGGGCTCGCGTTCGTCTCCTTCGCTTTCGAACCGGGGCGGGGCGCGACGCCGGGCCGCCTCGTGATGCGGCGCGAGTTCGCCGCCTCGGAGGCGACGGATTTCGCCGCGGTGGACGCCGCCGAGCCCTTCGCGCTCCTCGAGGGCGTGAGCGCCGCCCGCTTCTCCTACTACGGCGCGGAGAACGACGTGGCGCAGCCGGCCTGGACCGAGCGCTGGGAATTCGCCCAGCGCACGCCCTCGCACGTGCGCCTGGAACTCTCCCTCGGCGACACCCGGCTGCCGGACACGGTCGTCGCGCTGCGCCTGGGCGAGGAGGCGGGATGCTACGAGTCGTCCTTCCAGCGCACCTGCGTGCCGAGGCGATGAGGACGGCGCCTTCCCGCGAGCGCGGCATCGCCCTGGTCCTGGTGATCTGGGTGGTGACGCTGCTCATCGTGATCTCCGGAAGCTTCCTCTACGCGATGCGCACCGACATGCGCGCGGCGCGGAACGCCGCCCTCATCGCGCGCGGCGACGCCCTCGCGCAGGCGGCGGTGACCCGCGCGGTCTTCGAGCTCTTCAAGCCCCAGGCGGGCCCGCTCGTGTGGAAGCGCGACGGCACGACGCGCCAGTGGTCCTTCGACGGGGCGGCCGTGTCGATCAGGTTCGCGGACGAGTCTGCTAAAATCGACATCAATACCGCGAACAACGAACTGCTCAAGGGCCTGTTCCGTTCCGCCGGGGTGGGGGAGGAGGATGCCGCGAAGCTCGTCGACGCGGTGCTCGACTGGCGGGACCCGGACACGCTCAGGCGACCCGGCGGCGCAGAGGAACCCGAATACGCGCAGGCCGGTCTCAAGGGGCGGCCCGCGAACCATCCCTTCCTGTCCACGGAGGAACTGCAGCTCGTCCTCGGCATGCGCCCCGAGGTCTACCAGCGCATCGCACCCATGATCACCGTGTACTCGCGCCAGGCCGGCGTGAATCCCCATCTCGCCGAGCGCGCCGTGCTGCTCGCCATTCCCGCCGTCACCGGGGAACAGGTCGACGCCTTCCTCGCCGAGCGCGACGCCGCGCGTGCCGACAACCGCCTGCCGCCCGTGTTCGCCGCCGCCGGCCCCTACGCGAGCTATGCGCAGGTCGCCGCGGTGAGCGTGCGCGCCGACGTCGCCCTGGACGGCGGCATCCGCGTCTCCCGCGAGGCGGTCGCGATGCTCACGCCGCAATTTCCGCGCCGCCCGCAGGCCTTCCTCGCCTGGCGGGAGGTCTCGCGCGACCAGGACGCGAAGGCGAACGCCGCCGCGCCGGAGGACGGCCTTGGCCGCTGACGCCGACTCCGTCTTCGCGCCGATCCTCGCCGCGGCCGAGCGCAGCGGCCTCGCCGATTTCCTGCGCTGGTGGCGCGGCGAGCTCGCCGCCCTCCTGCCCGCGGGCCTGCGCGAGCGGCTCGCCTCCCGCGACGTGGCCTACCTTGGCGCCGAGGGCGACGAATGGCGCGCCTGGCGGCCCGTGGCCGGCCGCCTGGCGCAATCCGGGCGCGTGAACCTCGCCTCGCTCGACGCCGCTGCCCGGCGCGCCGCGTTCCGGCGGCTGCTCTCGGAGGCGCCCGGTGCCGCCGGCAACGCGTGGCTGGTGCTGCCGCCGGAATCGGTGCTGGTGCGCGACGTGTCGATGCCCCTCGCGGCCGAGGAGGACCTGCGCGAGGCGGTGGGTTTCGACCTGGACCGCCTCACGCCGCTGCCGGCGGAGCGCGCCTGGTTCGATTACCGGGTGACCGGGCGCGATGCCGCGCTGCAGCGCCTGACGCTGCGGCTCGCCGTCGCCGAGCGCGCGCCCGTGGAGTCGCGCCTCGCGGAACTGCGCGAGTTCGGCGCGGCCGTGGTGGGGGTCGGACTGCGCGACGACGTCGCGGGCTCCGGCGCCCCCCTCAACCTGCTGCCGCCGGAGAGGCGCGACCGTCCCGCGACGTCCGCCGCCGCCCTCGGCGCCCGGGCGCTCGCGGCCGTCGCGGCGGCGCTCGCTCTGGTAGCCCTGGTCTATCCCCTGTGGCTCAAGCGCGAGGCGGTGATCGCGCTCCACCCGCGCATGGACGACGCCAAGGCGCAGGCCGAGGTGGCCGAGCGCGTCGCCCAGGAGATCGAGAAGATCGCCTCCGCGCACAATTTCGTGCTCGCGAAGAAGCAGGGCATGCAACCCGCGGTGACGCTCCTCGAGGATCTCTCGCGGCTGCTGCCGGACACCACGTGGGTGCAGCAGCTCGACGTGAAGACGAACCAGAAGTCGCGCGAGGTGCAGATCGCGGGCGAGACGGGGTCGTCGTCGCAGCTGGTGGAAGTCCTCGAGCAGTCGGGAACGTTCGCCAATGCGGGCTTCAAGTCCCCGCTCACGAAGGGCGTCACCCCGAACACGGAGCGCTTCCTGCTGGCCGCCGAGGTGAAGCCGCGCCCGATCCCCGACCCGGTGCCCGAGGAGGCGCTCGTCGCCTCGCCCGCCGGC
>CALEJW010000200.1 GCA_937898635.1 uncultured Pseudomonadota bacterium | reverse complement strand
TCGCCGGAGCGGCAGCTCGAGCGCATCGCGGCGCTCCGGGAGCGGGGACTGCACGACGAGGCCGACCGCGCGCTCGCCGAGTTCCGCCGCCTGCATCCCGACCATCCCCTCACGCCCGAGTGGCGGCGCAGGGTCGAGCGCCCCTAGGGGCGGCCTAGAGCAGGCAGCTCAGGCGTTCCTCGCGCAGCGACGCGAATCCGTGGCGCTCGTAGAAGCGCCGCGCGCCGGGGTTGTCGAAGTGCGTGGCGGTGTCGATCCGCGTGACGCCGGCGCGCCTGAGCTCCGCCTTGAGCGAAGCGAGCATCGCCGAGCCGATGCCCTGTCCCTCGAGGCCCGGGCGGACGTTCACGTCGTCGAGCTTCGCCACCAGCGCGCCGCGCGAGGTGGAGATCGCGAGGCAGGCGACGCAGCAGGCGACGACCTCGTCGCCTCGCTTTCCCATCCACACGAAGCCGAGGTCGGGCCGCGCGACGAAGAGGTCCATCGCGCGGGCGAGCGCCTCGGGACCGCCGTCGCCATAGGCCGCCGCGGCGTCGCGGTAGTGCGGGTCCGACTCGAGGAACGCGCGGAAGAGGCCGAAGGCCGCGCCGCGATCGCCGGGGCCCATGCGCGAGAAGGCGACCGCCGTCACGGACGCTTCCCGGCGGGACCGTACGCGCCCACGCGGCTCTCGGAGAGGGTGAGCGCCTCGAAGCGCCGGTCGAGCCGGCCGTAGTCCCCCTCGTGCTGGCGCAGGAAGGCGCTGTAGGCCTCCTCGCCCGACCAGCGGTCGATCGTCACGTACTCGCCCGGGCGCTCGTCGTCGGCGAGGAGCTCCGTGCCGAGGTAGTCCTTCGACTCGCCGAAGAGTTTCGCCCACTCGCCCTTCGGCCCGTAGGCCTTCTCGAACTTCGCGGCCTGCGCGGGCTCGACCCGGTACCGCCAGATCACGACATACATGCCGCCTCCCATCGATGGGGGACGCTCGCCCTTCATCCGTCGGGAAAAGGGAGCGTCCCGGGGTTCAGCCGAGCCAGGCGCGGGCGTTGCGGAACATGCGCATCCACGGCGAGTCCTCGCCCCAGCCGTCCGGGTGCCAGGACATGAGCACCGTGCGGAAGACGCGCTCCGGGTGCGGCATCATGATCGTGAAGCGCCCGTCGGGCGTCGTGAGCGCGGTGACGCCGCCGGGCGAGCCGTTGGCGTTGTAGGGATAGGTCTCGGTGGGCTTGCCGCGGTTGTCGACGAAGCGCGCGGCCACCAGGTACTCGCAGGCCTCGCGCGCCTTGTCGTCGCGGAAGACGGCCCGGCCCTCGCCGTGGGCGGTGACGATCGGGATGCGGCTGCCCTCCATGCCCGCGAAGAAGAGCGAGGGCGACTTCTGCACCTCCACCAGCGTGAGCCGCGCCTCGTACTGCTCCGAGAGGTTCCTCTCGAAGTGCGGCCAGTCCTTCGCGCCGGGGATGATCGCCTTGAGGTTCGACACCATCTGGCAGCCGTTGCAGGCGCCGAGCGCGAAGGAATCCGGCCGGCCGAAGAAGGCCTCGAACTCGGCGCGCGCGCGGGCGTTGAAGAGGATGGACTTGGCCCAGCCCTCGCCCGCGCCCAGCGTGTCGCCGTAGCTGAAGCCGCCGCAGGCCGCGAAGCCCTTGAAGCCGGCGAGGCTCGTCCTCGCCTCGATGATGTCGCTCATGTGCACGTCCACCGCGGCGAAGCCCGCGCGGTCGAAGGCGGCGGCCATCTCCGCCTGGCCGTTCACGCCCTGCTCCCGCAGGATGGCGATGCGCGGGCGCGCACCGGTGGCGATGAAGGGTGCGGCGACGTCCTCGGCCGGGTCGAAGCCGAGCTTCGCGGCGAGCCCCGGGTCGCCCTCGTCGAGGATCCGGTCGTACTCCTGGTCCGCGCAGCCGGGGTTGTCGCGCAGGCGCTGGATCGCGTGGGTGACCGAGGACCAGGCGCGGTGCAGGTCCGCGCGCCGCTCCGCGAGGACGGGCTTGCCGTTCACCACGAGGCGAATCTCCCCGTCCGCGTTGGGATGCCCGATCACCTGCGACTCGCGCGAGAGCCCCGCGGCGCGAAGCGCCTGCATCACGCCGTCGCGATCGGCCTTGCGCACCTGCAGCACCGCGCCCAGCTCCTCGTTGAAGAGGACGGCGAGGAGGCGGTCGGCGAGGTTCCCGGCGAGGACGTCCGTCTGGCGCTCGTGGCCGTCCACGTCGAGCTGCCGCGGGTCGAGCGCGAGATTGTCGAGCACCACGGTGACGCCCGCGCGTCCCGCGAACGCCATCTCGCAGAGCGTGGCGAAGAGCCCGCCGTCGGAGCGGTCGTGGTAGGCGAGGATCCGGCCTTCCGCGTTGAGCGACTGGACCGCGGCGAAGAACGCGGCGAGCTTCGCGGGGTCGTCGAGGTCCGGCGCCTCGTCGCCCAGCTGGCCGTGCACCTGCGCGAGCGCCGAGCCGCCGAGGCGGTTGCGGCCGCCGCCGAGGTCCACGAGCACCAGCTCCGTCTCGCCGAGGTCCGTGCGCAGCTGCGGCGTGAGCGCGCGCCGCGCGTCGGTGACCGGGGCGAACGCGGACACCACGAGCGAGAGCGGCGCCGTCACCGCCTTCGCCTCGCCCGTGACCGGGTCCGACCAGGTGGTCTTCATCGAGAGCGAATCCTTGCCCACCGGGATCGAGATCCCGAGCGCGGGGCAGAGCTCCATGCCCACGGCCTTCACGGTGTCGAAGAGCGCGGCGTCCTCGCCCGGGTGCCCGGCCGCGCACATCCAGTTGGCCGAGAGCTTCACCTCGCCCAGCGCCGCGATCGGGGCCGCCGCGATGTTCGTGATCGCCTCTCCCACGGCCATGCGGCCCGAGGCCGGCGCGTCGATGAGCGCGAGGGGCGTGCGCTCGCCGATCGCCATCGCCTCGCCCAGCGTCGTGGCGTAGCCCATCACGGTCACCGCGCAGTCGGCCACCGGCACCTGCCAGGGGCCCACCATCTGGTCGCGCGCGCACAGGCCGCCCACGCTGCGGTCGCCGATCGTGACGAGGAAGGTCTTGTCGGCCACGGACGGCAGGCGAAGGACGCGGTAGGCCGCCTCGCGCAGTTCCATCGCCGAGAGGTCGAGCGGCCGGCGCGTGCGCGCGAGCCGCCTCGCGTCGCGGTGCATGCGCGGGGGCTTGCCGAGCAGGACCTCGAGCGGCATGTCCACGGGGTCGTTGGCGAAGAGCGTGTCCTCGACCACGAGCCGGCCGTCCATCCGCGCGATCCCCACCACGGCGTAGGGGCAGCGCTCGCGGGCGCAGATCGCGTCGAACTCGTCGATGCGCGCCTCGGGAATCGCGAGCACGTAGCGCTCCTGCGACTCGTTGGACCAGATCTGCATCGGCGACATGCCCGTCTCCTGCACGGGAACTTCGCGCAGTTCCACGTCGGCGCCGGTGCCGCCGCCGTGAGCGAGCTCTGGCAGCGCGTTGGAGATCCCGCCCGCGCCCACGTCGTGGATCGAGAGGATCGGGTTCTCGTCGCCCCGCTGCCAGCAGGCGTCGATCACCTCCTGGCAACGGCGCTCGAGTTCCGCGTTGGCGCGCTGCACCGAATCGAAGTCGAGCGCCTCGGTGTTGGCGCCGCTCGCCATCGAGGAGGCGGCCCCGCCCCCCATGCCGATGAGGAACCCCGGGCCGCCGAGCTGGATGAACACGGTGTCCTTCGCGAAGCCCTGCTTGGCCACGTGCCGCGCCGAGAGGTTGCCGAGCCCGCCCGCCAGCATGATGGGCTTGTGGTAGCCGCGCACCTCGCCCGCGACCGCCATCTCGAAGGCGCGGAAGTAGCCGGCGAGGTTCGGGCGGCCGAACTCGTTGTTGTACGCGGCGCCGCCGATGGGGCCCTCGATCATGATGTCGAGGGCCGAGGCGATGCGCCCGGGCTTGCCGTACGGGGCCTCCCAGGGCTCGCGCTGCCCGGGGAGCTCCAGGTTCGAGACCGAGAAGCCCGTGAGCCCCGCCTTGGGCTTGCCGCCGGTGCCCGTGGCGCCCTCGTCGCGGATCTCGCCGCCGGCGCCGGTGCCCGCGCCCGGGTGCGGCGCGATCGCGGTGGGGTGGTTGTGCGTCTCCACCTTCATGAGGATGTGGGTCTCGTCGCGGTGGTAGGCCCAGCCGCGCCCGGCGTCGGGGAAGAAGCGCTCGATCGTGGCGCCCTCCATCACCGCGGAGTTGTCCGAATACGCGACCACCGTGCCGCGCGGGTTCGCGGCGTGGGTGTTGCGGATCATCTGGAAGAGGCTCAGGTCCTCGCGCCGACCGTCGATCGTCCACGAGGCGTTGAAGATCTTGTGCCGGCAGTGCTCGCTGTTCGCCTGCGCGAACATCATGAGCTCCACGTCGGTGGGGTTGCGGCCCATCTTCCCGAAGTTCTCCGCGAGGTAGCCGATCTCGTCGGGCGCGAGCGCGAGCCCCATCGCGGTGTTGGCCTCCTCGAGCGCCGCGATCCCGCCATTCTGGAGGTCCACCGTCGCGAGCGGCGCGGGCGGGTGGTGGTCGAAGAGCCGCGCGGCTTCCTCGAGCCGCTCCACCACCGTCTCCGTCATGCGGTCGTGGATCGCCACGCGCAGGCGCGCGTCCCACTCGGCGGGAATCGAGCGGCCGTCCCGTCGCGAGAAGTACCAGGCGACGCCGCGCTCGAGGCGCTCGACGCGGGCGAGCCCGCAGTTGCGCGCGATGTCGGTCGCCTTCGAGGACCACGGCGACACCGTGCCGAAACGCGGCAGCACCACGCGCAGCGTTCCCGTCGGGCGGGCGCTTCCCGGCGTGCCGTAGGCGAGGATCTTCCCGAGCACGGCGGAGTCCTCCTCCGCGAGCGGCTCGGAGAGGAGCGCGAAGTGCACGAAGCGCGTGTCGATCGCGAGCGCGTCGCGCAGGGCCGGCTCGAGGCCCGCGGCGAGCTTCGCGATGCGGAAGGGGGAGAGGGCGACGCTGCCGAGCAGCGTGAGGAAGGGCTGCCCAGGCGCAACGTGCGAATTCATGCGCGAATTATACCGTAGCGACCGCCTGCCTATCGCCAGCGCAGGAGGACGCGCAGGCGCCGGAACGGCTCCGCGGCCACCGCGTCCGGCGCGACGAGGATCGTGCGCGCGAGCCGCGCGCCCTCCGGCCGCCAGCGCACGACGACGAGCCAGGGCGCGACGAAGGACCCCGGGGCGAGACGGCCCGCGAGGCGGAGGCCGTCGGCGCGCCAGGCTTCCACGCGGCCTTCGGGGTCCACCGCGAGGCGGCGCACCGCGGGGCCCGCGGACCGGAACCCGTCGCGGCGGGCGGCGCGGACGGCGAGGGCCACCAGCGTTGCCGAGAGCGCGGCCCGCCATGCCGCGGGAAGATCCGCGGCGAGCACTGCGGCGACGGCGGCAATCGCGATGGCCGCGATCCACGCGAGGGCGATCCGTGACCGGCCGATGGCGATAACCACATGCCAGGCGGGGTCGCCCGGGGGCGCCTCGCCGCTATACTTGAACGCCTCGACTCCTGCCGCCATGTTGCCCCGGTGACCTCCGCCCTTCCCCGCGTCTGCGACCTCTCCTCCACCAACGCGCTGCTGCGCGTTTCGGGGGACGACGCCGCCGAGTTCCTGCACAACCAGTTCACCAACGACGTGAAGGCCCTCGCCGCCGGCGCGGCGCAGTGGAACGGCTGGTGCACGCCCAAGGGGCGGCTCCTCGCCACCTTCGTCCTCGCGCGGGACGCCGGAGGCTATCTCCTCCTCCTGCCCGCGGCCTTCGCGGAGGCGGTGGCGAAGCGCCTGCGGATGTTCGTCCTGCGCTCGAAGGTGAAGGTCGAGGACGTCTCGGCGGCGACGCCGCGCTTCGGTCTCTGGGACGGTCCCCTTCCGCCCGGCGCCTTTCGCCTGGGCGAGGCGCGCGCCGTGACCTTCGGTGCGGCGCCCGAGGGGCGCAGCGCAACGCCGGACGAGTGGGCGCTTTCCCTCATCCGCGATGGCGTGGTGCAGGTGGTGCCCGGCACCCAGGAGGAGTTCGTCCCGCAGATGGCGAACTTCGAACTGGTGGACGGCGTGAGCTTCCGCAAGGGCTGCTATCCGGGCCAGGAGATCGTCGCCCGCACGCAGTACCGCGGCATCCTCAAGAAGCGCGCGGTCCGCGTGCGCTCTTCCACGCCGCTCGTCCCCGGCGACAGCGTCTACAGCGAGGCCTTCGGCGAGCAGTCGGCCGGCACGGTCGCCAACGCCGCGCCCTCGCCCGAGGGCGGCTTCGAGGCGCTGGTGGTCGCCCAGCTCGAGGCGATCGCGCGCAAGGACCTGCGCCACGGCTCGCCCGCCGGAACCGCGCTGGACATCCAGCCCCTGCCCTACGCCCTTCCCTGAAGGGGACGCTTCCCTTCACGCCTGTCGCTGAAGGAAACGTTGCCTTTCAGCCGTGAAGGGCGTGAAGGGAAGCGTCCCCTTCAGGATCCTTCAGGGGCGCGCGCGCATCCCGACGTGCGGGATGCCGGCCTCGAGGTACTCCTCGCCCTCGACGACGAAGCCGTGCCGCGCGTAGAAGTCCTTCGCGTGCGACTGTGCGTGCAGGTAGGTCTCGCGAAGTCCGCGCCGCTTCGCCTCGGCGACCAGCGCGTCGAGGATCGCCGCGCCCACGCCCCGCCCGCGCCACGCCGCGAGCACCGCCATGCGGCCGATGCGCCCGTCGGGCATGAGGCGGCCGGTGCCGACGGGCTCCCCCGCGGCGCTTTCGGCGAGCGCGTGGGCGCAGTCCGCGTCGCGCCCGTCCATCTCGAGGTCCGCGGGCACCTTCTGCTCGACCACGAACACCGCCGTGCGGATGCCCGCGAGCACGGAAGAAGCCTCGCGCCAGTCCACGAGTCGCACGCGGAAATCGGGGGAAGTCGCCATGGTAGAGTCGCCGCTCGCCGCAATTCTACCCGCCGCCCGTGATGAATCCCCGCTCCGCCCCGCTCGCCGCCATGGCCGCCATGTGCGCGATCTGGGGCTATTCGTGGATCGTCATGAAGATCGCGCTCAGGCACGCGCACCCCTTCGACTTCGCCGCGCAGCGCCTCGTGCTGGGCGCCTTGCTGCTCTTCGCGCTCGTCGCGGCCACCGGGCGGCGCCTCGCGCTCCCGTCCTGGCGCATGGTCGCCGTGCTCGGCCTCGTGCAGGTGGGCGCCTTCGTGGTCCTGTCGCACTACGCGCTGCTTTCCGCGGGCCCGGGCAAGACCTCGGTGCTCACCTACACGATGCCGTTCTGGATGATCGTGTTCGCGCACGCGCTCCTGCGCGAGCGCATGCGCGGGGCCCAGTGGCTCTCCGTCGCGCTCGCCTTCGCCGGCCTCGTGCTGGTCGTCTCGCCGTGGAAGTTGACGAGCCTCGAAGGCAGCCTCCTCGCGGTGGGCTCCGGCGCCGTGTGGGCGCTCGCGGCCGTGATGTCGAAGCGCTGGCCCACTCCCGGCGCCGAGCCGCTCACCTTCACCGCCTGGCAGCTCGCCTTCGGCTCCGTCCCGCTCGTGCTGCTCTCCTTCCTGCACCCGCACGAGGCGACGCGCTGGAACGGCGAGTACGCGCTCGCGCTCGCCTACTCCACGGTGTTCGCGACCGCCGGCGGCTGGTGGCTCTGGACCTACGTGCTCTCCCACGCGAGCGCCGGCGTCACGGGGCTCAACACGCTCGCGATTCCGGTGATCGCGGTGATCGCCTCGTGGCTGCAGCTGGGCGAGCGTCCGCCGCCCCACGAACTCGCCGGCATGGCGCTCATCGGCATCGCGCTGGCGCTCCTCGCCCTGCCCGGCCTGCGTCGGCCCGTGGCCACGCCCGGGGACTGAAACGCCTCCCGCGGGTGCCTCGCGGGGGCCGAGGCGATACAATACGGGTCTCCCCACCCCTCGCGAAAGCGCCGGGGCCCCGACCGAGCGCCGCCGCCACGACTGCGCGGGCCCGCGCGGGGTGCGTGACCGGCGACCGGATCCATGCGGCTTTCCCTCCGATTCCTGCTCCCCCTCACCCTCGCGCTGGGCCTCATCGCCTACGGCATCGCCCCGGTCGTCGACGACCTGATGCTCAAGTGGTTCGTGCGCGACCTGGACAGCCGCACGCACCTCATCGCCACGGCCGTGCAGGAGCCGCTCACGGAGCTGCTCGCCGACGAGGCGAAGGAGAAGGTGCGCTCGCAGCGCCTGGAGTCGTTCTTCAGCCGCATCCTCCAGGACGAGCGCCTCTTCGCGATCGGCTTCTGCGACGCCGACGGCAAGCTCGCCTACGGCACCTCGACGCTGCCGCGCGACGTCGCCTGCCGCCCGCCGGGCTCGCCCCGGGAGGAGCACGGCACCGTCCTCGCGCAGGCGAGCGGGCCGCTGCACGTGGCGACGACCCCGGTCGTCGTGGACGGCGTGCAGACGGGCGAGCTGGTGATCGTGCACGACATGAGCTTCGTCGAGCGGCGCAGCGCCGACACCAAGAAGTACCTCTTCTACCTCTTCGCCGCGATCGCCGCCGTGATCGCGCTGATCACCGTCGTGATCGCGGAGCTCTCCTGGCGCGGCTGGGTGGCGAGCATCAAGGCGCTCATCCGCGGGCAGGCCCTCGCCCAGGCGCCGCGGCCGGCCTCCAAGGCGCTCACGCCCATCGCGCGCGACCTCGAGGCCTTGGTGAAGGATCTCGAGCGCGAGCGGCGCATGCGCGACGAGTCGCAGATGAGCTGGGTGCCCGAGACGCTGCGCACGATCCTGCGCGAGGACCTGAAGGGCGACGAGATCCTCATCGTCTCCAACCGCGAGCCCTACATCCACGTCCGCCAGGGCGAGAAGATCGCGGTGCTGCGCCCGGCGAGCGGCCTCATCACCTCGCTCGAGCCGGTGATGCGCGCCTGCTCGGGCACCTGGATCGCGCACGGCGCCGGCACCGCGGACCGCGAGGTGGTCGACGAGAAGGACCACGTCCGCGTGCCGCCGGAAAACCCCTCCTACCAGATCCGCCGCGTGTGGCTCTCCAAGGAGGAGGAGGCCGGCTACTACTACGGCTTCGCGAACGAGGGCCTGTGGCCGCTCTGCCACATCGCCCACACGCGCCCCGTGTTCCGCGCTTCCGACTGGGAGTTCTACCGCGCCGTGAACAAGCGCTTCGCCGACACGGTCGTGGCGGAGTCGCGCACGAAGGACCCGATCGTGCTGGTGCAGGACTACCACTTCGCGCTCCTGCCGCGGATGATCCGCGAGCAGCTTCCCGAGGCGACGATCATCACCTTCTGGCACATCCCCTGGCCCAACCCCGAGGTGTTCGGCGTCTGCCCCTGGCGCGCGGAGCTCCTCGACGGGATGCTGGGCTCCTCGATCCTGGGCTTCCACACGCAGTTCCACTGCAACAACTTCTTCGACACCGTGGACACCTACGTCGAGGCGCGCGTGGACCGCGAGACCTTCTCGATCTCCTACGGGGGCGAGAAGACCGAGGTCCACCGCTACCCCATCTCGATCGAGTGGCCGCTGAAGGGCCTCGAGGGCATGCCCAGCGTCGAGGAGTGCCGCAAGGCGATCCGAGAGGAGCTCGGCATCGGCCCGGAGGTGCGCATGGGCATCGGCGTCGACCGGCTCGACTACACCAAGGGGATCCTCGAGCGCTTCGCGGCCATCGAGCGCTTCCTGGAGCTGCACCCCGACTGGGCGGGCCGCCTCACCTTCGTGCAGATCGCCGCGCCCAGCCGGGCGAGCATCGACGAGTACCAGTCCCTGGACGCGCGGGTGCGCGCGGCGGCGGGACGGATCAACCACCGCTTCGGCACGCCCGCCTGCAAGCCCATCGACCTGAGGATCGAGCACCACGACTCCCAGCGCGTCTACGCCTTCTACCGCGCGGCCGACTTCTGCTTCGTCTCGAGCCTGCACGACGGCATGAACCTCGTCGCGAAGGAGTACGTCGCGACGCGCGACGACGAGAGAGGCGCGCTCATCCTGTCGCAGTTCGCCGGCGCGGCGCGCGAGCTGCCCGAGGCGCTGATCGTGAACCCCTACGACACCGAGCAGTGCGCGGCGGCCGTCGCCGCGGCGCTCGCCATGCCGCCCGAGGAGCAGCGCGCGCGCATGCGCAGCATGCGGGGGCTCCTGCAGGAGTTCAACGTGTACCGCTGGGCCGGGCGCATGCTCCTCGACGCGGGCCGCATGCGCAACCGCAGCCGCTTCGCGGGCGGCACGCGCGAGCTGGTCGAGGGCGCGGGGGCGCGGCACGGATGAGGGGCGCGCGCGAATGACGGGCGCGCCGAAGGACGAGCCGCGGGCCGCCGGGACCGGGGCTCCCGATCTTCCCGCCGGCGTCGCGCTGTTCCTCGACTTCGACGGCACGCTCGTCCACCACGAGGACCACCCGGCCGCGGTGCGGATCGACGCGCCGCTGCGCACGCTGATGGAAGGGCTTCGAGAGGCGACCGGCGGCGCCCTCGCGCTCATCAGCGGCCGCGCGATCGCCGACCTCGACGCCCTCTTCTCGCCCGACCGCTTCGCCATCGCCGGCCAGCACGGCGCCGAGCGCCGCTCGGCGGACGGCACGATGCACTTCCACGCCTCGCCCGCCGAGCGGCTGCAGGGCACTGCCGCGGAGCTCCGCCGCTTCGTCGCCGCGCACCCCGGGCTCCTGCTGGAGGAGAAGGGCTCGAGCCTCGCGCTGCATTACCGCAACGCGCCCGCGCTCGCCGGCCCTGCCGAACGCGAGGCGCGCCGGGCGCTCGCCGCGCTGGGCGACGAGTTCGAGCTGCAGGGCGGCAAGTTCGTCTTCGAGGTCCGCCCGAGCGGGCGCGACAAGGGCACCGCGGTCTCCGAGTTCCTCGCCGAGGCCCCCTTCGCCGGGCGCGTGCCGGTCTTCGTCGGCGACGACCTCACCGACGAGCTCGGCTTCGAGATCGTGAACGGGCGCGGCGGCCACACCGTCAAGGTCGGCGCCGGGCCCACGCGGGCGCGCTGGCGGCTCGCCGACGCCGACGCCGTGCGGCGCTGGCTCTCGGACTTCGCCTCGCGCGGGGGGCGCGGGACATGAGGAACCTGCACCTCGGCCTCATCGGCAACGGCGCCGTGGGCGCGCTCGTGGACGAGTCGGCCGAGATCACCTGGGCCTGCCTGCCGCGGCCCGACGGCGATGCGGTGTTCTGCTCGCTGCTGCGCGAGCGCCGCGACGAGGAGGCCTTCGGCTTCATGGCCGTGACGCTCAACTGGCAGGTGAGGAGCGAGCAGGAGTACCTGCCGAACACGCCGGTCCTCCTCACGCGCCTCTACGACGATCGCGGCGGCGCCGTCGAGGTGATCGACTTCGCGCCGCGCTTCCGCCAGTTCGGGCGGCTCTTCAGCCCCGCCCAGCTCGTGCGCATCGTCCGCCCGATCTCGGGCAGCCCCTGCGTGCGCGTGATGATGCGCCCCGCCGCCGAGTACGGCCTGCGGCGCCCGGAGATCACCTCGGGCTCCAACCACATCCGCTACGTGGGGCCCGGGCACGTGCTGCGCCTCACGACGGACTGCTCGGTGACGGCGATCCTCGAGGAGATGCCCTTCGTGCTGCGTGACGCGGTCGCGTTCCTCATGGGCCCCGACGAGACGCTCCAGGGCGGCGTGGCGGAGGTCTCCCGGCGCTACCACGAGCTCACGGTCGACTACTGGCACAACTGGGTGCGCGACCTCTCGATCCCCTTCGAGTGGCAGGACGAGATCGTGCGCGCGGCGATCACGCTCAAGCTCGCCGCCCACGACGACACCGGCGCGGTGATCGCGGCGCCCACCACTTCCATCCCGGAATCCCCCGACAGCGGGCGCAACTGGGACTACCGCTACTGCTGGCTGCGCGACGCCTACTTCGTGGTGAGCGCGCTCAACCGCCTGAACGCCACGCGCATGATGGAGCGCTACCTCGGCTACATCATCAACGTCGCGGCGAGGAGCGAGGGCCACCTGCAGCCCGTCTACCGCATCAGCGGGCGCCCGGAACTCGAGGAGCGCATCGTCGACTCCCTGCCCGGCTACCGCGGCATGGGGCCCGTGCGCGTCGGCAACCAGGCCTACGCGCAGGTCCAGAACGACGCCTACGGCTCCGCCATCCTCGCGGCCACCCACGCCTTCTTCGACCGGCGCCTCGCCGCCGTGGGCAACGAGGGGCTCTTCCGCCGCCTGGAGTTCCTCGGGGAGCGCGCGGTGGAGCTGCACGCGAGCCCCGACGCGGGGCTCTGGGAACTGCGCGGCTCGGCGCACGTGCACACCTTCTCGAGCGTGATGTGCTGGGTGGCCTGCGACCGCCTCGCGAAGATCGCCACGCGCCTGGGCATCACCGAGCCCGCGGGACGCTGGCGCGCGCACGCCGACCGCCTGCACGCGACGATCCTCGAGCGGGCCTGGTCGCCGAAGCGGAAGAGCTTCGTCGCCACCTTCGACGGCGACGGGCTGGACGCGAGCCTGCTGCTCCTCGCCGAGCTGGGCTTCGTGGAGGCGGGCGACCCGCGCTTCGCGAGCACCGTCGCCGCGGTCGAGAAGGAGCTTCGCCGCGGCGACTTCATCTTCCGCTACACCCAGCCCGACGACTTCGGCGAGCCCGCGAACGCCTTCCTCGTCTGCACCTTCTGGTACATCGACGCCCTCGCGGCCCTGGGCCGGCGCGACGAGGCGCGCGAGCTTTTCGAGGCCACGCTCGCGCGGCGCAACCGCCTGGGGCTGCTCTCCGAGGACGTGAACCCGGTGACCGGCGAACTGTGGGGCAACTTCCCGCAGACCTACAGCATGGTGGGGCTCATCAACAGCGCCACGC
>CALEJW010000199.1 GCA_937898635.1 uncultured Pseudomonadota bacterium | reverse complement strand
CTCAAGATCCGCAAGTTCGCGAAGGACGACATCGAGCGGCGCGTGCAGCGCGCCGCCGGCATCCTCGAGCTGGGACCCTACCTCAAGCGCAAGCCCCGCGAGCTCTCCGGCGGCCAGCGACAGCGCGTGGCCATGGGCCGCGCCATCGTGCGCGAGCCCGCGGCCTTCCTCTTCGACGAGCCGCTCTCGAACCTCGACGCGAAGCTGCGCGTGCAGATGCGCCTGGAGATCCAGAAGCTGCACCGGGAGCTCGCGACGACCAGCGTCTACGTGACCCACGACCAGGTCGAGGCGATGACGCTCGCCAACCGGATGATCGTCATCAACGCGGGCGTCGTGGAGCAGGTCGGCGCGCCGCTGGAGGTCTACGACGACCCCGCCTCGCTCTTCGTCGCGGGCTTCATCGGCTCGCCTTCCATGAACTTCCTGCCCGGCCGGCGCGCCGGCGAGGGCGTCGAGGTGGGCGAGGGCCTGGTCGTTCCCCTCCCGCCGGAGATCCGCGCGAAGGCGGGCGAGCAGGTGACCGTCGGCGTGCGCCCCGAGCACTTCGTGGCCGGCGACGGCGGCGGGCCGCGGTTCCGGCTGCGCGTGGACACGGTCGAGGCGCTGGGCGCCGACTCGCTGCTGCACGCGGGCTTCAACGGCTCGCTCCTGGTCGTTCGCATCGAGGGCCATTCGACGCCGCGCGCCGGCAGCGAGCTCGAGGTCTCGATCCTGCCCGGCAAGGCCTACTTCTTCGACACCGCCACCGGCAAGCGGCTGGGCGCCTGAGACGGATGGCGGCCGAGCCGCGGCGCCTCGAGGAGCTCACGCTCAACTCGTCCGCGCCGCCGGGGCAACTCCTCTACGACGGCTGGCTTTTGCGCTTCTCGCCGGGAAAGGCGAAGCGCGCCCGCTCGGTGAACGCGCTCTATCCCTCGCGCCTGCCGCTCGGGGAGAAGATCGCCCACTGCGAGCGCGTGTACGGCGAGCGGGGGCTGCCCGCCATCTACCGGCTCTCGATGCACACGCTCCCCGGGGAGCTCGACTCGCGGCTCGCCGAGCTGGGCTACGACGCGTTCGGTTCCACGGAAGTCCAGGCGGCGGACCTCGACGCCCCGGCCGGATCGCTCGCCGGGCCCGAGGCGGCGTGTCCCCGCCTCGAGGAGTGGTTCGACATGGTGGGAGAGCTCCGCGGCTCGGCGATCGCGCAGCGCGGCGCGCATCTCGCGAGGCTCTCGGCGCTGCCGCTCGAGATGCGCCCGGCGGCGATCCTGGAAGGCGGCGTCGCGGTGGCGGTGGGGCTCGCGATCCTCGAGGACGGCCACGTCGGGCTCTTCGACGTGGTGACGAGGGAGGGGCAGCGCCGGCGGGGCCTCGCCCGTGCGATGGTGAAGGCGCTGCTACGATGGGGCCTGGAGCGCGGCGCGCGCAGCGCCTATCTCCAGGTCGAGGCGGACAATGCCCCGGCGCTCGCGCTCTACAAGGGCTTCGGCTTCGAATTGGCCTACCGCTACTGGTACCGCGGGCGGCCGGGGGAAACGCAATGACCGAGATCGATCTTGCCTCGCGCCAACTGGGGGAAGCCTGCCTGCCGGCGAAGGCCACCGTCGTCGTGGCGGAGTCCTGCACCGGCGGCGGAGTGGGGGAGGCGATCACCCGGACGGCGGGAAGCTCCGCCTGGTTCGACCGCGGGTTCGTCACCTACTCCGACGCGGCCAAGGTCGACCTGCTGGGCGTGAAGCAGGAGACCCTCGGCACCCACGGCGCGGTGTCCGAGGCGGTGGTCCGCGAGATGGCGGTCGGCGCCCTCCACCAGAGCGACGCCGGCTTCGCCGTCGCGGTCACCGGCGTGGCGGGCCCGGGCGGCGCCAGCCCCTCGAAGCCCGTGGGCCTCGTCTGGTTCGCCTGGGCCTCGCTGGATGGCGAGGTGCGCACGAAGTTCGAGGTCTTCGGCGGCGACCGCGCCGCGGTGCGCGGCCAGGCGGTGCTGGAGGCCCTCCGGGGGCTCGTGGCGCTGGTGTCGCCGGGCGCCTGAAGGGGAGCCCTTCTTTCGCTCTCCAGGCCCGTTTCCCGGGCCGTCGCCGCGTCGTTTCCGGATCGCTTGACAGCAGAACGATCGTTCTGTAGCTTACCGAACAATCGTTCTGTCCACCGTTTGGCGACCCATGGCGTTGAAGAACCAGCAGGCCCTCGACCCGGCGTACCTGGAGAAGCTCCAGGACTACTACGCCGAGCACAAGGTGATCCCCTCCTACTCGGTGCTCGCCACCCTGTGGGGGATCTCCGCGAAGTCGTGGGTGGCCGAGTGCGTGCGCCGCTTCGAGGAGGCGGGCTACCTGGACTGGACCCCTGACCGGCAGTTGAAGCCCGGCGCCCGGTTCTTCGAGCGGCGGCTCGCGCACGACGCCGTGCAGGCGGGGCTGCCCAACCCGGCGCTCTCCGACGGCTACGACCTCGTCACCATCGACGACTACCTCATCCGGGTGCCGTCGAAGACGAGCCTGGTGCGCGTGAAGGGCGAGTCGATGATCGACGCCGGCATCCACGACGGCGACCTGATCGTGGTCGAGCAGCAGCCCAACGCCAACGTCGGCGAGATCGTCGTGGCGATCGTGGACAACGAATTCACCGTGAAGTACCTGGACCGAGAAAAAGGCACGTTCGTCCTGAAGCCCGCGAACAAGGCCTTCCCGGTCATTCGCCCGAAGGGGCGCCTGGAGATTTTCGGTGTGATGGCGGGGCTCGTCCGGCGCACGCGCTAGCGACGGGTCCTGGGCGGAAAGTTCAACCTCACTGATATGGGATAATTCCAATGCTCAAAGTCATCGCGAACCGCGAATCCGAAGCCCCCAAGATGGACGAGAACAAGGCGAAGGCCCTGCAGGCCGCGCTCACCCAGATCGAGCGCCAGTTCGGCAAGGGCGCGATCATGCGCATGGGCGACAAGGATGTCGAAAAGGGCATCGAGGTCGTCTCCACCGGGTCGCTCGGCCTGGACCTCGCCCTCGGCGTGGGCGGGCTCCCGCGCGGGCGCGTCGTGGAGATCTACGGCCCGGAGTCCTCGGGCAAGACCACGCTCACGCTCCAGGTCATCGCCAACATCCAGAAGCTCGGCGGCACGGCGGCCTTCATCGACGCCGAGCACGCGCTCGACCCCCAGTACGCCCAGCGCCTCGGCGTGGACACCTCCGAGCTCCTGCTCTCGCAGCCGGACAACGGCGAGCAGGCGCTCGAGATCGCGGACATGCTCGTGCGCTCGGCTTCCGTCGACTGCGTGGTCGTCGACTCGGTCGCGGCGCTCACGCCCAAGGCCGAGATCGAGGGCGAGATGGGCGAGCCGCAGATGGGCCTGCAGGCGCGCCTCATGTCGCAGGCGCTTCGCAAGCTCACCGCCAACATCAAGCGCTCCAACACGCTCGTCATCTTCATCAACCAGATCCGCATGAAGATCGGCGTCATGTTCGGCAACCCCGAGACCACCACGGGCGGCAACGCGCTCAAGTTCTACGCCTCCGTGCGCATGGACATCCGCCGCATCGGCTCCATCAAGAAGGGCGAGGAGGTGATCGGGAACGAAACGCGCGTGAAGGTGGTGAAGAACAAGGTCGCGCCCCCCTTCAAGGTCGCCGACTTCGACATCCTCTACAACGAGGGGATCTCGCGCCACGGCGAGATCATCGAGCTGGGCGTGCAGCACCGCATCATCGACAAGAGCGGCGCCTGGTACGCCTACAAGGGCGAGAAGATCGGCCAGGGCAAGGACAACACGCGCGAGTTCCTGCGCGAGAACCCCGAGATGGCCAACGAGATCGAGGCGAAGATCCGCGAGGCCGTCGGCATCGCCGGCGGCATGCCCGCCGACCACGGCGAGGCCGGGGCCGCCGAGGCGGACTGACCGTACCGGCTCCTCCGCCCGCCGCCGGACCATGGCCTGGGGTTTCCCCGTCCCCGAAGCTGGCCTGGCGTTGCGCGCCCGGGCGCTGAGGCTGCTCGCGCGCCGGGAGCATTCCCGGGCCGAGCTTCGCCGCAAGCTCTCGCCCCACGCGCCGGAGGGCCTCGACCTCGATGCGCTCCTCGATGACTTCACGAAGCGCGGCTGGCTCTCCGAGGAGCGCTTCGTGGAGCAGACGGTCCGGGCAAAATCGCGCCGATTCGGCCCGCTCAAGATCGCGCACCACCTTCGCGAGAAAGGCATCGGCGAAGCGGGCATCGCCGAGGCGCTCGACCAGGCGAAGAGCGGCCAGGCCGAGGCGCTCGAGGCGGTGTGGCGGTCGCGGTTCGGGCGAGCGCCGCTCGATGCCGCGGAGAAGGCCCGCCAGGTGCGATTCCTGCTGGGCAGGGGCTTCCCGCTGGAGGCGATCCTCGCCCTGCTGCGCGCGGCGGGCGGGGGCGTCTCCTAGGCGCCGGCGCCGGCGCCGGGGCACGGGCAAAAAAAGGGCCCGGTTTCCCGGGCCCTTTCGCCAAGCAGGTTCGCGCGTTCGCGCGCCCTTCGGCCGGGGGAAACCCGGCTAGATGGCGCGAATGTTCGCGGCGGCCGGGCCCTTGGGGCCCTGCTCCACGTCGAATTGCACTTTCTGCGCCTCCTTGAGGGACTTGTAGCCATCCATCTGGATCGACGAGTGGTGGGCAAAGAGATCCTTGCCGCCGTCATCCGGCGTGATGAAGCCGAAACCCTTGGAGTCGTTGAACCATTTCACGGTGCCAGTAGCCATTGCGAATTCCTTTCGATCATTGTCCGAGACAGAACCGAGCCCCGTTGCGGGCACGACGATCAAGAGGGAAATGGACTGCCACATTGGTCGCCGGGTCGCGGCGAGGAGGGACTGCGTGATTCACTGCTTGACTATCCTGCGGGGCGCAGTCTAGCACGAACGGGGACGGCGACGCCCGACGCCGCCGCGAATCGTCACCCATCACGCCGTTCGAGATCCGTGCTCCACCGTTCCGCCGCCAAGCGTCCCCGCAGGCCGGGGACCGGGCTTGGCTCGCTTGGGCTCTCCCTCGGGGGGACACGCGCGAGGCGATGAGGGTTCGGGGCCGGTTCGCATTTGGTATCCTTGGCGTTTTCGCCCGCAGCGTCGGCGCGCGCCATGAAAACCAGCGAGATCCGCAGGAAATTCATCGACTTCTTCGTCTCCCAGGGCCACCAGAGCGTGGCCTCGAGCCCGCTGGTGCCGGGCAACGACCCGACGCTCCTCTTCACCAACGCGGGAATGGTCCAGTTCAAGGACGTCTTCCTGGGCACCGAGAAGCGCGCCTACAGGCGCGCCGTCACTTCGCAGCGCTGCGTGCGCGCCGGCGGCAAGCACAACGACCTCGAGAACGTGGGCTACACCGCGCGCCACCACACCTTCTTCGAGATGCTCGGCAACTTCAGCTTCGGGGACTACTTCAAGCGGGAAGCCATCCGCTACGCGTGGGAACTGGTCACCGAGGTCTACGGGATCCCGAAGGAAAAGCTCTGGACCACCGTCTACGAGACGGACGACGAGGCCTACGGGATCTGGACGAAGGAGATCGGCGTCCCGGCCGAGCGCTGCATCCGCATCGGCGACAAGCCGGGCGGGCGCAAGTTCGAGAGCGACAACTTCTGGCAGATGGCCGACACCGGCCCCTGCGGGCCGTGCTCGGAGATCTTCTACGACCACGGCCCCGGCATTCCCGGCGGCCCCCCGGGCTCCCCGGACGCCGAAGGCGACCGCTACATCGAGATCTGGAACCTCGTCTTCATGCAGTTCAACCGCGACGAGGCGGGCACGATGCACCCGCTGCCGCGCCCCTCCGTGGACACGGGCATGGGCCTCGAGCGCCTCACGGCGGTGCTGCAGCACGTGCACTCGAACTACGAGATCGACCTCTTCCAGGCGCTGGTGAAGGCGGCGGCGCGCGAGACCGGCGCGAGGGACCTCGCCTCGCCGAGCCTTCGCGTCATCGCGGACCACATCCGCGCCTGCGCCTTCCTCATCTGCGACGGCGTCATCCCCGGCAACGAGGGGCGCGGCTACGTGCTGCGGCGCATCGCGCGGCGAGCCATGCGCCACGGCCACAAGCTCGGCTGCAAGTCGCCCTTCTTCTACAAGCTCGTGGCGGATCTCGCCGCGGAGATGGGCGAGGCCTACCCGGAGCTTCGCGAATCCGAGGGCCGCGTCACCGCGACGCTGCGCCAGGAGGAGGAGCGCTTCGGCGAGACGCTGGAGCACGGCCTCACGATCCTCGACGAGGCCCTGGCCGGCGGCGGCAGGCAGCTCGACGGCGAGACGGCCTTCAAGCTCTACGACACCTACGGCTTCCCCGTGGACCTCACCGCCGACATCGGCCGCGAGCGCGGATTCACCGTGGACATGAAGGCCTTCGATGCCGCCATGGCCGCGCAGCAGGAGCGCTCGCGCGCCGCGAGCAAGTTCAAGGCCGGCGCGCAGCTCGACTACCGCGGGGCGAAGACGGCTTTCCGGGGCTACGAGACCCTTTCCGAGGAAGGCCGCGTGGTGGCGCTCTACCGCGAGGGCAGCCCCGTGAAGAGCCTCTCGGCGGGCGAGGCCGGTGTCGTGGTGCTCGACCGGACCCCCTTCTATGCGGAGTCGGGCGGGCAGGTGGGCGATCGCGGCGAGCTCACCAAGGGCGGGGTGTGCCTCACGCTCTTCGCGGTGGAGGACACGCAGAAGATCCAGCCGGATGTCTTCGGCCACTACGGCACCGTGAAGACCGGCGAGGTCGCGGTGGGCGACACCGTGGCCGCCCAGGTCGATCTCGACAAGCGGATGCGCACCGTGCGCCACCACTCCGTCACGCACCTCATGCACAAGGCGTTGCGGGAGGTGCTCGGGACGCACGTCCAGCAGAAGGGCTCCCTCGTCGACGAGGACAAGACCCGCTTCGACTTCAGCCACAACGCGCCCATGACGGACGCGCAGCTGCGCCGGGTCGAGGAGATCGTCAATGCGGAGATCCTCGCGAACGCGGCCACCGAGGCGCGCGTGATGCCCATCGAAGAGGCGCAGAAGCTCGGCGCGATGATGCTCTTCGGCGAGAAGTACGGCGACGAGGTGCGCGTGCTCGACATCGGCAGCTCCCGCGAGCTCTGCGGCGGCACGCACGTGGCGCGCACGGGCGACATCGGCTACTTCCGGATCGTCTCCGAGGGCGGCGTCGCCGCGGGGATCCGGCGCGTCGAGGCGATCGCCGGCAGCGTGGCGCTCGCCCAGGCCCAGGCCGACCGCGACCGGCTCGCGCGCGCGGCCGAGGCCCTCAAGGCGCAGCCCCAGGAAATCGACGCGAAGATCGCGCAGGTGATCGAGAGCGTGAAGTCGCTCGAGAAGGAGCTCGCGAGGCTCAAGGGGCAGCTCGCGGCCGGCAAGCTCGACGACGTGCTCGCCGCCGGTACCCGCGTGGTCAAGGGTGTCAAGACGGTCGCGGTGCAGCTCGACGGCGCGGATGCCGGGATGCTGCGCGAGTCCCTCGACAAGGTGAAGGAGCGCCTGGGCAGCGGCGTGGCGCTCCTCGCCTCCGTGGCCGAAGGCAAGGTCTCGCTGGTCGCGGGCGTCACCAAGGACCTCACCGGCAAGGTGAAGGCGGGCGAGCTCGTGAACTTCGTCGCCCAGCAGGTGGGCGGCAAGGGCGGCGGGCGTCCCGACATGGCGCAGGCGGGGGGCACGAACCCGGACGCGCTGCCCGGCGCGCTCGCGAGCGTGGAGGGCTGGCTCGGCGAGCGGCTCTAGGCCGTCCGCCCTGCCCGACAGGCGAGCGCCGTCCATGGTTTCCACCGGTTTCGTCCTTCCCGAGCACGAGCTTCGCCGGCAGCTGAACGACGAGGTCCACTCGCGCCCGCCCGTGCGCCTCGAGGGCGCCCAGCAGGTCGTCTATCTCGCGATACGGCACGGCCCGGGCGATCGCGCAGCCCACCGCGACGCCCTCGAGCGTTTCGCGCAGGCCGCCGGCAGCGCCGTCGCGCCGGGCGTGGACCACGCGGTGGTGGCGCTGGGCGGGGGGCTGCGCTTCAAGTGGGAAGGGCACGCCGAATTCGCGAGCTACACCTTCTTCGCGGCGGGCGAGCGCGACCGCGCGCCCGCGGAGCTGCTCGAGCGCGCCGGCTGGCCCGCCGTCGCCGCCGCGCTGCCCGGGGAGGTGATGGTGGCGGTCTCCATCGACCTCGTCGCCTTCCCCGCGGCCGCGCCGCCCGCGGATGCCTTCCGCCCCCAGGGCGACACCGTGGTCGGCGGCGCCGTCGCGGAGGGCCGGGGCTGGGCGTACACGGACTTCCGCGTCCGCGACGACGGCTTCACGCGCTTCCTGCTGCTCAACCGCGAGATGGGCCTGGGGCAGGCGGGCCGCATGGTGCAGCGCCTGCTCGAGATCGAGACCTACCGGATGATGGCGCTCACCGCCTTTCCCGTCGCGCGCAAGGCCGCGCCGGACCTCGGCGCGATGGAGACGGAGCTCGCCGCCATCGTCGAGCGCATCGCCGGGGCGACGCCGAAGGACGAGGCGAAGCTCCTCGACGACCTCACGCACCTGGCCGCGCGCGTCGAGCACCTGCAGAGCGCCACCCGCTTCCGCTTCGAGGCGGCGGAGGCCTACGACGCGATCGTGATGCGCCGCCTCGCGGAGCTTCGCGAGGTTCGGATCCCGGGGCTCTCGACGCTCGAGGAGTTCCTCCACCGCCGCCTCGCGCCCGCCATGGCCACCTGCCGCAGCACCTCGCGGCGCATCGCCAACCTCGCCGAGCGGGTCTCGCGCGCGAGCGCGCTCCTGCGCACCCGCGTGGACATCGCGAGGGAACAGCAGAACCAGCGGGTGCTGGAAGCGATGAACCGGCGCGGGCGCGTGCAGCTTCGCCTGCAGCAGACGGTCGAGGGGCTCTCCGTGGTCGTCATCACCTACTACGGCGTCTCCCTCGTGGGCGTGCTCGCCAAGGCGGCGAAGGCTGCCGGCGTGGACTGGAACCCGGAGGTGGTGATGGGGATCGCCGTGCCCTTCGTCGCCGCGGCCGTCTTCGGCGGCGTGCGGCGCGTGCGCCGGGCGCTCGAGGGCGACGAGGGCAACGGACCATGAGCGCGGAAGTCTTCGCCTTCTGTCCGCGCTGCGCCCGGCCGCTCGCCGAGCGCGAGATCGCCGACGACGGCGGCGGCACCGTCCTGCGCCGGGCCTGCGCCGACGAAGCCTGCGGCTTCGTCCAGTGGGGCAATCCCGTGCCCGCCGTGGGCGCGCTGGTCGAGCACGAGGGCGAGATCATCCTCGCGCGCAACCGCGCCTGGCCCGAGGGCTGGTTCGCCCTGGTCACCGGCTACCTGGAGGCGCGCGAGGACCCGAAGGCGGCCGTGGTCCGCGAGGTGAAGGAGGAGCTCGGACTCGAGGTGGTCGAGGCGCACCTCATCGGCAACTACGTCTTCGAGCGCAAGAACGAGGTCATGCTCTGCTACCACGCCGTGGCCACGGGCCGCGTGAGCCTCGGCGAGGAACTCGTCGAGTACCGCCGCTACGCTCCCGCAGACCTGAAGCCCTGGCCGCGCGCCACCGGTTTCGCGGTGGCCGACTGGATGCGCTCGCGGGGGCTCGCGGTCGAGTTCGTGGACTTCGCGGCGACCGCGGCGCCAAGGCGATAGCGCCGTGAGGAACGCGATCCCGTGAGCGAGCGCAACCCGTCCACGGCGGAAGGGGCGGCGCGCGTGGCCGCCTACCTTCGCGCCGCCGGCCTCGAGCAGGTGGCGGGCCGCGAGGCGGACGTGGCGCTCGCCGTCGCCGACTTCCTGGAGGCCCTGGGCGAGAAGGTGGAGATCGGCGATCCCGGCTCCCTCTACGCCTACCCGGTGCCGATGCTCGACGGGGACGGGGCCTGCTCGCTGCCGGACGAGCTCGCGCCGGTGCCCTACGACCTCACCGCGATCCTGGGCGGCCGGACGGAACAGGCCACCCGGCGCCTGGCGCTCCTCGAGCGGCTGGTGGAGCGCGCCCAGGAGACCACCGGGTCCGACTGGATCGGGATCTACCAGCGCCGGCTCGCGCCCTCGGGGCAGCCGGTGCTCGTGAAGCTCTCCTACGTCGGCCGGCCGAGCCGCGCGGAATTCCCGCTCACGCCGGCGTTCGCCGCGGGCAGCACCAACAGCACGGTGGGCCTCACCGGCCGCGCGCTCGTGATCGACGACGTGAAGCAGCACGTGCAGGCGGGCGGCGGGTTCTACGTCTGCGACGCCGAGGTGCAGTCGGAAGCCTGCCTGCCGCTCCTCGACGAGGCGCGCCGGGTCGTGGGCATCGTCGATGCGGAGGCGAAGCCCAGGTCCTTCTATGGCCCGGCCCGCCTCGCGACGCTCTCGGGACTCGCCCTCGTGGCCGCGGCGGTGCTGCCGTGATCCGGCCGAGCGGCATCGACCACGTGGTCCTGCGCGTGCGCGACGCGGACCGGGCGGCCGCCTTCTACCTGGAGGTGCTGGGCTGCACGCTCGAGCGGCGCCGCGACGACATCGGCCTCGTGCAGCTGCGCGCGGGAAGAAGCCTCATCGACCTGGTGCCGGTCGATGGCCCGCTCGGGAGGGCGGGCGGCGCCGCGCCGGGCGAGGAGGGCCGGAACCTGGACCACCTCTGCCTGCGCGTGGAGCCCTTCGACGGGGAGGCGATCCGCGCCTTCCTGCGGGAGCGCGGCTGCGAGCCGGGCGAGGTCGCGATGCGCTTCGGCGCCGAAGGCAAGGGCCCGTCGATCTACGTGCGCGATCCCGAGGGCAACACGGTGGAACTCAAGGGGCCGGCGGGCGCCTGAGGCGCCGGCCGGGCGCGCGGGCGGCTACTTCGCCTTGGGCAGCATGTCGGTGATGGTGCCCTCGGCCATCTCGGCGCTGAAGAACACCGTCTCCGAGAGCGTCGGGTGCGGGTGGATCGTGAGGCCGATGTCCTCCGCATCCGCGCCCATCTCCAGGGCGAGCACGGTCTCCGCGATGAGTTCCCCGGCGTTGATCCCCACGATCCCCGCGCCGAGGATGCGCCTGGTGCCCTTCTCGTAGAGGACCTTCGTGAGGCCTTCCTCGCGCCCCATGCCGATCGCGCGCCCGCTGGCGGCCCAGGGGAAGAGCGCCTTCTCGTACTCCACGCCCTTTTCCTTCGCCTGCGCTTCCGAGAGCCCCATCCAGGCGACTTCCGGGTCCGTGTAGGCCACGCTCGGGATGGTGCGCGCCTCCCACACGTGGTGGGCCATGCCGGCGATCACCTCGGCGGCGAGCTTGCCCTCGTGGGTCGCCTTGTGCGCGAGCATGGGCTCGCCCACGATGTCGCCGATCGCGTAGATGTGCGCGACGTTCGTGCGCATCTGCCCGTCCA
Source organism: uncultured Pseudomonadota bacterium (assembly GCA_937898635.1). Taxonomy (GTDB): domain Bacteria; phylum Pseudomonadota; class Gammaproteobacteria; order Burkholderiales; family Usitatibacteraceae; genus FEB-7. The sequence goes on along the minus strand of CALEJW010000199.1, from coordinate 3,437 downwards.
CCGGAATCCAGCCGCGTTCGTCGACCTTCACGCCCGCCTTCTCGGCGCCGATGTTCTTCCCGTTGGGCCGGCGGCCGACGGCGAGGAGCACGCGGTCGAAGATCTCCGGTGCCGGGGTGGCGGCGCCGCCGGCGCTCTCGAAGGTGGCGCGCAGGCCCTCCTTCACGGCTTCGAGCCGCGCGACCTTCGTCCCGAGGAGGATCTTCTCGTAGCGCTTCCCGATCCGCTTCGCGAGCGGCTTCACGATGTCGGGGTCGGCGCCGGGAATCAGGCGGTCCATGAACTCGACCACGGTCACCTTCGAGCCCAGCGCGTCGTAGACGGTCGCCATCTCCAGGCCGATGATGCCCCCGCCGATGATGAGCAGGCGCTTCGGCACGTCCTGGAGCGCGAGCGCGCTCGTGGAATCGAGCAGGCGCGGGTCGTCGTAGGGAAAGCCGGGGATGCGCGCCGACTGGGAGCCGGCGGCGATGATGCAGTGGTCGAAGGAGACCACCTTGCGTCCCTCCTTCGTCTCCACCGCCAGCGTGTGCGGCGTGGCGAACTCGGCGCGGCCCTCCACCACCGTCACCTTGCGGGCCTTGGCGAGGCTCGCGAGGCCGCGCGTGAGCTTGGCCACGACGCCTTCCTTGAACTTGCGCAGGCTCCCGAGATCGACCTTCGGCGCGCCGAAGGCGATGCCGTGCTCCGCCATGTCCTCGGCGTCGGCGATGACCTTGGCCGCGTGCAGCAGCGCCTTCGAGGGAATGCAGCCCACGTTGAGACACACGCCTCCCAGCGTCGGGTGGCGCTCGACGAGCACCACCTTCTTGCCGAGATCCGCGGCGCGGAAAGCCGCGGTGTAGCCCCCGGGCCCCGCGCCGAGCACCAGCACTTCCGCGTGCAGGTCCGCGTCCAGGCTCGCGAGCGTGGAGGTGAGCGCCTCGCGCAGCGCCGAGGGCGCGGAGGCCCTGGACGCGGCTGCCGCGGGGGCCGGGGAGGGCGCCGGGGCGGCGGGCGCGGGCGTGCGCGCCGGGGCTGCGTCGGCGGCTTCCGAGGTCTCGAGCAGCAGGATCACCGAGCCTTCGGAAAGGCGGTCGCCCACCTTCACCTTCAGTTCCTTCACCGTGCCCGAGTGGGTCGAGGGAACCTCCATCGTCGCCTTGTCGGACTCGAGGGTGACGAGGGAGGCTTCCTTCCTGACGGCGTCGCCCGGCTTCACCAGCACTTCGATGACGGGTACGTCCCTGAAGTCGCCGATGTCCGGGACCTTGATCTCGAGGGTGGCCATGGCCGCCGCCTTCCTAGAGCATGCCGCGCCGCAGGTCGGCGATGACCTGGGCGAGGTAGGTGGTGAAACGGGCGGCCGCGGCGCCGTCGATGACGCGGTGGTCGTAGGAGAGGCTCAGGGGCATCATCAGCCGGGGCGCGAACTCGCGGCCGTTCCAGACCGGCTTCATCGCGGCCTTGGAGACGCCGAGGATCGCGAGCTCCGGCGCGTTGATGATGGGCGTGAACGCCGTCCCGCCGATGCCGCCGAGGGAGGAGATCGTGAAGGTCCCGCCCTGCATCTGCGCCGGGCCGAGCTTGCCCTCGCGCGCCTTCGCGGCGAGTTCCCCCGTCTCCCTCGCGATCTCCACGACGCCCTTGCGGTCGGCATCCCGGAGGACGGGGACGACGAGCCCGTTGGGCGTGTCGGCGGCGAAGCCGATGTGCCAGTAGTGCTTGAGCACGAGGTTCTCGCCGTCGAGGGAGGCGTTGAACTGCGGGAACTTGCGCAGGGCCGCCACGCAGGCCTTGATGAGGAAGGCGAGCGGCGTCACCTTGACGCCGGACTTCGCGTTCTCCTCGTTCACCTTCGCGCGGAAGGCCTCGAGGTCCGTGATGTCCGCCTCGTCGAACTGCGTGACGTGCGGGATCATCACCCAGTTGCGGGCGAGGGCCGGGCCGGAGATCTTCTTGATCCGCGACAGCGGCTGCACCTCGACCGGGCCGAACTTGGCGAAATCCACGACGGGCCAGGCGGGCAGGCCCAGGTCCGCGAGGCCGCCGCCCGCGGCGCGCGCGGCGCCCGGGCTCGCGCCCGACAGGGCACCCTTCACGAAGGCCTGCACGTCCTCCTTGAGGATGCGACTCTTGGGGCCGGAGCCCTGGACGCGAGCGAGGTCGACGCCCAGCTCGCGAGCGAAGCGGCGCACGCCGGGGCTCGCGTGGGAGGGCGCGCCCGTTTCGGGCGCGGGCTCGGCGGGCACGGGCGCCGGCCGCGAAGCGGCGGCGGCGACGACCGGCGCGGTCGGGGCTGCCGGCGCGGGCGCCGTTGAGGCCGGCGCGGGCTTCTCGGGTGCGGGGGCCGCGGCGGGCTTCCCGGGCGCGGGTTTCGCCGCGCCCGCTTCCGCCGCTTCGAGCAGCAGCACCAGGCTCCCCTGGCTCACCTTGTCGCCCACCTTGACCTTCAGTTCGGTCACGGTGCCCGCGGCGGGCGAGGGCACCTCCATGGTCGCCTTGTCGCTCTCGAGCGTGACGAGCGGGTCCTCCTTCTTCACCGCGTCGCCGGGCTTCACCAGCAGCTCGATGACCGGCACGTCCTTGAAGTCCCCGATGTCGGGGACCTTGACCTCGATGGCCGCCAAGGCTCTCTCCTCGTATTGTCGTGATGGGCGCCGGTCGGGTCGCTAGACCGTCCAGGGCGCGGGTCTCTCGGGATCGATGCCGTACTTCGCGATCGCCTCGGCCACCTTCGCGGCGGGGATCTCGCCATCCTCGGCGAGGGCCTTGAGCGCCGCCACGACCACGTGATGGCGGTCCACCTCGAAGAAGCGGCGAAGGTTCTCGCGCGAATCGCTGCGGCCGAAGCCATCGGTGCCCAGCGCCTTGTAGCGGCGCGGCACGAACTCCCGGATCTGGTCGGCGAAGGCGCGCACGTAGTCGCTCGAGGCGATGACCGGGCCCTTCGTGCCCGCGAGGCACTGCTCGACGTACGAAACGCGCGGCTTCGCCGTCGGGTGCAGGAGGTTCCAGCGCGCGGCCTCCATGCCGTCTCGCCGCAGCTCCGTGAAGCTCGGGCAGCTCCAGAGGTCCGCCCCCACGCCCCAGTCGTCGGCCAGCAGCTTCGCCGCGGCGATCACCTCGCGCAGGATCGTGCCGCTGCCGAGGAGCTGCACGCGCGGCCCCTTGCCGCCGCTCGCCCCGGGGAGCCGGTACATCCCCTTGAGAATGCCCTCGCGGGCGCCCTCGGGCAGCGCCGGCTGGGGGTAGTTCTCGTTCATGACGGTGATGTAGTAGTAGACGTCCTCCTGGTCCTCGACCATCCGCCGCAGGCCGTCCTGGATGATCACCACCAGCTCGCAGGCGAAGGTGGGATCCCAGGAGCGGCAGTTCGGGATCATCGAGGAGAGGATGTGGCTGTGGCCGTCCTCGTGCTGCAGGCCCTCGCCGTTGAGCGTGGTGCGCCCGGCCGT